>JBDNCP010000004.1:0-62302 GCA_046719575.1 Cyanobacteriota bacterium
GAAGGGCTTTCAGGGTGCTTGCTTGCACAACGTTCATGGTTAGCTGAGAGGGTGCAGATAGACGTTGATCCTGAGTCGTCATGCTGTCTGCACTCTTTTTCTTGAGCTTCTATTCTATCTATTGAGCCTCTTGATTTGAGCCTCTTGATTGAGCTTCTGTGCTGCTTTTGAAACGGTCGGATTTGCAATTGCCAGAGGCGATACCTGATATCGATTTTGGATTTGCGATTTTGGATTGCCAGTTCCCCATTGGTAAGGCTTCTAGCGATTTCATCTGTAGCGCCACTTGAGGGAATTGATACAATCTGCAAACAATCTGCATTAGTGGCTACTATCAATGGTTTTGAGAGCAATGGCTTTCAGCGTTCGACTTGGGTTTCGATCAATTTTTGAGGCTTCTTGAGAGTTGTCGAGCCGCTTCGAGCCTCTAGGAGGCGATCGCCCGGATGGTCTCAATGGGCACTGTGGCAAAGTATTGTCGTCGAAATTGTTCTTCTTCCACCGCAGACAGAAACGCATCAATAGCCAGATTGAGATGAAACTCTGGAGGCGATTTCGTGGACTGCTCGGCTGGGTTCCATTGAAATTGAAACCCGTCGGGTTGCGCCGTGACTGTCATTCCCAGCGACTGCAATGCCTGAATTCCGGCTCTCAGGGGGCGATCGCCCACCCCCAATTTTCGCAAAAGCTGCGATCGCGTTGCAAGTTGCCCAGTGCGGCTGAGATACTTCGCCAGCCCGACCAGCGTTTGCCAGGATTCTAGTGGGTCGATAGCGGGTGGAACCTGGTAGGCGATCGCCAGTCGTTTGCCGTCTTGCCTGGCCTGCCGCCCCCACACGCGCAAATCGTTCCAACGGGTCGGGCAGTCCGTCATCACCAGCACGTTTTCCAACTCAGTTGCACCAACCGGAAAGTCGGTTTGCCCGCGCCAGTCTAGCAGCCAGTGGGCTTCGGCAGACGCAGCAGTATGCCACTCATTCGCAGCAGGCCGAACCGCCATCAGCCGCACTTCATATCGCCTATGAAACACATTGGCATCTAGCTGCACCACCGCGTCGCATGGCCCTGGCGGAATCTCGTCTCGATAGTGCCCCCACCACACGCCGCGAAATTGCCCGGTTTCATCCACGATTTCAAACTCGGTTTTGATGTAGCGCACCTTGCGCTGCTTGAAATCGCGGATGTTTTCATTGCGGACGTTTTCAAAACGACACTGGCGAATCAGCAGATTGGGTGTGGGGTTGCCCATGCCGCAGGGTTCCAGCAGCTTCAGCGTTTGGAACAGGTCTTTTCCCAACTGGCTAACGGTCACCGTCAAATCTACCAGCAGCGCAGGCGGGGCGATCGCCCCCGATCCCCCTGCCTGTTGCCGGAGTTGTCGATTGATGCCATCGGCAAACAGCGGAATATTTTCCACAGGCAGACTCAGCCCCGCCGCCAGGGGATGCCCGCCAAACCTGCTGAGCAATTGCCGCTGACTGCTCATCAGTTCATAGAGATCGATCTGGTTGACAGAACGGGCGGAACCTCGCGCCAGCCTAGTATGGTTCTGAGAATGCATCTCCGCATCCGAAGCAGCAGTCTTGGAACCAGACAGGGGTGCCGCACTGCTGAGCAAGACGGTCGGGCGGCCATATTCCTGGGCGATTTGTCCGGCAACCAAACCCAGCACGCCCACCGGCCACTGGGGGTCTTCTAGCACAATCACGCGAGTCGTAGACAAGTCCATCTGGCTTAGCCGCGCAGAGACTTGCTTGAACAGGTCTTGCTGGAGCGCGCGACGACGGGCATTTGCCAGTTCTGCCGCTTCAGCCAACTGCCGACAGCGGCTCTCGTCGCGACTGGTGAGCAGATCCACGCCGTCGCGGGCATCGCCCTGGATACGGCTGATGGCGTTGATGCGCGGCCCCAGCCCAAAGGAAATATCAGTGGGGCGATCGCCCGATCGTTTGCAAAATTCCAGCAGCATCGCCACGCCGGGGCGCGGAGCCGTGGCCACGTCCTGATTTTGCTGAAGTTGAGCAATGCCCCGCTGCGCCAGATAGCGGCAGTCGCCCCGCAGTTCTACCAAATCAGCAATCAGCCCAATCGCCACCAAATCCAGCAGCGCATCCAGCGGGCTAGTCGGCACGTCAGGCAGCGTTTCATACAGCGCCTCTACGAGCTTGTAGGCAACGGCAACGCCCGATAGGGTGGCGAGGGGATGCTCCGCAGGCAGGCTGCGGGGATTGACCATTGCCACCACCGGCGGTCGCTGGGTGGGCAGCGTGTGATGATCGGTCACAATCACGTCTATCCCCAGGCGATGGGCGTAATCTATTTCTGCTAGGTTGGTGCTGCCCGTGTCGCAGGTGACCATCAGCCGAACGCCCGCCGCTGCTAGCCGCTCAATCCCGCTGCAATGCAACCCGTGGGATTCCGTCAGGCGATTGGGAATGACGTAGGAGAGGCGATCGCCCTGGGGAAAAAATTGCCCTAGACCCTCCCACAATACCGCCGTCGCCGTAATTCCATCGGCATCAAAATCTCCCCAAATGGCGATCGCCTCCTGCCGTTCCCATGCCTGCTGGAGTCGGGCGATCGCCCGCTCCATTTCCTCCCCAAACGCAAAGGGACTGGTCGGCACATAGAAACTGGGATCGAGCCATCCCGCCAGCGCCTCCGGGTCACGAACCCCCCGCCACCAGAGCAACTGAGCCGCACAGGTCGCCATACCGGGTGGCGCATACGGTGTCACCGCCTGCACAAACTCGGCGGGCGGCGATTCATCGGGTGGAAGCTGCCAAATCGCCAATTCAGCCATCTGGAACAATCCTCTAGGGTCAGCCTTCCATTTTAGAACCCTTAGAACCTCTAGAACCCAGAGTGGCTGCCCCGTCAGGCTCCGAGCAGTTCATCCAGCACATCCAGCGCTTCGCAACTGCCGCCATTTACAAGACCCAGCGGATCGAGGCGGCGGGGCGGAGTCCAGGTGGGGAGATGGGACGGGGCGATCGCCGCACCAGCCGCACCAGGAAATGGCTCCCGCCCATGCAGATAGTCATCGGCATAGCGGCGAAAGACCGCCTCCACCGCAGCGCGAGTATTTTTCAGCCCCCATTCGGCGGCAATTTGCTGCGCCTTTTCCAGCACATCCGCACTCAGCCTTACTTTGTTGTCATGCATAGCTGTTGATCCATCGACATCGAGTACAAACCGCGAACATTGGCAAACTGCGGGTCGCCCATGACGGCAAAGAGCTTCCGCCCCTGTAGCCGGTCGGCAATCAGGTGGGTACTGCCGCCCGTCACCAAAAATCGCGTCACACGGGGCATGTAGGGGTTGTATTGCGATCGCACGGTTTGGAAAATGCCCTTAAACCAGGGGTCGAGATGCTCCTCCAGCCAGGGAGCCCAGGATAGCTCCGTGTCGGCGTAGGTGTGTCCTGCCCGGAAACCGTCCATCACAATGCTGGGGTCAGCGCTTGTTCCCAAAGCTGCCGTCAGCCGCTTATCGAAACTAATGGACGCTGCCAATTCATAAGCACCGCCGCGATCCATCACGTTTTCGTCAATCACCTCGCCCTCGGCATCCACTAGTCGCGTTAGCCAAGTGCCGCCGCCAATATCGACGACGATCGTAAAGCCCGTATCAGGAATCATGCCCAGTTGACGCGCATAGTGGTAAGCACCCATGCCTTCGCGCTCCACTTCGACGCTCTCTACCATTACCCGATAGTCCAGCCCATTGCGCTTGAATTCATGCATTCCAATCAGTTGCTCTCGAATCGCGTCCCGACTTTTGGCGGGTTCCGGCGTGGAGGCATAGACCTGCAAGGTAAACTCGGTGCTGCCGTTGAACGGTTCCAGGCAAGCGTAGAGATGCAGGCGCGACAGTTCCACCTTATTTTCCACGACGGTCTGCTGCTGGCGACGATATTTGTAGGCCTGTGCGCCAAAGTGGACGCGGGCACCGTCGGGCAGCTCGATCAGGGGCGAAGCGTCGGAATAGCTGACGGCATCGCGCCCAGAGGGCAGGTGATAGCGCACCGAGCGAATCGCCTTGGGATGACCGTTGCCATCGAAAAATTTGAGGTCGTAGTTGCCTGCATCCAGCGCCAGGGTGCGCGTGCCGCCTGGGGAGATGGCCGGGGCTTTACTTGCCCGCCTTGCTCTGGTACCTGTAGTCATAGAGCGTTTATTTTCACCCGTTGAGTTTGCTGAAGTGGTACGCGGGGAAGCAGAACGACGGGAGTGATTCTGGGGCCTAAAGATCTGGGATTTGAAGATCAGCCATCCAGAGGTTCCGTTTGTCCCCATCTGTACCCATTTGGTTTTGATACAAGTGTACTATATCATCCTCATCTCAATTTTGGATCGGGCGATCGCCCTGATTCAGCCCAACTCGATGTCTTCAAATGCGCCAAAGCCAGCACCACGGCAGTACAGACGCACTGTGAAAAAGCCTTGAAAAATTTTGAAAAAAGTTTGAGAAATGTGAACCAAAGTCCAGCGGGGGGTTGTGATGATCAGCCCGCTGGTCTGGTGTTCGCCGCTTTAGCGTTTGCCGCTCTAGCGTTCCCGGTTGCAACGCAGTGGTCAACCCATGCCAGAATCTCCTGATTCACCCGGTCGGCGCATTCGTCGTAAGGACAGTGGCCCGCATCCGGCAGTTCGATCAGCTTCAGCCTGGGATTCACCGCCGGAAGCTGACGACCCCACACCAGGGGAATCACCCGGTCTTTTTGACCCCACAGCAGCAAGATGGGCAAATCGACCGCTTGCAGCAAGGCTTTGGTATTCGGGCTAAAGTCTGTTCGAGTGCGAGCTTGCACCAGCCGACAGAGGACTTTTGCCGCACCGCGATCGCCCGCCGGAATCGTGAAGCTCTGCACCAGTTCGTCGGTAATGGCTTCGGGGTTGGCATAGACCGCCCGCAGCACCGAGCGAACCACGCTCGGCCGCCGAATCAGGCTAAATAACGGCTTTAGCAACAGCGGCGACGAAAAGAAAGATTCGATTTCGCCCACAAACCCTTGCAGCTTACCTGGCAGCAACTCCTGGCGCGACGCAGGCAACGTGAGCAGGATTAGCCCCTGAACCAAGGCAGGATCAGTGGCGGCGATCGCCAGCGCCACCAGCGCCCCCAGCGAATGCCCCACCAGCACCACTGGCTGCCCTACAATCTCGCGGCAAAAGTCCCGCACCTGCGCCATCCACAGGTCTACTTTATAATTTGCAGCCCCCTTTTCCGACGCACCAAACCCCAGCAAATCCAGCGCATAGACCGTGTGATGCTGACTCAACGGCTCCAGGTTTAGCCGCCACTGGGTCAGCGCTGCCCCAAACCCATGCAGGAACACCAGCGGCACGGCATTCGGTGAAGGGGACTGCGCTCTCAGATAGGTATAGCGAATTTGCCAGCCGCGCCACGCCCAGTCGCGCTGGGAACCAAGCTGCGTGTGCCACGGAAGCAGCGGAGACAGAGCAGGCATAGCGATCGCCAATCGAAACAACCTCCTCTTCATGCTATAGCAAGGGGCAAAGGGTTAGGGGTCGGGAGTCATTAGCAAAGCGGTACAGTATTCTGGTAGGTGCTTGGTCTTGGACACATGAAAACCCTGAGTCTGAGAAAACGCCGAATCTGAGATTGACTGGGGAGAAATCCTGTTGTTTCAACTGCTCCCAGAGCAACCCCCCAAGCCCCAACCCTGGCCAGGATGCATCACCGCCCGACGCTATGAGTCTTTGCATCAACCCCCAATGCACCGAACCCAACCACCCCGGCAACGACGGCAGCCGCTTTTGCCAAAGCTGCGGGTCGGATCTGGTGCTGCGGGAGCGCTATCGCGTGATGCGGCTGATCAGCGACAAGAGCGGCTTTGGGCAGGTGTATGAAGCCTACGAGCGGAATGTCCCCAAAATCCTCAAAGTGCTGAAGGAAATTCACAGTGGTCATAGCAAAGCCGTAGCCCTGTTTCAGCGAGAGGCGATCGTGCTGAGCCAGTTGCGCCATCCCGGCGTGCCCTCCATCGAGCCAGACGGCTATTTCCAGTTTTTGCCGCGTGGCAGCGAGTCGCCGCTGCACTGCATCATCATGGAAAAGATCGACGGGCCAAACCTGCGGGAATGGATGCGGCAGCAGGGCAACCACGGCATCAGCGAGGCGCAGGCGCGCAAGTGGATGCGGCAACTGACGGAGGTGCTGCATCTGGTGCATGAGCGCAACTATTTTCATCGAGACATTAAGCCCGAAAACATCATGCTGCGGTCGAATGGGCAGTTGGTGCTGGTGGACTTCGGCGCGGTGCGCGAGATGACGGCAACCTACCTGGCACAACTGGGCGGCTCGGAAGGCGTGACACGCATCAGTTCCGCAGGCTACACGCCGCCAGAGCAGGAAAAGGGACAAGCCGTTCCCCAGTCGGATTTTTACGCGCTGGGGTGGACGTTTATTTACCTGCTGACGGGCAAGCAGCCCACCGATCCCGACATTTACAATCCCCATGACAATAGCTTTCGCTGGCGGCAATTTGCGCCCCAGGTGTCGGAGCCGTTTGCCAACTTTATCGATCGCCTGATTGCACCCAAAGCGAGCGATCGCCCCAACAGCACCCGCGACATTCTGGAAGACCTGGCGGCGATCGCCCCACCCAGCAACCTGCCCCGCTTCCAAGCCCTGGCCGCGCCGCCCGCAGAAAGTATTTCCTCACCCAAGACGACCCAACTTCAGCCCGCGCAGACTCAAGCTCAGCACACCCTGTTTCACTGGAAACATCCCTGGCTCTGGGGCGGTGTGGCGGCGCTGCTGATGGGGCTGGCAGGCTGGGGCGGCTGGCAAATTTATCAGCGTTTCAGCGGGGGAACCGTTGCCGTGCAGTCGCTCGTCTCCAGTGCCGACCTCGCGGGACATACGGGCTTTATCAACCATGCTGTCTTTACTCCAGATGGACAACAGCTCATTACCTGCGGCGCAGACCAGCAAATCATCGTGTGGGACGTGGCTACCAAACAGCCGATTCGCACGCTGAAGGGGCATCGCAGCTACGTCAATACGCTAGTGCTGAGTGGCAATGGGCAAACGCTGGTGAGCGGCGACGCAGACAATCAAATCCTGATTTGGGATTTGCCCAGCGGCACGGTGCGGCACACGCTGACTGGGCACACGAACGCAGTTAACGCATTGGCGATCGCCTCGGATGGAACGCTGGTGAGCGGCAGTGCGGATGGCACAGTGCGTACCTGGAACCTGGCAACCGGACAGCCAATCCACACGCTGGAAGGACACGACGGGTTCATCAATGCGATCGCCATTAGTCCCGATGCCCGCACCATTGTCAGCGGCGGCACAGATACAAGTCTGATTGTTTGGGATCTGAAAGCTGGAACGCAGCAAAGAACGCTCAGCGGATTTACCGGGGCCATCAATGCGATCGCCCTCACGCCCGACGGAGTTGAAGTGTTGGCAGGCGGCACGGATCGACAGATCTATCGGTGGAACCTGGCGACGGGGGAACTGGGCAAACCGCTGACGGGTTCGGCGGGATTTGTCAACACGCTGGCGGTGCGCGGCGATGGCAGAACCCTGCTCAGCAGCGATGCCGAAGGGCAACTGACGCTGTGGGATTTGTCCACAGGAAAGCCAACCCACATCTTTGCAGGGGAAGGAGCGCCCCTCGACCATGCGATCGCCAGCCCCGACTGGAGAACCATCGCCACAGGCAAAGGATTCCGCACAGTGCGCCTTTGGCAGCTTCCAGACGACGTGTTCTAGACGCTTTCCAAGCACTTTTCAGATGTTTTCTAAACTTTTGAATCTGGGTTGATCACTTCGTCCCAATCTCTGCTAAAGTGTCACCCTTTAGTAGCTGTTTTTTAATACTTTTTCAGGAGAATTATGCTCTACACTGATTACGCAATGCTCACCCTGTCTTCGCCCAACCTGGCGCGGCTGCGACAGTTCTACTGGACGCTCCTGAATCAGGCTCCCTTATTCGAGTTTCCCAACACCTACGTCGAATTCCAGATTGGTCTGTTCCGGTTTGGCATCTTTCAACCCAAACCGGAGAATGCTGAAGAGTTTGCCGCTTCCCACAGCGGCGCGATGAGCCTGTGTCTGGAGGTAGATAACCTGGAGCAGGCGATCGCCGCTGTCCAAAAAGCATACGAGGCGATCGCCGCCACGCCCCCGCGCTCGCCCAGCGCCATCACCACTGCCTCCCACGGCCGCGAAGCCTACGCCTACGACCCCGACGGCAACCGCCTCATCCTACACGAGTCGGTCTACCAAGCTGCTTCTTGAGCGCTGCATTAGTGCTGCATTAGTGCTGCATTAGTGAAGTGAAGACGAGTCAGCAGTATCCGGCTCGTCTTCCGGCTCGTCTTCCGGCTTGGTTACTGCCCAAAAGGGCGATCGCCTATGCTGAGCGGCGGGCAGGTAGCGCTAGGTTGCTGTTAACACTACCGGTTGTGCTGCTCAGTACCTTCCCGTTATGGGTCGGGCGACTATTAACCGGGCTAGTGGACTGAGGCGGTTCCTCAGGCAACAGGAACTCGCGGATCAATCGGGCTGCGGCTCGCTGGGCCAGACCACCTGCAATTTGCTGGCCCATGCGCTGGGTTTCGGGGCGCAGCAGCAGGTTGGGCACGACAGGGATAAGCTGCATTGGGTCGAATCCGGGCGTGTCTCGTAGAATATTGAAGATGCGGCTCAGGTTTTCCAGGTTTTGCGATTCGACAGGAGGCGGCGCAGAGCCATTGCCCAAACCGATGCGATCGCGCAGGGTTGCGGTCAACCGTTGCAACGTCATTTGACCGTAGCCGTCGATACCCTTGACGATTTCCTCTACCAAATACTCGCGAATGAACTCGCCCCGCTCAGAAAACAGAAAGTTCAGTGCCTGATCAACGGCATAGTTCAAGTCATAATCCGGGCTATCCTTCGCGTTCTTTAGCAGGTTTTCCAATCGGTTCCAGCGGAAACTGCCGTCTTTGAACAGCAGGTCTTTTAGCGAAGCCCGCAGTTCGGGCGACGGATCGGTCAACAGTCGTTTGGCAATGTAAGGATAGGCCTTGCTCAACACCTTGAAATTCGGATCAACGTTAATCGCAATGCCTTCCAACGTGACCAGCGACCGGATGATCAGCGCGTAATAAGCAGGCACGCGGAACGGATAGTCGTACATCACCTGCGAAAGCTGATCGGTGATGCTTTTGAAGTTCAGCTCCGCCACACTGGAGCCGAGCGCATTGCTAAACACCGAGGCCAGCGCCGGAATGATCGGGGTCAGGTCGGTGTCGGGCGTGAGGAACTCCAGCTTCACATAGTCTTTCGCTAGCCCTTCAAAGTCGCGGTTGACCATGTGAACGACGGCTTCGATCAGCCCGTAGCGCTGGGGAGCCTGCACCTGGCTCATCATGCCAAAGTCCAGATAGGCTAGCTTGCCGTCGGGTGTGGCCAGCAGATTGCCGGGGTGCGGGTCGGCGTGGAAAAAGCCATGTTCCAACAACTGCCGCAGCGAACACTGCACACCCACTTCCACCAGATAGGCAGCATCAATGCCCTGCGCGGCCAATTCTTTTGGCTTGGTCAGCTTGGTGCCGTCGATCCACTCCATCGTCAGCACGCGCTGATGGGTATATTCCCAGTAAATGTGCGGCACGTAGATATCTTGAATCGCGCCGTAGAGCTTGGCAAACCGCTCGGCGTTGCGCCCTTCCTGGGTATAGTCCATCTCTTCAAAGATGCGGGCCCCAAACTCGTCCATAATGCCGACGAGATCGCTGCGGATTTGCTTGAACGTGTTTGCAACCCACTTTGCAGCCCGCCGTAGAATATAGAGATCCAGCGTGATGCGCTCCGCGAGTCCGGGACGCTGCACCTTCACCGCAACGGTTTCGCCGGTTTTCAGCTTGCCCTTGTAGACCTGGCCCAGCGAGGCGGCGGCAATCGGCTCTGGGCTGAGTTCGGCGTAGATATTTTCGGGGCGATCGCCCAATTCTTCTTCAATAAACTGAAACGCTATCTCGTTGGGGAAGGGCGGCAACTGATCTTGCAGGCGCGTCAGTTCTTCTAAATAGGCAGGTGGCACCAGGTCAGGACGGGTCGAGAGAGCCTGGCCAATTTTAATGTAGGCAGGGCCAAGCTTCGTCAGAATGTCGCGCAGTTGTTCAGCACGACGCTGCTGATTCTTCTCAATCTGTCCCCACTGCTGATCCCACCATAGACTCAGCGCAAACAGGACAAAGGGCAGTACAATACCAATCGCTCGTCCCATCACTTGCAGCGGTCGAGCGCTGTAATATTCGGCGATCGCTATTGGGTCATAGCGCACCGCTGGCATCTCCGACGAATCGTGAGCAGACTTGAGATGGTCTTCGATCGGTAGCGGACGGGCAATCACCGCATCAGGGCGGACAGTCGCAGAAGTCTCAGCAGTTGGCATGGGTTCCAGAGCGGAATGAAGGGAAGATTCGCCTCTGTTAAGCATTGTAACAGCGAAAATCTGGCAGCCTCTCTATCTTGCAGGGAGAATTGCCCCGCCAATAGCCGACTGCCCGTAATCCGAATGGCGGAAAAACCGCCACCCGCAGGTCATCTATCCACGGTGCAGCGGGCCTTGCGTTGGCAAGATAGAATGAGTTATCAGTTCTCAACATTTGGTGAAATCCGCGAGGAGCGTTGCAGCGCATGGGCAAAGTCGTAGGCATAGACCTGGGCACCACAAACTCAGTCGTCGCCGTGATGGAAGGTGGAAAGCCCGTTGTGATTGCAAACGCTGAGGGAATGCGGACAACCCCATCGGTGGTGGGTTTTAGCAAAGAAGGCGAGCAGTTGGTGGGGCAGATGGCGCGGCGACAGGCAGTGCTAAATCCCCAAAACACCTTCTATGGCGTGAAGCGGTTTATCGGGCGGCGATACAGCGAAGTTAGCCCTGATCTGCGACGAGTGCCCTATACCATCCGCAAAGACGAAAACGGCAACATTAAAATCAAGTGCCCCCGGCTAGAGCGCGACTTTGCGCCAGAAGAAATCTCCGCGATGGTGCTGCGGAAGCTGGCAGACGAGGCTAGCCGATATTTGGGGCAGCAGGTAACGGGTGCAGTAATCACGGTTCCGGCCTATTTCAACGACTCGCAGCGGCAGGCGACGCGAGATGCTGGACGGATCGCGGGGCTAGAAGTGCTGCGAATTCTCAACGAGCCGACGGCGGCCTCTCTCGCCTATGGGCTGGAGCGGCGCGATAACCAGGTGATTCTGGTGTTTGACCTGGGCGGCGGCACGTTTGACGTGTCGATTTTGGAGGTGGGCGACGGTGTGTTTGAAGTCCGCGCCACTAGCGGCGACACCCAGCTAGGCGGCAATGATTTTGACAAAAAAATTGTGGACTGGCTGGCGGAGCAGTTCCTAGAAAAAGAAGGGCTGGATTTGCGGCGCGATCGCCAATCGCTCCAGCGCCTCACCGAAGCTGCCGAGAAAGCCAAAATCGAACTCTCCGGTGTAAGTGTCACGGACATCAATCTGCCCTTTATCACTGCCACGCCAGAAGACGGGCCGAAGCATCTGGAAACGCGCCTCACCCGTTCACAATTTGAGGGTATGTGTACCGACCTGCTGAGCCGGATGCGCGGCCCCCTGAAGCAGGCAATGCGCGATGCAGGGCTGGCACCCGACGACATAGATGAAGTGGTGCTGGTGGGCGGCGGCACGCGGATGCCAATGGTGAAAAACCTAGTGCGATCGCTCATCGACCGGGAACCCAGCGAACACGTTAACCCCGACGAAGCGGTAGCCATCGGCGCAGCGATTCAAGCGGGCATTCTGACGCAGGAAGTAGGGATGCGCGACATCTTGCTGCTGGACGTAACGCCCATTTCTCTGGGTCTGGAAACCATCGGCGGCTTGACCAAAAAGCTGATTCCCCGCAACACTACCATTCCCGTCCGACGCTCCGATATTTTCTCCACGTCTGAAAATAATCAGACGATGGTGGAAGTCCACGTCGTCCAGGGCGAACGCGAAATGGCAGCGGATAACAAGTCCCTTGGTCGTTTCAAGCTGCTGGGCATTCCCCCCGCACCGCGTGGCGTGCCGCAGATTTCCGTCTCGTTTGACATCGATGCGAATGGCATTCTGCAAGTCACCGCCGTAGACAAAACCACCGGCCGCGAACAGGGCATCACGATCCAAGGCGCATCCACCCTCAGCGAGGCCGAAATCCAGAAGATGATTCAGGATGCGGAACGTAACGCCCAGCAAGACCGGGAGCGGCGCGAGCGAGTAGAAAAGCGCACCAAGGCAGAAGCCTTGACCTATCAAGCCGAGCGACAGTTGCGTGAGGTGGCGCTGGACTTTGGGATGCAGTTTGCCAGCCCCTATCGCCGCAAGATCGAGGCGCTGATCAAAGACCTGCGAGATGCCCTGGCGAACAACGACGAGCGCCGCATCGACACGCTCGAAGCCGACCTGCGCGACGCGCTGTATCAGCTCCAGCAAGAGGTATATCAGTTTGACCGGGGCGACGAAGACGAGGGCTTCTTTAGCTCGCTGAAGCGGACGCTGCTGGGCGACGATGACGAGTTTGACGAAATTCCGTCCTATCGCAGCAGCCGCGATCCGTGGGACGATCGCCCTGCGACCCGCCGCGACCCGTGGGACGACCGACCGCCTGCCCGCCGCGATAGCTGGAGCGATCGCCCTGATCCCTACAGCAGCCGCCCTGCTGCCCGTGATTCCTATGCCCGCGATTCGTATGGCAGCCGCCCTGCCGCCCGCGATAGCTGGGACGAACCCCGCGATCTGTATGGCAGCCGCCCCGCCGCCCGCGATAGCTGGACTGATCGAGGCGGCGATCGCCCCGATCCCTACAGCAGCCGCCCTGCCCGCCCCGCCGGCCGTGACTCCTGGGACGAGCCGCAGCGCCCCAGCCGTCCCGCTGCCCGCGATAGCTGGAACAATGCCCCCAGCCGCAGCCGCGACCCGCTCGAAAGCCGCCCCAGTCGCAGCAATGGCGATCGCTGGGAGGAGCCACCCAGCCGAAATCGCGACTTGGGAAGCCGCGAAATGGGACGAGAATCCAGGCGCGAAATGGGCGATTTGCCTGGCGAGTCTTTTGGAGGTCGCCGCCCAGAGAATCGTGGCTCAGAAGGTCGCAGTGCAGAAACTCGCGGTCTGGAAAGCCGCAGCGCAGAACCGCGTAACCGCCCGGAGCGCGAAGGGCTGAATCTGCGAACGCCAGATCTGGGCCGCGCCAGCGCAGATAGCCGCGACCCCGCTACCCGCGACCCGTGGGACGACACACCCAGCCGTCCCCGCCGCGCACCGACTGGCGACTGGGACGACGCGCCCGCCAAAGAGCCGACCGACGAACTCGCCGACAAGCCGGGGTCTGATCGCCCGATAGACCCCCCTGTCGACGATGCACCCCGCCGCCGCCCGCCGACTGACGAGATTCCTCGCAGCCGGAGCATGTGGGATGAGGAAGAAGACGAATGGCTGTAGGAGACCGAATGCAGAATTTTCGGAATTATTATCAAATTCTCGGAATTCCTAAAACTGCCACGGCTGAAGAAATTAAGAAAGCCTATCGGCGGATGGCACGGCAATATCACCCCGACTTGAACCCCGGCGACAAAGCGGCAGAGGAAAAGTTCAAGGACGTGGGCGAGGCCTACGAGGTGCTGTCAGATGCCAGCAAGCGGGCGCAGTATGACCAGTTCAGCCGCTTTTGGAAGCAGGGCGGCTTTCAAGGCAGCACAGCGCCTAAAACCCGCAGTTGGAACAGCCGCACCGCTAGCCGCAGCCCCGACGAGGTGGACTTTAGCCAGTTTCGCGACTTCAACAGCTTCGTAGACCAACTGCTGAACCGCCGCGCCGAGGAACCCGCCACCCCGCGAACCCCACCGCGCGATCGCGATCCCTATCGTCCTGGCACCACCAAAACCACCTATACCGTTCCCCGCGCCACCCCGCGCAATGCCGAGGCCCGGCTCACCGTGCCGCTGGAAAAGGCGTTTGCGGGCGGGCGCGAGCGGATTCGCCTGGAAGATGGGCGATCGCTCGAAGTAAATATGCCCGCTGCTATGCTCACTGGGCAAAAGATTCGCCTAAAGGGGCAGGGCGTGTCGGGCGGTGACCTGTTTCTCCGCATCGAGATTGCGCCCCACCCCTTCTATCAGCTTGATGGGGCAGATATTTACTGCGTATTGCCCGTCACACCCAGCGAGGCGGTACTGGGCGGGGCGATCGAAGTGCCGACGCTGGATGGGCTGGTGAAAATGATGATTCCTCCTGGCGTAAAGGCAGGGCAAAAGCTACGACTCGCAGGCAAGGGCTATCCTATCGACGGCAAGCGCGGCGACCAAATTGTCGAAATCACCATCCAAGTTCCTAAGGACCTCAGCCCCCAGGAACGCGAACTCTACGACAAGCTGCGGCAAATCGAGACGTTCAATCCCCGCGCTGGGTTGGGTGTTTAGATTGAGTGGGTGGATTGAGTAGTTAGGCGAATCCTTTGATTAGGAAAGCTCTTTGGGCTGCTCGGTGCAAGACATCTCCAGCATTGATTTCACAAAGCCTGCGGTGGGTACAGCCATCAAAATTCCCAGCACGCCCGCTACTCTCGCTCCAATGAGTAGCGCCACGATTACCCAAGCGGGGTTCAGTCCTGTAAAGCGGCCGAGGAGCCGGGGGGCGATCGCGTTTTCGATGGCTTGGTCTACCAAAATTCCCACTGCCAGCATCTTCACGCCCATCCAAAAGCTGCCCAGCCCCACCAAGAAGCTGATTAGGCAAATGCTCAGCGGTGCACCTAACGGAATCAGCGTCATCACGCCAACCGCCAGCCCAAACAGCAGCCCAAACGGTACTTGCAGCAGCAAAAAGACTGTAATCATCGACAGCCCCATCACCAGCGCCAGCGTCGCCTGACCGCTGAAATAGTTGTGAAAACTCTGACGGAGCGATCGCCGCAGTTGTCGCCCTTGAGAACCAGGCACCCAGCGCAAGATTCCCGCCCAAAGCGTCTCGCCATGCAGCAGCAGATAAAACGTAAGGGCGATGGTGATCACGAAATCCAGCGCGCTGCCCGCCAGCCCGATGCCCAGCCCCAATACGCCGCTGCTAAACGGCTGAAGCTGGGCCACCAGTGCCTCCTGGAGCCGCGCCACAAAATCGATCAGATCTACTGGCAGTCGTCGCGCCGCGGCCCACCGCTGCATATCCTGAAACTGCTGGTTGCCCGACTCGATCCAAGCGGGCAGCTTAGTAGCCAGTCCGTTGATTTGATCTATCAGAATCGGAATCAGCGTAACGGCTAGCACTAGCAGCAGCGCCAGCGTCGCCAGCAGCACTAGCAAAATAGCGCGATCGCGCGACAGGCCCCGCCGCTGGAGCCACCGCACTGCATAGCTCAACACAAACGCCAGCAGGTTCGCCCCGACAAAAATCGTCAAAAGCTGCCGGAAGTAGTCCATCACCACCAACAGCGCCCAGCCGTTTAGCACAACTAGCGGCAGCGCCAGTCCCCAGGTCAACCATCGAGGCAGATTATCCATCCATTTCATAAGACTGGGCAGTCCTCAAGCACCATTGATATTGCTTGGTATTTATTGCTTGGTATTTATTGCTTGGTATTTATTGCTTGGTATTTATTGCTCAGTACCTATAGCAGATTGATCGCAGATTGATTACAGGTTGATGGCACAGATAATCCAGCAGGTTTCGCAATATCTTTTGACCGGATGAGCCACAGGCTGATCCCCAGACAAAAGCATTTCAGAAGCATTTCACAGGGATTCTTGAGTAAGCGTCGGGTCAGTTCTCATTTTTGAGTCGGCTCATCCGCTACAATTTGCCACAATCTGAGAACGCCCAGAGAATCCCAAAACCGGGAATCTGCCGCATGAAGTATCGACAAAGTTAAGTGAAGTAATCCTTTTGGTGGGGACGCAAGGTGAGATTATCGCTATAATCTTCAACATCAATCCTGAAAGATTGTTGCAAAAGTTAACAAAAAGACTACATTTCTTTGTGTCACACATCCTAAATGGAAAATAATATGGCGAATACTATGACGAACGAATCCACAACTCAAGCTAGGCTCATTCAGTTTCTGCGGGAAGAACTCTCCATTCCAACAGAGTCAATTGCGATCGCCCTCAAGCAGCCAGAGCAAGACTCGAACCTGCTACCGATGATTTTGTGGCAATACGGGCTAATCACGCTAGAGCAACTGGACCGTATTTTTGATTGGCTAGAAACCGCCTAGCCACGCAAGTTTACCAAGTCATCTTTGGCAAGTTCGGGTATTTCGCCATTTTGGGGGCACAGTCTGGTGTGTCCCCTTCTTATTTTTGGCTCTCAGGTTCTTCATAAACCTTTAAAATTAAAAGAGTAATAGCCTTTTTGTACTATCCAATTTGTACTATCCAATTAACCTGCCCAATTAACTTGCTGAGTGCCTCGCACCTAAAGGCTCTTGCCTGTTTTGCCCGTTTTGTCCGTCAATAAGGAGCATTGTCAAATGCCGATTAAAGAACAGCCTAAAGCTCCGCGATCGCGCGTGATTGGCAACGTGTTGCTGCTGGTGTCGAGCCTATTCTTGCTGGCAAACATTTTTCTGCCAGTCCTACTCGGCCCTAGAATTCCCCAGGTTCCCTACAGTTTATTCATCCATCAGGTCAGCGAAGGCGAAGTCGCCCGCGCCTACATCGGTCAAGAGCAAATCCGCTACCAGCTCAAGCCCATTCCCCCCGCCGAAGAGGGTCAAATTTTGGCGACCACGCCCATTTTTGACCTGAAGTTGCCGTCGTTGCTAGAGGAAAACGGTGTCGAATTTGCTGCGATTCCGCCGCCGCGCAATGGCTGGCTATCCAATATTTTAGGTTGGGTGATCCCGCCGCTGATTTTTGTGGCCATTTGGCAATTTTTCCTGTCGCGGGGCGGGGGCGGCGGCGGGCAGGGCGTATTGTCCATTGGTAAGAGCCGCGCCAAAGTCTACGTTGAAGGGGAAGATAATAAAGTCACGTTTGCTGACGTGGCAGGTGTGGAAGAAGCCAAAACCGAGCTACAGGAAATTGTTGAATTTTTGAAAAATCCGCGCAAATTTACCCAAATTGGCGCACGGATTCCCAAAGGCGTGCTGCTAGTTGGCCCGCCGGGAACAGGAAAGACACTGCTGGCGAAAGCGGTGGCTGGCGAAGCTGGCGTGCCTTTCTTCAGCATCTCTGGGTCGGAATTTGTCGAACTCTTCGTCGGTGTGGGGTCTTCTCGCGTGCGTGATCTGTTTGAGCAGGCGAAAAAGCAAGCTCCCTGCATCATCTTTATTGACGAGCTAGACGCGATTGGCAAATCTCGCGCGACGGGCGGCTTCTACGGCGGCAACGATGAGCGTGAGCAAACGCTGAACCAGTTGCTAACCGAAATGGATGGCTTCAACGCGGGCGACCAGACGGTGATTGTGCTAGCAGCCACAAACCGCCCCGAAACGCTCGATCCAGCGCTGCTGCGACCTGGACGGTTTGACCGTCAAGTGCTGGTCGATCGCCCGGATTTGCAGGGAAGGTTGGCGATTCTGGAAGTTCATGCCAAGGATGTGAAGCTGGGACCCGATGTAGATTTGAAGGCGATCGCCACTCGCACACCTGGATTTGCTGGAGCTGATCTAGCTAACCTGATTAACGAAGCCGCCCTACTGGCCGCCCGCAACGGCCGCGAAGCCGTCGCCCAGGAAGACATTGCCGAAGCGATCGAGCGTGTGGTGGCGGGTCTAGAGAAAAAGAGCCGCGTGTTAAATGATCAGGAAAAGAAAATTGTGGCATACCATGAGGTGGGTCATGCGCTGGTGGGCGCAGTCATGCCTGGCAGCAACAAGGTCGAAAAGATCTCTATCGTGCCTCGTGGCATGGCGGCGCTGGGATACACCCTGCAACTGCCAACGGAAGACCGCTTTTTGCTGAGCGAGGCCGAGCTATTGGGGCAAATCGCCACACTGCTGGGCGGCCGCTCTGCTGAAGAAATTGTCTTTGGCAGCATTACTACAGGCGCGTCGAATGACCTCCAGCGGGCTACCGACCTAGCCGAGCGCATGGTGACGACCTACGGCATGAGCAAGGTGCTGGGCCCACTAGCCTATCAACAGGGATCGCAAAACAGCTTCTTGGGCGGCGACATGAATCCCCGCCGCATGGTGAGCGAACAAACCGCCGAGGCCATCGACAAAGAGGTGAAAGATATCGTCGAAACAGCACACCAAAAAGCGCTCGACATCCTCAGCCACAACCGGGAGCTATTGGAAACCATTTCCACAAAGCTGCTAGAAACCGAGGTGATCGAGGGCGAAATGTTGAAAGACTTGCTGAGCCAAGTTAAAGTGCCAGAAGGGGCGATCGCCTAGTCCACAATCATACCGCTGGTATTGCTGAAAAGTGGCATCAGTGGAAACCTCGTCTCAGTAAACGCTCTCGTTGACTGACAAAACATCTACCGCTGGCGGCTGGAAGCCGCGCCTACAGAGGCGAAACCCGCCTAAGCGGGTTTTGGGTCAGGGTAGAGAGTCGGCGAAGGCCGACTTTGTTGATATAGCAGCGGTTTCAACCGCCTGGTGTCTAGGTTTTGTCAGTCAATCAGGTAAACGCTAGGTTATAAAATCGCGTTCAGTCCAAATGCTGAACGCGATTTTGGTTCTAAGGTACTCGTGCAGCGTCATAGCCGAGCTTTAGGGTAAATTCCTACAGAATTTACCCCTGATTGACAGACAAAACTTCTGCAATTTTGATCCGCTTGTCGGTTGGGTTAGCGTCAGCGTAGCCTAACCAAATCTAGGCTGGTATTGGGTTTGACGTTGCTCAACCTAGCCTAGGCAACAAGATTTGTCAGTCAGCCAGACTTGAGAGAGGCTTTGAGAGAGGCTGTTTGAGAGAGGCTGTTTGCCTGTAAGGACTCCTGTGAATCACCTTGCGCGAATGCAATCCGTGCAAGATCATTTCAATGGGGAGCAAAGTATTTCTGCCAACAGATATCGTGAAACGACCGTCGGCTGCTTGTAAAGTGCATCCGTGACCATCAGCTTTGAATGCAAATTCTCAGAATTGTAACTGGTCTCGATATGCTGAAAACCTTGGTAGAGCTATATTTTTGGAAATTTTTCGGATAAAGCGCGATCGCCCTCTCTGAGAAGAGTGTTTCAAAATGTAAAGATTGCAGATTTTCGCTAATAAATGTTGCAACCGCTTGATCCTGCTGCTAACGTGTGCAGTATCACCTGGTGGATAGCGCTATTCCAAACGTTGATATTTTTCTGTTCCTGACAGATTTTCATTGTTGACTCAATCACATCTGTTTGAAGTTAGTTTGCGATTCATGTTGCAATTCTCGTTGCAAAATTCAGATGATTCCTGGAACTGTCATAATCTAGTCTTCGTCTAGTTCCTGGAAGTGACCTGGCTATGTGTCGTTTTCCTAGCAAATTCTGTGCGTATGCTTTGGAACGTTGTGACTATGGCTGTGCTGCCAGCTTTGCAGGGCAATGCTCTCATCAATGCCTTACAGTCGCGTCATTGCGTTCTCTGCTGGATTGATGAGATGGATAGTTCTCTCCATCGCTGGACTTGATTGCTTGATTCAGCAGCATCCGGTTTCTATCTGGTTTATGGTCTATTTTGCGTGTCCAGATCTATTCCTGACCTATTCCAGAGTTAGAGAATTGCGTTCAGGTTGTTTGACTATTTCTCTCTTTGTTTTTTGGGCAATTTTTGGGCCACTTTCTCATTCATCTTGCAAGCTCTGAAATCTTGCAAACTCTGAGGGGATGTTTGAAAGGTTCTGCCGTGAGTGAGTCTGGCGACTAAAGTCGCTGCTACAAGCGCAGAAACACCGGTGAGTGAGTCTGGCGACTAAAGTCGCTACTACAAGCGCAGAAACACCGAGAAACCTCCCTAATTTTTTGAGGTTCGCTGAGGTTCGTAGGGATGGCTTGAATCATCTTTCCCTTTTCAAATACTCCCTGAGCGCGGCCGCGCCATTCACCTGAACTTCATTCCAGGACATTCAGGACTAACTGCTTCACCCGATTGCTCGATTTAGCCAGACGACTTTTCAGTTTCAGACTCCTGATTACCCCGATTTGGATCACTCACTCGCCGCCAGCGAACCCGGCGTGATTGGGTGGCGTTGGCTCGGCGGCGAGTCTTCAAGACTGGAGGCTTTGTAATGACGACGATTTACGGAAAGACCGCTCTAATTACCGGAGCCTCTCGCGGCATTGGACGGGCGATCGCCCTCGAATTTGCTCGCCAGGGTGCGACTCGGTTGCTGCTGGTGGCCCGCGATCGCCAGCGGTTGTCAGAATTAGTTGACGAGATTCAAAAACTGGGCGTAGAGGCGATCGCCCTGCCGCTGGATCTGAGCCAGCCCGCGGAAGTCAGCATTGCGATCGCCAAAGCGTGGCGCGACTACGGCCCGATTCACTGCTTGGTAAACTGTGCGGGCGTGGCGCATCAAGCCCCGTTTCTGCAATCGCGCCTGCCCCAAGTGCAAGAAGAGATCGCCATTAATCTGGTCGGCATGTATACGATTACCCGCCTGATCGCCCGCCGCATGGTGGCCCAGCGCGAAGGCACAATCATTAACGTATCTAGCCTGATGGGTAAGTTAGCTGCTCCCACGATGGCAACTTATTCGGCGACCAAATTTGCCATTCTCGGCTTTACGCAAGCGCTGCGGGGCGAACTGGCCGGTCACAACATCCGCGTAGTATCGCTGCTGCCCTCGCTGACAGATACGGACATGGTGCGAAATCTCAACTGGTTTCGCTGGATTTTACCAATGACACCAGATCAGGTCGCTCAATCGCTCACTCGCGGACTGGCACGCGGCAGCAGCGAAATTCTCGTCGGCTGGCAGAGCCATCTGGCGATCTTAGGACAGCGGCTTGTGCCGTGGCTGATGGAAAAGGTACTGCAATGGGCTGCGCCACTGCCGCAGACTCGCGGAGACTTTGGCAAGCTGCGGATGATACGCGGATAGAAAACTTATCCAACCTTATCCATCTGCCAGCGCATCTGCTAGCGCGTCTGAAACCGCCTGACGGATAAACGCCTCGTCTGCTGGATTTTGATACGGATTTCCCGCCCGGTGTCCCCAAATTGAGGGAATCGGGCGGAATTCCGCATCTGGAATCAGCCCTGCTTCGGCTTCGCAATCCTCTGGCGTGAAATACAGGTCGGTGGTGGCGGGCATCACCCAGGTTTTCGCCCGAATTGAACCCAGCGCCCGGACGTAATCGCCCTGATACACGGGATTGTTGCCCACGTCGCAGCGCAGCCAAGTGTCGATCATGCTCAGTAGGTTATGCGGGTCGCGCTTGCGATAGCCCGCCTCCCAGCCGCGCAGCAGATAGTCCTCCAGCGAGTCGTAGCCCAACGGATAGTACAATCCTTCGCGGTAAAACGCCTGCGACGCGGCCCAACTGGCATAGATGCGGGCAAAGGCACGAAAGCCGCGATCGGGAACGCCCTCAAAGCGATCGCCCGTCCAGGCGGGATCAGCCGTCAGCGCGGCCCGCAGGCTGTGCAGGAAGATTTTGTTGTGGTCGGTGGTGCGGGCTGTGCCACACAGCGCCACAATTCGCTGCACCCGCTCTGGATACAGCGCGCCCCAGTGGTAGGCCTGCTGCGCCCCCATCGACCAGCCATAGACCAGTGCCAGCGTGTCTACACCAAACACCTCCCGCAGCAAGCGTTCCTGCGCCCGCACATTGTCCCAGTGGGTGAACCAAAAGCCCGACTCGCTCAGCTTGCAATGGGGATCATTGCTGGGCGAACTGGATAGCCCATTGCCAAACATATTGGGAATGACGATGAACCAGCGGGTGGGGTCGAGAATGCGATCGCCCCCGATTAGCCACTCGATGTCGGGATGCTGTGCGCCGTAGGACGTGGGGTAAAGGATGACATTACGGCGATCGCCCGCCAGCGTTCCATAGGTTTGATATATCACCTTCGCCTCTGGCAGCGTGACCCCACACTGAAGCGTGTAATCTCTCAGCACAAAAGTTTGCGCGTCGCCGTTCGCAGCAGCGTTCATAGTAATAATCCCAGAGTAATGATCCCAGACAGTTATTTTTGCGGGTTACTCGGCGGTAGGTTGCAGCGCAGAGATAACGCCCTGATTCACGCGGATATATCCCCGTTCAACGTGCTGCCAGTATTCCGACAGACGTTCGTAGGCAGCAGGTAACGCATGGAACGGAATCGAGGGATAAAGGTGATGCTCTGCGTGGAAGGGCATATTCCACATCAAGAGCCTGATTGGCAACAAAGTCAGTGTGGTGCGCGTGTTGGTAAACGGGTTGTCGTCGTTTGTGCAGCCCGTGTGTTCTGCTAGCAAAATGGCGCGAAGAATGGGTTGCCCAACGGCTAGCGGCAGCACCCAGTATAGGAAAAAGGCGGCGGGATGTCCGAGAAGGATGGAAAGGGCGATCGCCCCTGCATACACACCCAACTGCACCCGCGTCGAGCGCATCACCTCGGCATAGGCGCTCTCTGGCAAAAAAGGATAATCCTGTACCTTACCCGACGCAATTTTCAGGTGGGTTTTTACTTTGCCAATCCACCAGGGAATGGCGCTCAGTTCTAGCCAATACTCGCGCAGAGTTTGCGGCTTGGGGTCGCTGAGTTCGGGGTCTTTGCCAGGAATTTGCGTGTAGCGGTGATGCCACTTGTGATAACGGCGATAAAACGTGCTGTTGTAAAACGACAGCAGCCCCGCAAACCAGCCGACGGCATCGTTCAGCCGATTGCTGGCAAAGGCTGTGCGGTGAACCGATTCATGCATTGCCGCAAACATTGAGGCCAGGCTGAAACCGTAGACCACCAGCGCAGGCAGCGCCACCCAGAGATGTTGCATCTGTGTGATCCAGAGTGCGCCACTTGTTCCCATAATTGCCAGATGGCTGCCCAGTTGCCACAGCCCTTTTGGGGTCGAGCGCTGGTTCAAAGCGGCGAGTTCTATGGTGGACAAGATCTGTCGGGTGCTTGGCGAAGGGTTGCCCAGAGGGGCGATCGCCGCTTCGGTTCTACTCGTTGCTAATATTTCTGGTGAAGACAATATTTCTGGTGAAGACCCCATGATCCCTGCCTTTGATGACGATTCAATAAAATTCTTTACTTGAAGATAGCGTCTGAAAACGAGTTTAACTTGTTATAACAAGTTCTCCTGCCATTCACTATAGCAGCTTGTTACGACAAGTTGTGAGTGGTGCAAAACAGCCGCCTGATGGAGGAGTATCCCTTTTCCCCGCGCCCACCCCTTCTGCGCCTGCTCTATCCGCCTGCTATATCATAGGGATTCAATAGGGATTCAATAGGGATTCAAAGGCTGTCAAAAGGGCGAAACGCATGAATTGGTGGCAAAAGCTCAAGAGAAATTCGCTGGCACGCTATGGGGCGCTGGTGTTGCTGCTACTGTATCTAGTGGCAATTGGGGCCGAGTTTTTTGCGCCCTATGATCCCTACCTGTCGCAGACGGATGGATCGCTGCTGCCGCCGACACAGGTGTTTTGGCGATCGCCCCAGGGACAGTTTCTCGGCCCCCACGTCTACCCTACGACCCAGGGCGCAGTGGATTTGGAAACGGGCGATCGCCAGCTTACGCGAGACTTTAGCCAGCCGTCGCCAATTCGTCTGTTTGTTAAAGGCGATCCGTACCGATTTCTCCAGCTTAAGCTGCCGCTGCCTACCCGATTTTCATTGACCAATCCACAGTTTCAAGAAAAGGAGATTTTTCCAGGCATTCCGGGCGATCGCCACCTATTTGGCACAACGGGCCCTGGCCGGCTCAACCTGCTGGGCACAGACGAAGCCGCACGAGACCAGCTTAGCCGCTTGATTCACGGTAGCCGCATTAGCCTGTCGATCGGGCTGGTGGGGATTCTCATTTCGTTTCCGCTGGGGCTGCTGGTCGGCGGCATCTCCGGTTACTTTGGCGGCTGGACGGATTCTATCTTGATGCGCTTTGCCGAAGTGCTGATGACCATCCCTGGCATTTACCTGCTGATCACGCTAGCGGGGGTGCTGCCGCCAGGATTGACCAACGCTCAGCGGTTTTTGCTGATTACGCTGATTACCTCGTTTGTCAGTTGGGCCGGGCTGGCGCGGGTGATTCGCGGACAGGTCTTGTCCATCAAAGAACGCTCGTTTGTGCAGGCGGCGCGGGCAATGGGCGGGCGATCGCTCTACATCATCCTGCGCCACGTCTTGCCGCAGACGGCAACCTACGTCATTATCACGGCCACCCTGGCAATTCCCAGCTTCATCCTGGCGGAAGCGGTGCTGAGCTATTTGGGACTCGGCATTCAGCAGCCCGACCCATCCTGGGGCAACATGCTCTCCTTGGCCAGCAATGCGTCGATTTTGGTGCTGCAACCCTGGCTGGTGTGGGCCCCAGCGTTTCTCATCGTGCTGACTGTGCTGGCATTTAACCTGTTGGGGGACGGGCTGCGGGATGCCCTCGACCCGCGCAATAGCAGCGACGGCAGCAGCTAAAGCGAAGCTAGACGAATTGCCGCAAAGCGTTGCCGCCTCTGGGTCGGCTGCTGGTAATCCTTAATACTTTTGAAAATATTAGCGCTATGTTTTGTAGCGCACTTTACAATGAAGTGTTAAGGAAGCACAGCACAACCGTTTAGGTCGAGGCACCTTAGACCCCAAACCTAAGCGATCGCCCTGACGGGTTTTGCCCGTTCGAGCCTGGGTCATTCGAGCCTGGGGCAAAAGACCTGGAAACGGGACTTGGGCGATCGCCCCTGCTTCTGACTCGTCAAGGGTGCCACCACAGAGGAAGGTTTACGATGACAATTCGAGGATTTCGCCGCAAGCGCCGTGCATCTCTGCCCACCGCAGAGCAACTGCTCAATTTAGGACAAAATTTATCTCAGGGTCTGTCGATGGATGCACTCGAGCCACGCCCTACCCAACCCAAAAACAGCAGCGAAGAATGGACTACCAAGCGGCTGATTCAGTTTAGCCAGAGCCTCAAAAATATTTGGATGTAGCTTAGAAGCTGTTTGAAAAGTCCTGCTTTGAGCGAGTTTGGCGACTAAAGTCGCTACTACAAGCGCAGAAACACCGAGAAACCTCCCTAATTTTTTAGGTTCCTTGAGGTTCGTAGTGATGGTTTTAACCATCTTTACCCTTTTCAAACACTCTCTTAGATGTAGCATCGTTGGACGGAGCGCCCAGATAACGCCCAGATTAGCGCTGATCTCCGGTATTGATCTGAGTTTTGTAACATCCACTGGGATATCCACGTTTAGGCCACCGCCTCCCAGCGAGTGGCTTTTTTCATGCTTTCCGAGCTAGCCCTGAGCGAATCTGTGAAACAGACAACCCATCATCCAGCAGGGCAGAATGGGAGGTGCGAGACAGGTCGGACATGAGGCTGAAGTGTTTGCTGGAGTTTTGGTTAGAGTTTTGGCTGGAGTTTTGGCTGGAGTTTTGGCTAGAGTTTTGGCTGAAGTATTTGCTGAAATTCTTATAGTGGGAAAAATGCTCGCCCTTCGGGTATTTTGAGAGCGCATTCGTCAAATATCTCGACCTTTTTATGCAATTCGTTTATTTTGCATCAACTTAATTTGAAATGCGACATCCATTTACCCTTGGGGCCTTTCTACTTGCGCTGGCCACCCTGCTTATGACGGGTTGCGCCCGCTCCTCTAGTCAAGCCATTGCAGTCGAAGATACCGCGCTCCCGAAGTTTCGTCCCTCCCAAGCGGCAATGGTGCATTTGTTTGAGTGGCGCTGGGACGATATTGCCCACGAATGCGAAACCGTTTTGGGCCCCAATGGCTACGCTGCTGTGCAAATTTCGCCGCCGCAGGAACACGTCGTCTTACCCGAACGGGGCTTTCCTTGGTGGCAGCGCTATCAGCCCGTCAGCTATCAGCTTGAGAGTCGTGGGGGCGATCGCGCTCAGCTTGCGTCTATGATTCGCCGCTGCCATGCGGCCGGGGTCAAGGTCTACGCCGATGCGGTGATCAACCACATGGCCGGAGTCGAGCAGGGAGTAGGCAGCGCTGGGTCAGCGTTTACCAAATACGAGTACCCCGGCATCTACCAGCCGCAGGACTTCAACGACTGCCGCCGAAACATCGAAACCTACCAGAACCACGACGAAGTAACCGGATGCGAGCTAGTCGGGTTAGCTGATTTGAAAACCAGTAAGCCCCAAGTGCAGCGGCGGCTGGCAGAATACCTGGCCGATTTGGTCAGCCTGGGCATCGACGGCTTTCGGATCGACGCAGCCAAACACATCAACGCCAGCGACCTGGCAGGCATTCTGACCCAGCTTGAGCAGATATTGACAGAGAAAAACCTGGGTAAGACCCTGGCAGATCTCTTTATCTATCAGGAAGTGATCGACCCTGGCACAGAAGCCGTGAAAAAGGGCGAATACTACGCCTCTGGCGACGTGTTTGAGTTTGAATATGGCCGAGTCGTGAGCGAAAAGTTTGCAGGACTCCACGGGCAAACCTTGGCCCAGCTAGAGACCTTGGGCGAGGGCTGGGGGTTTGTCCCTAGCGAAAAGGCAGTGGTCTTCATCGACAACCACGACAAGCAGCGCGGCCACGGCGGCGGCGGCAATTATCTTACCTATAAAGACGGCCCCCTTTATGATTTGGCCAATATCTTTATGCTGGCCCACCCCTACGGCAAGCCGCTGGTGATGTCGAGCTATGACTTTTCGGATGGCGACCAGGGCCCCCCCGCCGATGCCCAGGGCAACACGCGATCGCCCCTCACGCCCGATCTCTCGGCCTGCGCCGACGGCTGGATCTGCGAACATCGGCGATCGCCCATCCTGCAAATGGTGCAGTTTCGCAATGTCGCTGGCGACGCGCCCTTGGTCAACTGGTGGAGCAACGGACGAAACCAGATTGCCTTTGGCAGGGGCGATCGCGCCTTTGTGGTGATCAACCGCGAAACCCAGCCCCTCACCCACACCTTCCAAACCAGCCTGCCCCCCGGCCGCTACTGCGACCTGCTCCAGTCTGGTGCTTCCGACCCCGCGACCTGCGCCAGTCCTGTAACCGTGCTGCCCGGTGGAGAGGCGGAGTTCATTGTTTCGGGTATGAGTGCGGCGGCGATTCGGGTGGGAGAGTGAGGGAGGATTTAAGGGAAGAGAGAAAAACGAAGAACGAAGAACGAAGAACGAAGAACGAAGAACGAAGAACGAAGAACGAAGAACGAAGAACGAAGAGGTTCCATTTTTCGTTTTTCAATTTTCGTTTTTCAATTTTCGTTTTTTCCCTCCCTCACCCCTTCAAAGCCTCCAACTCTGCCAACACCCTACCCGGCGCATAGCCTAGGGCAAAGGCGTAGCTGCTGTCCATCGATACGTCCGGCGGGCGTGGGGCGGGCATGGGCACATCTGCCTGTTTGCACGGGCTGATCGGGTCAGTTGACAGGTCAAACGCCTCTGCCATCCGCAGCCCAAACTCATAGCGCGATAGCCGCTCCGGGCCGCCCAGGTGAACTAAGCCCCGCACTTTTTCCAACGCCATCAGCAGTCCTTTTGCTGCGTCACGGCCGCTAACGGGCGTGCGAAATTCGTCGGTGAACAGGCGTAGCGCCTCGCCATCGCGCAGTTTTTGCAAAAACGGCTGCAAAAAGCTGGGGGCCGTGGGCGCGTTGCCAAACATCAGCGGCATTCGGCAGACGGCAGCATGGGGATAGCGCTCTAGAATGCCAGCTTCGGCTTCTGCTTTCTGCTCACCATACAGACTAACCGGACAGACCGGATCGGCTTCGCGGTAGGGCGCGTGGTGTCCGTCGAAGACCAGATCAGTGGAGGTGAAGGCGAAGGGAATGCCCGCATCGGCGCAGAGTCCGGCCAGGTTTAGGCTGGCGAGGACGTTAATCCGGCGGGACAGGTCGGGCTGGGTCTGGCAGGCGTTGGGTTGAGACAGGGCCGCAGTGTGGATGACGGCGGCTGGGCGGATTTCTGTGAAGGCTTGCTTGAGGGCGGTGAAGTCGGTCAGGTCGAGCGATCGCACGTTTGCATCGGCAAAGGACACGGGCTTGGTCTGATAGGTGCCGTAGACCGTCCAATGGGTGCGGCTGGCCTGATAGAGATGCCATCCTAAGAAACCGCTGATGCCAGTGATGAGGAGGGTTTTGGGAGCGCTTGATGTCGCTATAGAAGCCATCGTCACAAGTTGGAGCAAGATAGGATGAAAAGGACTAAGTAGACCAATCGACACAGAGAGGACGCTTATGATCAAGCACTTGATGGATCTGTTTGCTGTAGCCCCGTTTGGTGCAAACCCGTCTGCTGTAGACCTGTTTGCGGGCGATCGCCCCTCCCCCGGTCGTTTCCAGGTTTCCCATGTTTCCCCTGTCGCAGGGCGGCTGGGCGTGGCGATCGCCTCTAGCCTAGCTGTATTGGTTGGTTTTGTCCCGATTGCCCAGGCCCAAGAGCGCCAGCCGTCCGCTCCATTCTCCGTTCAGATTGAGCGTAGCCCAGTATCCCCAGAACACTCCAATCAGCCAGAACGCCCAGCGCTAGAGCCTGCGGCTGCGATGCCAGCGCCCGCTGACCCGCCCAGCCCAAATACCGTCGGACAAATCGACACCCAGCGTCCTGAGTTGCCGTTTTCTGATGTACCGCCCGACCATTGGGCCTATGAAGCGCTATTGTATCTTTCGACAGGTGGGCGATCGCCCCGGCCGGTTCCCTAACTCGCACCGGGAAGTTGCTTGGAGGCGTTCCTGAGCATATGCCATCTGGATTGCATCTTGAAGGTTTCAAACAGGTAGCAAAACTTGATTTTTGGCATCCTTTTCGTTTGAAAACTTAACGCCTACGCCACACTCAATCGCCTTCCTGGAGGATTACCCTGGATGTTGATACACCGCTTGCACAACTGCTGCGAGCGGTGTTCAATGTCTGGAATTTTCGCCCAGAATTTTGATAGCCACAGTTACTTTTACTTTCACTAACTTTCACTAAAACGCAGACAATGCAGACGTTACAGTAGGGCAGCGCTGCCGCTTACGACAACGCCCTTAGTAACTTTGCTAACGGTATATCTGAATCTCTATCTGAATATTTGTCTGAATATTCGATATCCCTGACACCCTCGTCGCAAGTCCTCGATTGGCCGCTTAGCCCGTCATAGCGCCGTCCTAGGTGGGTTGGCAATGTTCAGCCTACCTGCCTGGTTTCGTTTTCTTCACAACCGAACTCTGATGACTATTTCTGACCCTAGCTCTGTCCAACCTACCACCCGCTGGTATCTGCTGCCCGCCGAAAAGGTGCTGGAGCTATTGCAGAGCGATCGCCAGTTGGGTCTTACGTCGGCGCAAGTGGCCGAGCGCCAACACCAGTTTGGCCCAAATGAACTGGAAGATACGGGCGGCCGCAGCAATTGGGTCATTTTGCTGGATCAGTTCAAAAATATCATGCTGCTCATGCTGATTGCGGTGGCAATCATCTCTGGCGTGATGGATTTGATGGATATGCAGGCAGGACGGGTGAAGGCGAACGACATCCCCTTCAAAGACACCGTGGCGATTTTGTCGATCGTGTTTTTGAATGGCCTGCTGGGCTATGTGCAGGAAAGCCGCGCCGAAAAAGCCCTGGCTGCGCTGAAAAATATGGCCTCGCCGCGAGTGCGCGTGGTGCGCGATGGGCGCGTGCAGGAAGTGAATGCTAGAGAACTCGTGCCGGGTGACGTGATGCTGCTGGAGGCGGGGGTGCAGGTGGCAGCCGACGGTCGCCTGCTGGAAGAGGCCAGCCTGCAAGTGCGGGAGGCCGCGCTGACGGGCGAGGCACAGGCTGTAAGCAAGCGGGTTGCCGTAGACCTGTCGGACGATACACCGCTGGGCGATCGCCTCAATTCGATTTACCAGGGCACAGAGGTCGTGCAGGGGCGCGGCGTGGCCGTGGTCACCCAGACGGGCATGAGTACCGAACTGGGCAAAATCGCTACCCTGCTGCAATCTGTCGAGGCAGAGCCTACGCCCTTGCAGCAGCGGATGGATCAGCTGAGTCAGGCTTTGGTCACGGGTTCCTTGTCGCTGGTGGCAGTGGTCGTGGTCGTCGGGCTGCTGATTGCCGGCTGGGGCAAACTGCGGGAACTGGTGGAGGTGTCGCTGAGCATGGCGGTGGCGGTGGTGCCGGAGGGATTGCCCGCTGTGATTACAGTAACCTTGGCGCTGGGGACGCAGCGGATGGTGCGCCGCCACGCCCTGATTCGCAAACTGCCCGCTGTGGAAACCCTCGGCTCTGTCACCACGATCTGTTCAGACAAAACGGGCACCCTGACCCAAAACAAAATGGTGGTGCAGGGGATTCACCAGCACTCCTGCTCTCTCAGCGTGACGGGCCACGCCTACACGCCAGAGGGCCAGTTCTTGCTGGACGGGCAGCCGATTGATGTCCAGGCACACCCAGAGGCGATCGCCCTGCTCACCGCCTGCATTCTCTGCAACGATGCGGCCTTGCAAAAAGAAAACGGCGACTGGTGTATCCTGGGCGACCCCACCGAGGGCGCGCTGCTCGTTGCCGCCACCAAAGCCGGCCTCGATCGCCACCAGTTAACGCACATTTGGATGCGCCTGGGTGAGTTTCCCTTTACCTCCGAGCGCAAACGCATGAGTGTCATGGTCAAATATGACGGCAGTGCCACCACCGCCGCAGCCACGCCCTTGCCGCTTCTGCCGCCTTCCTCTCTGATCTTATTTTGCAAAGGCTCTCCCGAATTGGTGCTGGAGCGCTGCCAGTTTGTCTATGTCAAGGGGGCTGTGGAGCCGCTCCAGGGCGATCGCCGCCAGCAAATCTTGCAGCAAAACAACCATCTCGCGGGTAAAGGGCTGCGAGTGCTAGGGTTTGCCTGCCGCCCGCTGGAGGCGCTGCCCGCCGAAGACAGCGCCGAAGAAACCGAGCAAGGGTTGATCTGGCTGGGGCTGGTGGATATGCTAGATGCGCCCCGCCCCGAAGCGCGAGAAGCCGTGGCCCGCTGCCGCTCTGCCGGAATCCGCCCCGTCATGATTACGGGTGACCATCAGCTTACCGCACGGGCGATCGCCGAAGACATGGGCATCGCTCAACCCGGCGACGAAGTGCTGACCGGGCCCGACCTGGAACACTGCACTCCAGAAGAACTGGAAGCCTATGTCGAGCGGGTCAGCGTCTATGCCCGCGTTGCACCAGAGCATAAGCTGAAAATCGTGCAGGCACTCCAGCGCCGCCACCACATCGTTGCCATGACGGGCGACGGTGTAAACGATGCCCCCGCGCTAAAACGAGCCGATATCGGCATCGCAATGGGCATTACCGGGACGGATGTCAGCAAAGAAGCCAGCGACATGGTGCTGCTAGACGACAACTTTGCCACCATCGTCTCGGCAGTGGAGGAGGGGCGCGTGGTCTACACCAATATTCGCCGCTTTATTAAATACATCCTGGGGTCCAACATTGGCGAAGTGATTACCATCGCTGCCTCGCCGCTCCTGGCGTTTGGCGGCGTGCCCCTCACACCGCTGCAAATCCTCTGGATGAACCTGGTTACAGATGGGCTGCCCGCCCTGGCGCTGGCCGTAGAACCTGCCGAACCGAACGTCATGAGCCATCCTCCCCACGATCCCAAAGAGAGCATCTTTGCGCGGGGACTGGGCACTTACATGATTCGCATTGGCATTGTGCTGTCTATTATTGCGATCGCCCAAATGATCGTCGGCTATCACCTCGCCCAAACCACACCCGGCGACCCCAACCGCTGGAAAACAATGGTCTTCACCACGCTGTGTCTGGCTCAAATGGGCCATGCCCTGGCTATCCGGTCAAACACGCGCCTGACCATAGAACTCAATCCTCTCTCTAATCCCTATGTGCTGGTTTCTGTGGTGTTTACCAGCTTGCTACAACTGGCGCTGATCTATATCGAGCCGCTGCGAAACTTCTTTGGCACACAGATCCTCAGCCCCTTGGAACTATTGATTTGTCTTGGATTTAGCTCGCTGCTCTTTGTTTGGATTGAGCTAGAAAAACTGCTGTCTCGCTGGCGCGGTAAAGGGCTGGGACTCGGAGATTAGAAATTTGGGTCGCTAGCAACCCGTCCGTTATCCAACAGCCCCCCACAACACCCCCTCACAACACCCCCTCACAACAAAGGGCTGCCTGGCAAGCTAAAGCCAGACAGCCCATTTCGTTCAACGCTTTGCCTGATGCGGTAGTCCTAAAAGCGGTAGTCCTAAAAGTATCTGGCAAAAATATCAGGATGGGTGGCGTGGCACACTGCCGACCGTGACACCTAGAATCATGACCTCTTGGGCACTAATCCCCCGCGCACCTCTTGACCTTTTGAAAGGCGCTTTGAAAGGCGCTACATGAAAGGCTTTACTGCAAATTCTGGAAGTTGGTCGGGCCCTGATAGCCAGAAGCCTTGGCTAATTGCTCCAGGGTTTGGGTGCCAGAATAAAACTGGCCGTTGATTTCCCAAGTGGGGTAACCGGTGACCTGCGGTGTGGCGCGGCACAGATCTGTTTGGGAGTTTGCTCCATCCGGCGCACATTCGACGTAGGGAAGCTCAGCCGCAGCAGGTTGGCCAAAGAGTTGCTTCTGGTCGTGGCAATGCGGACACCAATAAGCGCCAAACATCTTTGCGCCAATGTTCTTCAGGTGGCGGGCCAGTTCGATCTCTGCGGTTCCTGAAACGGTGGTTATGGGCGGAACCGTTGGGCCATCCACCACTTCACTGGCTGGCGTTTTAATCATGTTGTGCCAGGCTAGAGAACCTATCAGCACCACTACGCTGACCAAAATTCCGGTAAAAATAAGCTGCCCTACATCTTCCCACGCCCGTCCAAACAGGGTCAGCAGGAACATAGACAAGGCAAACAGGGCTGACGCGATGCAATACACACAGATGCCTGCCGCGCCAAAGGGCACCACAAACTCTGAAAACATGATGTACATCAGGTAGCCGCTAAATACCAGCATGGCTGTTGAACCAGCAAACAGCAGTAGCCAAGTGGTATTGTCCAGGCTGCTTCGTAGGGTCTTGTTTTGGTCTGGGTTTATCAGCAGGGGCGCAAAGGCAAAGGCGGCCATACCCAGATACGCCAGCAGCCCGAACAGCGCCAGGGGCTGCCCAAACAGCGTGGCATAGGGGCTAGAAAGCACCTGCTGACAGCCACTGGTAGGACAGGCCGCCTCTCCGCCAAACAGCCGAGTTGCGGTGAGATAGGCAGTGTTTAGCGCACCCAGCAGGGCGATCGCTCCAATAATTTTGCGAGACTGACGATGCAGCCAGGGGGTTTGACGACGGCGGCTCATAGCACCTACTTCTGTCAACTCAGCAATAGACTTCATCAGGATACAGCCCGTCGGCGCATCCCAACTTCCCTATTGTGGCTCAAAGCCGAAAAAAGTGGGCTGGGAGGAGTCATCACTCCACAACACGAACATGAGACAGATTGGAGGCAGGGAGTTTTGGGCCTAGGAGTTTTTGGAGTAAGCGGCTAAATTGGCGGAAAAGAGTCTGGCGATCTGGATGAATGCCTAGAGTAGCCCCGAAAACCATCAGCCCCGAAAACTAGACTTTGCAAACCAGACTTTGCAAACCAGACCTTGCAAACCAGACCTTGCAAACACCTAACGCGAGTAGAATAGGCACGGCGCAAGATTCACCGTCAGTCAACCTTGCGATTTTGGGGCTGGGGCGGTGGGGACGGCATCTGCTGCGAAATTTTTTGGCGCTGGCGGGAGTGCGCGTGGTGGCGATCGCCGATCCCAGTGCCACCCGGTTGCACGCTGCGATCGCCGAGCTTGGGCTAGAGCATCACCCCCCCGCCGTTCTCGCCTTTACCGATTGGTCAGCCGCGCTCCGCCTGGACGGGCTAGAGGCAGTGGCGATCGCCACACCAGCCAGCACCCATGCAGAACTATTGCAAGCCGCGCTGAAGCGGGAGCTACATGCATTTGTCGAAAAACCGCTGACTCTCAGCACAGCCGAAGGACGGGAGTTGTGTCAACTGGCGGCAGCGCAGAGGCGACAGTTAGTAGTAGATCATACTTATCTATTTAATCCAGCAGTGCAGCAGGGGCGATTGCTGGTTCAGCGAGGGCAGCTTGGGCAATTACGCTATGGCTCTAGCAGCCGCACACACCTCAGCCCGGTGCGAGCGGATGTGGATGCGCTGTGGGATCTGGCGATTCACGACATTGCAATTTTTAACTACTGGCTGGGGGAGCGTCCGGCGCGGGTGCAGGCCTGGGGCACGGTCTGGTTGCAGCCTGCGTCGGGAATGCCCGCAGAAATGTCCGCTCGAACAACGCCCTTGGGAACCGCTGCGGTTGATGCTGGATTGGCTGATCTGGTGTGGGCGCGGCTGATGTATCCCAGCGGCTTTCAGGCGACGCTCCAGGTTTGCTGGCTGAATCCTGAGCGACAGCGGCGGCTCAGCGTGGTGGGCGATCGCGCATCGCTGATATTCGACGAAATGGCGACCGATCCGCTGGTGCTGCAAACGGGGGCACTGGTGCAGCGAGACGGAAAATTCCTTCCGACTGCCCAGGCGCGACGGGCGATCGCCGTTTCCCCGGAAGAACCGCTGCGCCGCGCCTGCAAACATTTTGTGGACTGCGTGCTGGGCGATCGCCCCTCCAGCCTGTCGTCGGGCGAGGTAGGCGTGGCGCTGGTGGCAATTCTCGAAGCGCTGTCTCAGTCAATGGCCCAGCAGGGGGCGATCGTCCCGGTTTCAGACTGAATTTTAGAGTTTGGATTGATGATTTTGGATTGATGATTCTGGATTGATGATTTTGGAGTGTCACAAAGCGTTTGGCTCCTTGAACATTCGTGACTCTGCGCGTTTGCCCTCGCAAACGGTGCTATGATTTCACTCGCTCATCGGCTCTCAAAGGGGAGCAGCCTTTGGAAATTGGCGATCGCCAATTGGGGAAAGTGCAGTGCAAGTCTGCCGCTGTCCCGCAACTGTGAAGTTGGGCATCACACACCGCCCGACCAGTCAGGATGCCCGCTGATGTGCCATTTTGCCAATTTCAATTCTGCGAGGTACAGATATGAAGACAAGCATTGCAAACAACCGACCCTTCAGGAAATCATCCAAATGGCGCGATGGGCGAACCGTCCGGGCTGCCAAAACTAGCGCGGGCTGGCGCAGCGGCGCACTGCTGCTGGCAGGGGTGTGGCTCTGTGCAGAACCGGCCCTGGCGCACCACGCGATGGGCAACGAAACGCCTAAAACCTTTTTGGAGGGGCTGCTATCTGGCTTGGCCCATCCCATCATTGGGCTGGATCATTTTGCATTTGTCGTGGCGATTGGGCTGCTGTCGGCAAAGCAGGGCTGGGGGCTACTATTTCCCCTCAGTTTTTTGCTGGCAGCCCTGGGCGGCACTCTCCTACACCTGAATTTGGTTGATTTGCCCGTGGTTGAAATTGCCATCGCGGGGTCGGTGTTGATCATTGGGCTGCTGCTGGGGCTGCGAAAAACATTACCGCTGGGGGCGGCGATCGCCTTTGGAGCGCTGGCCGGACTGTTTCACGGCTATGCCTATGGCGAGTCGATCATCGGTGCAGAGCCATCCCCCCTCGCTGCCTATCTGCTGGGCTTTACGCTGATTCAGGCGGCGATCGCCTTTGGCGCGTGGTGGCTGGGCGATCGCCTGCTGCGCCGCACAACCGAGCGCACCCGGTCGCTGACCCTGCCTGGACTGGCGATCGCGGGTGTAGGGCTGGTGTTTTTGCTCCAGGCAATGTGAGCCAGCGCTGGGGGATGGAGGGCTGGCATGACTGACCCCTTCCCCATCCCCCATCCCCTCGTATATCGTCTACCATGAGAGAGAGCTTCACCCTTCTTTACTTATGGAATGGCGAGAACTGGGCGGAAACTGGCTGGTTGTGCCAGCGCGTCCGACGGCAATGATTCACTTTTTGGGCGGGGCCTTTGTGGCGGCGGCTCCACAGGTGACCTATCGATCGCTGCTGGAGCATCTGGCAGAGCAAGGCTATGCGGTGGTGGCCACACCGTTTGTCAATACGTTTGACCACGAGGCGATCGCCCGTCAGGTGTTGCGATCTTTCCTCCGCGCTGAGGAATATTTACTAGAGCGCGTGTTTCGCCGCAGCTACGTGCCGATCTACGGCATAGGTCACAGTATGGGCTGCAAGCTGCATTTGCTGATCGGCAGCCGTTCATCCCAAGAGCGAGCAGGCAATATTTTCCTGTCGTTTAACAACTATCCAGCGCGGCGATCGATTCCCTTTCTGGATCAAGTGTCGCAATTTTCGACCCAGTTTTCCTCCCAGATCCCGCCCCAGTTTGCGCCGCTGCTGAATGTAGAATTTACGCCATCGCCAACGGAAACCTACGCGCTGATTGAGCGACACTATCAGGTGCGGCGCAATCTGCTGATTCGCTTTGCGATGGATGATATCGACCAGACGCGATCGCTCTCGGAGGTTCTCACCCGTCGGTTCCCCGACTTGACCACGCTGCATACCCTGGGCGGCAATCATCTCACGCCGATGGGTCAAGATCTAAAATGGCAGCCTGGTGCAACCTTTACGCCACTGGATGCCCTTGGGCAATTTATGCAACAGGGGCTAAATCGAGACTTTATTCAGCTCAAGCGCACTGTCACCCGATGGCTCAACCCCGTTGCAGCCTTTAACCTGCCCAAATAGCCCATCCTACAAACTCAGGCTCAATCGGGCTGCATCGGCTCAGTTGGACTGCCGCTAGCCTGGAAGTTCATCAGCAAAATCAGGACAGCCTGCTAAAACAGGTGTAGCTATCTGCGTCCCGCTAGGGCGTCTCCTACTCACAGACGGGAGACGACTCTCTGGCACCACTCTCTGGCACCACTCTCTGGCACCACTCTCTGGCACCACTCTTTGGCACCACTCTCTGGCACAAGCGCTATGCTGAGGTCGTCCCTGAGTTGGTGTGGGATTCAGAAGGAGAAAGTTATGGGTCGGTTGATGAAACAAGCTACAAGACAACTGCTGCTAGGGAGTTTGCTACTAGGCGGACTTGCAGGGTTGGTCGGCTGCAATGATACTCAGCCTTCGTCTTCTCCTGGCACATCGCCGACGGCCAGCCCAGGGTTGCCTGCGCCTTCTTCCTCCTCCCCCAGCCCGACGGCTTCTGCTTCTGTTCCAAAACCGACCGATCCGTCACTGTTTGTAATTTCAGCCGAGGGCATTGGCCCGGCAAAGCTGGGCATGACGCTGGGAGAACTTAAGCAAGCGCTCCCCAATGCCACGTTTGAAGTTCAGTCGCCCTTTATGGTCGATTTTGATGCGATCGCCGTGTCTCAGGATGGCAAGCCGCAGTTTTATGTGCTGTATTTGGCGGGTGAGAGTTTTGGCGATGGGGATGTGGTGCAGGGCGTGCTGACAGATAACCCCAGCTATCGCACCGATCGCGGCGTGGGCCCTGGCACGGCGATTGCCCAGGCAGAGCAGATTTACGGCAATGCCACCCTGTCTTACAACACGCAAAACGAATCGCGGGAATATGTTCGGTTTGCCCAGCATCCCGCCCCTAACCTGTCTTTTGGCACGGGCAATGGCAGCGCTGAAACGGCGGGCATCTATCCCTCACCCACCTCGGAATATAACGAAACACAGCAGTTTCGAGAAGACGCTACGATCCAGTCAGTGTTGGTCATCTGCTTAAATGAGGCCTGCACGTGAGGCCTGCACGCCTGCTTCACCCTGAGCCGATTTTGGGTTTTGGATTTTGGATGTTTTTGAATTTTTTTTGAATTTTGGATTGCAGCCCTTCGGTCTTTTGTCTGCTCTCTGCCATGCTAAATGTCCTGGTTTCCTCCATTGTTGCGCTGTGGGTGAGTGCGATCGCCCTACTGTCGGTGCAAAACGCCACCCCTGTTGAACTGCGCTTTCTGACCGGCAAAACGGTGCCGATTCCGATTGGGCTGCTGCTGGGGTTCAGCGCCTCAGCGGGAATGCTGGGCGCGGCGCTGGTGCTACCGGGCGATCGCGCTTCTAGTGCCCGCCGTTTGGATGAGGGTGATCCGTTTGAGGATGAGTAAACCTTACTCGGATACAGCCGAAACCTGCCGAAAACCAAAACTGCCGAAAACTATTGAGCAACCGCTGATGAGCAACTGCTGGCGATCGCCGCTTGAGAGCCTGTTTAGAACAAGTTAGAACGTTTAGAACAAGTTAGAACAAGAACCTATCTATCCTGTCTATAGCGAATACACCCGCCCGTCAATCAGCAGTCGGGTAATGCCCTTCGCCTGCAAATAGGGGCTGGCCTTTAAAAACACCTGACCATCGGGAACCTTGACCACGCGCTGCATCCGCCGCACATAGCGCTTAGCCACCCGATGATTATCAAACACGGGCAGCGTGCGCTCCTCTTCCTGATCGTCGGGAATTAGCCCCAGCCCTGCAAAGTCTTTGAGCGGACGAGTGACCAGATCAGACGTGCGATCGACCACTAGATAACATGACTTGGGAAGTTTGGCTTCCGACAGGGGCGCAATATGCAGCGGCATGTTGCTATGTAGCCCACCTGTGAGGTCATCTAGCTCAACGGCTGCGTCGATCAGCGAACCGTCGTCGTCCTCATCGTCTAGCCCGTCCTCGTCCAGATCGTCGTCCAAATCGTCCGTTAGGTCGTCATCGTCTAGATCTTCGTCGTCTTCTTCGTCGTCAATATCTGTGAACACGCCTTCATGTTTCAAAATGTCGCGCTCGACTGCCTCTAGCTCAGCGACGATCGGCTCCGCCGAGTCTTCACCAGCAAGCTCAGCGTCAGCAGAGAAGACGGGTTTAGCAGGTGCGATCGCCCCTTCCTGATCAGCCTGTTTCTTTTTGGCAAGCTTAGGCGGCGCAACTAGTGCAGGCTTGCTGGGTTCGGGCGTAGCGCTACCCGAACGACGACGCTGGCGACGACCCCCACGAAGTGCTGAGTCTGGCTCGGCTGCATCCAACGCGGTTAGATTAGGCTCCCCAGCTTGAGGCACCGCGCTAAACATGTCAGCCTGGAGAGGCTGCGGATCTTTTTCCAGAACTTCGAGTGACTCCGGAGACTCAACCACTTCTGCATCAGATGGCCCAGCAGGGTTCTCAACTTCAGACTTGCTACTGCCTGCGGTTCGCTTCTTTTGAATCAACATTTCATATTCGGCTTCCGACAGGCTTTGCTTCAGAATGCGGCTAATGGTAGAAGTGCTGACGTTAAACTGCTGAGCCAGGGATGTGGTAGTTTCGTCTGACTGGCGATACAGTGCCAGAATTTTTTGCTTATCAGAATCAGTCAGTTTTGTAGGAGGCATGCCGCGTTAACCACTCACCCCACCGGGGCGCACTGAAGAAAAAACCTGATTGATCGTAACTCAGAATTGCCGGGCCCTTGCACGTAACAGTACCAGGGTAACTAAAATTCAATGTCTGCGGTCAAACCCTGACCAAAGCGACTGCCGATAGAAACGCTGCCTCATGCACGCTACACACAAGACGCAGTTTGCCAGTCTTTACAATTAATCTCGTGAAACCCGTTCGCAAAACCCTCAGGCGCGGCGGCGGCTGCCCCGACGAGAGCGGCTCGACAGGTCATATTCCAGCGCCGCACCAATAGCAAACAGGCAGGCACTAAAAATCCAGAACACTTCGAGCAAGCCGCCCGTTTGATAACCCTCGACATAGCTAGTGGCGTAGAGAAACCACATATCTGCCACGTAAAAACAGAGTGCAGCAGCGGCGATGAAGCGCCAAGACAGTGAGAATCGTCCGCCCCAAAACGCCAGCAGCAGGGCCATCGCAGCCATCAGCAGGATGATGTCTCCTGCTACATAGGCGATCGCAAAGGTGTCGGATAGCGGCGATAGTGTGTTTTCTAGCGCTACCGCCCAACCCGGCACTCTAGAGGTCGCAGCGGCAGCAGGGGCAGCCTCAGCGGGGGCAGGGGGAGTCGCGGGCGATGCTGGGGAGGCGTTTGGCGCAGTCTGGGCGATCGCTGGTGGATCAATCCAAGCCGCCGTGGGCGCAGCGCTCACCCCGTTGTAGATAAACCAAGCGATGACAATCCCCAAAACTCCCACACCCAGCACTGCCAACCACTGCCAGATTGCCAGATTGAGCTTGCGCGAAGACACCGCCAAAAACATGCCCGCGCCCACCAGCAGATACATCAGTAGAAAGAACAGGTCAGCCGGAGACGCGTCCGGTTCTTTGCCCCAGCCAATTTCCCACTGTCCGAGGATTAGATTGCCGATAAAGAAAGACAGCATTCCCAGCCCAATCAGCAGCCAAACGGTGCGCCCGCTCACAATCAGCGGACTACGCCAGTTGCGAAAACAGAGAATCGACGCTCCCAAAAAGGCAATATTCTCCAAAAAATAGGTCGTAATGCCATACCACCCTGGGCGACCCTGTCCCGGTAGCGGCACGCTAAACAGCAGGAAAAACAGAAGGGAAAACACCGCCCACAGGATAGCGATGATGACGATCGTTTGCACAGGGATGGCCGAGGAAGAGCCGGGGGTTTTCTTAGCCACAGAATCACTCCTTAACTGGAGGGCACAGGAAGATGCGGTTTGAGAATAGCCAAATTAAAACAGAATTTTTCAAGGTTTTGACGCTCAAGGGCAACCTTACTAAAAAGCTGCGATTATAAGAGCCGTAACCAAGCCGTATTAAAACACAACGCAAAGCAATAGACTCGGTCGATTGAGCGATCGCCCTCAAGAATTGCCAGTTATTGCCAGTCCTTGCCAGAGGGAGACTGCTTGAGCCAGTTCAAGAACTGCGTGCGATCGCCCTCAGACATATCCTGAAGCGCATCCAGCACCCGCCCCGTAAAGCTAGTATTCCCAAAATGCTCCTTGCCCAAGCGCAGCAACTCCAGCAGCAGCGTATTGAGATGATGCTCTTGCCAGGGCGGCACCTGAAGCGAGGCCAGCGGATCGACCGTCAGAAGTTGGTTAATAGCCTCTGGCGACTCGGTTTGAGGGAATCGCCACTGCTGGAAAACGCTGGAAATTTCTTTTTGAAACATCCCAGCCTGCCGACCTCCCAGCAAATCTTCAATATCAAGATAAACTGCCTGAAGCAGCAGCAGCGATGCCTGAATGAGCGCCGGAGATGTGCCATCCGTTGCCACTTGGTCGCCACTGTCGGCCGCAAGCTGATCCAGCCGCACCTTGCCCCACACGCTATAGCGCTCTGGCTCTTCCAGCAAAACGCAGGCTTTGCCCCGGTTATCCGTCAAATCTCGCCAAAATGCTTTTGCATCCTCTTCCTGAGCAGCGTTAAATACACTGATCAGGCGAAAGGACTGTCCCTGATAGTGCAGAACAGGAATCTGTTGATCTTTTTTGGGGTGTTGAACGCTTGTAATTTCAACATCCTGCCGCTTTAAGATAAACATGATTTGGTCGTTTGACTCCTGTCAGGGCGGGGGTGTTGGAAAACCGCCGTTCAATGGGCGATACACACTGGATTGGTCTAAGTGTACACCTGATATCGGATTCGTTTAGCGCTGGGCGCTGGGAGGAATCGGTTTTAGACAGAGCGCTTAGACGATAGATAGACTCTTGACAATAGACTGCTTGCGGGAGAGGGTGCTGCAAGCGTCGAATCGTATAGTAAGCGTATAGTAATTTTGATAGGATGAGACACGGAGGCTTTGGGAAGGGCTGGTTTAGTTTTCCCACCTTGTCTAGGTTTCTTAACGCTGTCTGACTGTCTGTTGCGCTAGTCTGTTGCGCTAGTCTGTCGCACAAGATTAAGCCTTGTTAGTGGTGTTATCTGTTTTGTCGGCTCCAGTAGCTCAGCCGGATAGAGCAACTGCCTTCTAAGCAGTCGGTCGCAGGTTCGAGTCCTGCCTGGGGCGTTTTTTGAAAAGCTGACAGTTGCGAGACGGTTACGATTCAGATTACGATTCGACCACGACGACAGAGCCGCTGCGACGGCGATCGCCCGCGCCAGTCAGCCTTCCATCCGGGGTTGCCAGCACTGCATGGACTCCGCCAAAGAACATATTCTGCTGTTCCCACGGCACGATCTCGCCGCTCCAGGGAAATCGGGTTTGGGTTTTGGGAACCTCAAAACCTGGCTCTAGATTTATCACGTCTGCTTCCCAGTGGATGCGGGGTGAGTTTACGGCCTGCTCGATTGGCATCCCAAAATCAATAACGTTGGAAATCACCTGCAAAATGGCGGTGCGAATACGGTTGGAACCGCCAGACCCCAGCACTAGCTCTGGTTTGCCGTCTGCCAGCACCATCGTCGGAGCCATCATAGAGGAGATTCGTGCGTTGGGCGGCCACTGGTGAAACCCGCCAGGATGCAGATCCGCCTCGCCCAGCATATTGTTGAGCATGATGCCCGTGCCGGGAATCGTGTAGCCCGACCCTTCGCCATTGGAAGCCGTGACGCTGGCCGCATTGCCCTCGCTATCTATCACGCTGAAGTGGGTCGTGCTGCCCCATTTGTTGACCCCTGCCGTCTGCAAAAGCTGTTGGGCGTAGGGGCGCAGGTGAGCCTCCGCCAAAAAGCGCTCTGCCACGTCGGGCTGGTTAATCCGGGAATCATAGCCGTCAGCGCGGGCCAGGTTAGTGAGCCGCATTGCATCTGCCAGCAGCGTCAGGTGTGCCTCGGTTCCAAATTCACAGGCTGCGACCTCTACCTGAGACAGCAACGCTAGCGCAAAGGCGATCAGGCAGCCGCCGGAACTAGGGGGTGGGTTAGTGACGAGGGTGGTGCTGCGGTAGCAAGTCATCAGGGGCGATCGCTCGATGACGCGATAGTGGCGCAAATCTTCTAGCGACAAATAGCCACCCCGCGTTTGGGAATCTTTCACCAAGGCATGGGCGATGTCGCCTGCATAAAACGCCTGCGGCCCCTCCTGCACCAGCAGCCGAATCGTTTCTGCTAGGTCGGGGTTATAGAAGCGATCGCCCGTGTGCAGCAGTTCTCCATTTTGGGTGCAAAGCTGCCCCATTTCTGGACAGGCCAGCAGAATCGGCCGCAAGATGCGAAAGCAATAGGCTTGAAACTCGCCCATCTCCACGCCCGCCGTGGCATAGTGCAGCGCGGGTTCTGCCACCACCGACATCGGTAGCCGCCCCAGCCGACGGTGTATGTGAAACAAGCCCGCTACCGTCCCCGGGACGGCGATCGCCCCTAGTCCAATATGAAACTCCTGCACCGCCGTCCCAAAATCCACTAGGACGGGATAAAACTCGACTTCTTCTACTGGCCGCCGCTGGCGCGGGGTTTGGGTAAAAAAGTCGAACAAAATATTCTGCTGCTCTGCTGTGTGCGCCAACAAAAACCCCCCGCCACCCAGCGACGTGAGGGTTGGCTCTGTGACGCAGGATGCCAGCATTGCTGCCGCCGCCGCATCAAACGCATTGCCCCCCAGCCGCAGCATCTCGGCTCCAGCTTCGGCAGTTTTGGGGTGTCCGGCAGCGATCGCGCCACGGGTCTTGGCGGGCATGAGAGCGCGTCAGGGGTAAGGAGGTCGCAGTTCAGACCTGGGGAGGGTGACACCAGGCTTCAGCTTATTATGCAGGGTTTCGCCGCCTTATGGGTTCAACCCGCCCCCTGATCTCAAACCTGCGCCTAGCGGAATAGATCCGGATTCAGCCGAAAATTGCCAGAGTTTGAGCGGGTGGGAGCCGCAGAACGCAGGCGATCGCCCGTGCCGCCATCGGCTGGGTCGAGGAATGGCCGCAGGTTAATGCCGCTGGCGGGTGCAGCGGAGGAACCGCGACTGCGGGGCAAGCGGAGGTTCAGCGCGTCGCCAATTTGCTCGATCAGGCGACCATCGCGCCCTTGGAAAGTGGCCACACCCTCCGTGCGCTGGCCGCTGTCGGCTACAGTCAGGTTCTCAAACACGCGATCGCGCACAATAATCGGGTCTTGTCCGGGCGGCACCGTCAGCACCAGGCGGCAATCGGGAACCTGCTGGGTCGTGGCGCAGATGACGTTATAGCCGTTCAGCGTTCCGGTTTTCAGTTCCACCAGCCCATCGGGACGATAGGACTCCAGCCGCCGCGCAATCTCAGCACAGCGACGATCGGCCGTCCAGCCGCCGCCCAGCGTCGTCGGCCGCGCCCAGGGATAAAGTTGCCCTGGCTGGCTGGCGGGCGAATACATCACCTGATATTCGCCATTTTCAAACTGGCAGCTAAAGCGGGTGCCGCTGGGCACGGTCTGCGCGGCGGCGGGTTTGGGCATCGTCATGACTCCCATGCCGACCACCACTGTGACACCGGCTGTGCTTGCCAATCGTTGCCAGAGGTTAAATTGTTGACACTGTTGACGCATGTGAGGCTCTCCCTTTCCTGATGTGCCTGCGAATGAAGTGGTAATAGAAGTGGGACTGAAACAGGGGCGATCGCCAATCCCCAGCGACCCATTGCTAGACCGATTTCACCGATTCAGCTTTCACTGATTTAGCTTTGACCAAATTCAGCTTCAACATTCAGCTTCAACCAATTCAGCACCCACTATGCCCAGTTCTACCTAAGGACTGGACGCGCCACCTCAGAAAAAGTGCCTGAATCAAACCGGGCGCGGGGCGCTAAGTTAATTTCTGTTCAAAAATTTTTGACCTTTGCAGTCTGTTTTGAAAGGGCGATCGCCCATCAAACCAGCTTTTCCTCTGTTCAACCGTCCATTGATTAAGTGGGGTTATGTCTAAGGGCAGGGATTGCCGTAAAGATTTATAACAAAGTTGCTGTGTCTCTTGTTACAATCTCCTGTAGGGAGGAAAGCGAGACATTCTGTGCCTGTTTTCTGTGCCTGTTTGGAGATCTTTTATTGAGGTCGTTCAGTTTGGAGCAGGCTTTTCAGAATGTTTCTGGTCGTCTTCCCATGCCCTTCTGCACGAATTGGGAACGCGCAGTTCGGGTTTTCTCCAAGCTAAAAAGACAACGTCATCAAACATGGTAGGGGCTGACTCACTGGGTCAGCCTTTTTTCACTAATCGAGAATTGTTTTTACAGCAAACCGGAGAATGCAAGTCCACAAAAAGAAAGAAACCCCCGGCCGAGGCCGGAGGGTTCAATCAGGGTGCATCTGCCTACAACTTCAGGGTATGGGGCAAGCTATCCGGAGAAAGTGCAGACAATCTCGCCAGTTTTGTGAAAAATCAAGCGGAGCGGAGAGACTATTCAAACCCCTGATTGCGCCAGGGCGCTGGATCGACGGACTTGCCATTGACAAACAAACCCCAGTGCAGGTTTGGCCCAGTTGCAGAACCCGTTGCGCCGATCGCCCCGATGCGCTGGCCCGGCTGCACAAAGTCTCCCTCCCGCACGTCGATGCGGCTGAGGTGAATAAAGATACTGCTCACGCCCTGGCCGTGGTCAATGCCGACGGAGTTGCCATGTAGCACAAAGCCATCCTCCACACGCCCCACCAGCACCACGCGCCCCGCCGCCGGAGCCACCACGGGCGCACCCTGCCCGCCTGCGTAGTCCACGCCGCGATGATAGTAATTCTCGGCAAACACGCCGTTGTAGTAGCGCCGCACGCCATATTCGGAGCTAACCCGTCCGCCCGCCGGACGAGCAAACGCGCCGCGCCAATATTTCTCCGGCGACACGATTTGCTTCAGCGCGTTGACGCGAGAAAACTCGTACTCCGTTCCGCCGGAGCCGCCGCCCCGCACTCTAATCCGCTGCACGGGGAAGGAGCGATCGCGCAAGGTCACTGATATGCTTCGGGGTTCTCCCATACCCGACACCTGGATCACTTTACGTCCCGGTCGGTCGAGGGGTGTGGTGGGCAGCAGCGCCCGATAGCGATTGCCACTCAGCGGAAACACGGGATAAGCCGTGCCGTCCATCGTGACAGTGGGTGTGCCCTCACCAAGCGCCGCAGGCCGCAGCACGACGGCGATCGTGTCTCCTAGGCGAGGATTGGTGGGCGAGATTTGCAAATCGGTTGCTTGGGCCGGGGTAATCAGAAACATCACCAGGGCGATCGCCCCCAGCCCAGCCCCCAGAAGCATTTGACGACTACGACGGAGTTTGCGAAGGGCGGTGGCCAGTGAAGTAACTGGCGCAAGCGACCAGACTTTGAAGAGAGGAGTCATGACAAGGCGCGAAAACTCGACAGTGGTTGCCCAGAAGGTTATCACCAATTGCCCGTTCAAGTCCAAAAAGATTGCGTCCGGCTGATCCCAAAGCTTTGGGTGCAATGCCGAGCGTTGATTCTTAAAACGCTGTCAGGAATCGACTGACAAGGGGCGATCGCCGTTCCGCGAAACCGGAGATTGCCTTAAAGTAAAAGAAGATTAAGTTTTTTATTTTTTCTGAGTGTTTGGTAAGGACTCAGAAAAACTCGAAAACACAAGGAACTCTGCAACCTCGTGCAAGAAGATTTTCGTCTCATTGTGGATTTAGTCGTGGTGCTGGCAGCGGCGGCCGGGGGTGGGCTGCTGGCGGCGCTGCTGCGACAGCCCGTGCTGCTGGGATACTTGCTGGGTGGGGCGATTGTCGGGCCTGCGGGTCTGGGCTTGGTGAAAGAGCTGGTTCAGGTGGAAACGCTGGCCCAGTTTGGTGCGGCGTTTTTGCTCTTTGCGCTGGGGGTCGAGTTTTCGCTGAACGAGTTGCGGAAGGTACAGGCGATTAGCCTCGGCGGTGGGGCGCTGCAAATTCTCTCCACCATTGGCATCACGGCACTGGTGTCGGTGGGCATTGGCTGGGTCACATCGCCGACGCAGGGCATTTTCCTTGGCTCAATCTTGTCGCTGTCTTCGACGGCGGTGGTGCTGAAGTGTCTGATGGAGCGCAACGAAACGGAAACCCTGCATGGGCGCGTCATGCTGGGCATTTTGGTGGTGCAGGATTTGGCGCTGGGGCTAATGCTGGCGGTGCTGCCTGCGCTGGAGGCTCCGTCGGGCGAAATCGGCGCGGCAGTAGGCGTGGCGCTGCTGAAGACCGCGATGATTGCTGGGGGGGCGATCGCCGCTGGGATTTGGCTGATTCCGCCGCTGTTGCGCCTGCTGGCCCGCACCGAGAGCCGGGAACTGTTTCTGCTGGGCGTGGTGGCGCTGTGTTTGGGGATTGCCCTACTGACGGAGCATCTGGGCCTGTCCATTGAGATGGGCGCGTTCATTGCCGGACTGATGATCTCCGAGGTGGAATACGCCGACCAGACGCTCACCTATGTAGAGCCGATTCGCGATATTTTTGCCACGCTGTTTTTTGCTGCCGTGGGCATGTTGATCGATCCCCGCTTCATCTGGGAGAACCTGGAGCTAATTTTGGGGCTGGTGGCGCTGGTCTTTGTCGGTAAGTTTTTGATCATTGCCCCTTTGGTTCGCGCCTTTCGCTATCCGCTGAAGACCGCGCTGATTACCGGACTGGGGCTGGCGCAAATTGGCGAATTTTCCTTTGTGCTGGCGAGTAAGGGGCAGGTGCTGGGGCTGGTGTCGCGCCGGGTGTATCTGCTGATTTTGGGCACAACGGCGGTGACGCTGGTGTTTACGCCGTTTGTGATGCGGCTGGTGCCCAAGCTGTTTGCCTGGGCAGAGTCGGTTCCGGCACTACGAAACTGGCTGGAGGGCGGCGAAGGCCCACAAGAAGTTTCCGACGCGCTGCCGCAAAAAGATCACGTCGTCGTCTGCGGCTATGGGCGAGTGGGTCGCACGATCGTCCGCCTGCTGCGGGAAAACAATTACCCTGTGGTGGTGATCGACCAGTCGGAGCAGCAGATTCAAAAATTGCGGGAGGAGAAGATTCCTTATGTCTATGGCAACGCGGCTAGTGTGCATGTGATGACGGCGGCGGGCGTAGAGCAGGCACGAGGGATGGCGATCGCCCTGCCAGATGCCATGAGTACGCGCCTGTGTCTGAAGCGATCGCTCGAACTGGCCCCCGACCTAGACGTAGTGGTTCGCGCCGCCCAAGACAAAGACATCGAACTGCTGTATCAGCTTGGGGCGAGAGAGGTGGTGCAGCCAGAGTTTGAGGCCAGCCTAGAACTTTCGGCGCACTTGCTCATTGGCACAGGGCGGGCGGCGGCCGAGGTGTTGCAAGAAGTTACCGAAATTCGCAATAGCCACTATCGGGAGTTGCGTCCGCAGCAAGACTCGAAAGACATCTCTCGCGATTTGCAAGCAGCCACTCAGGACATGAACCGCAAGTGGTATGCCCTGCCAGACCAGTCGCCGCTGACGGGCATGACGCTGGAAGAAGCCGATCTGCGGCGGATTGCAGGCGTGAGCTTGATGGCGATTCAGCGGCAAGAGGGCGAGCTGATTGACTATCCCGACGCGCAAACGGTGCTGCAATCGGGCGATCGCCTGCTACTGGTGGGTGACGCTTCAGAAATCGCCACCTTTAAGGATTTGGCCACCGGGGAAGTGCCCGTGCCCGCCAAGGATCTCTCCTGCCAGTGGGTCGCCGTGCCCGATGCTAGCCCACTGGCGGGGCAAACCCTGAGTGACCTCGATTTAACGCAGACCTACGCTGTGCAGGTGCAGGCCGTGCGCCGAGAGGGACAGTTCATCCGCTTTCCCGACGGCTCCATCGAAATCCAGGCGGGCGATCGCCTGCTGCTCTGCGGCACACTCTATCACCTCAACCACGCCTACCAGTGGATCACCGCTGCCTCGCCCATTTTGCCTGCGCTGTCTCCGCCGGCCCTCAGCGTTCCCGTGATGGATGCGGTTCCCCAGGGCGATCGCGAGGCTTCCTGAGTCTGCGTTCAATTCGTCAAACCCATTTGTCAAACCTGCAATCCAACAAACCTGCAATCCAACAAACCTGCAATCCAACAAACCTGCAATCCAACAAACCTGCGAGCCAAATCGTCGAACGCTAGCTGGCGCGAGAGCCAACCTGCGGCCCGGCCCACAGATGCGTTTTGATTAGTCCAAAGGTCAAAGGTTGGTCTTCGGTGGCAATGTGGGTTTGTCCCTGAAGATCAACCGTGCAATAGTGGGCTTCGGGATCACCTAGGTTGCAGCAGCGAAACAGCACCCGGTCGGGAAACTGCTGACTCCAGCCCAGCAACACTGCGTTGGTATAGTTCACAAAGCTGGGCGCAAGCGTGTAGACATTGCCCGAAAACTGCTCCCAAACCACGGCATAGTCCGACGCATGGCTGGCGGCAAAGCGCGACTCAAACTCTCGACACAGGAGGCGATCGCCCGTCTCTGACCAGGCAATCGGAATGGCGATCGCAATACTGCCCGCCAGATCCGACTCGCCTTGTTCAGCAAAGGGATTATTCGACAGCGGCGATGTCGGCGACACCGTTCGCAGTTCGCGGGTCTGCAAATTTTCCACAAACAGCGCACTGCTGACCCGGCTGCGGCTGATGTCGGTTCCAACCTGCATTTGCAAACGGCTATAGGCGATGTAGTTGCCATCAGGAGATAGCAGCGCCGACGTGCGATAGGTATGCAGGCTAGCGGCTGGCGCTTCGGTCTGAGTCGTCAGCACCCAGTTCCAAGGGACAGGAAAGGGGCTGTCGATCGGGTCAAGTTGGACAGGCGGTTGGTTCATGGTAAGCAAGCGAATAAAAAACGGCGTCGTCAAAAAGGCAATTTGTTAAAGGGCAAAGCGTTAGAAGGGATATTGCCGAATCACAATTCACCAGAGGTTCAAAGTGATTGATCCCCTAACGCAATGTTGCAAAACTGGTTCGATTCAGCACTCCAGATAAAGTACTGCTTGAACACGGTTCAAATTCAATTCAAGCTCGTTCAAACATTAACCATTCGCTCCGGTATTCGCTCCGGTATTCGATCAGGTGGATTGGGCTGATTTGAGTCAGAAAAAATGCAAAAAGGCTGCATTAAGACCCACCCAATCTCAACCGACTTGGAGCAGAAGCCCCAACAGGCTGAGGTTTTGGGGTTTGTTAGAACTAACACGACTGAAAGAACACGACTGAAAGATTTCTGGCAGATTTCTGGCGGGCACGTATGGTGAGCAACCCGCAAGCACTCATGCAAACCTAGAGACGCATTGCCAGCGCGTGAATCCTGATTTGCTAGATTTCTGTCAAAAAACCTTGCCAGATCTTGATTGTCAGACCTTGATCGTGAGCCTCGATCATGAGACTCGGATCGTCAGACTTGAATCGACTGAAATCGACTGAAGAATGCAGCGGGACGGCAGACATCCAAACCAAGCAACCACTGAATCTGTAGATCTGTAGCTTCTGAGTCTATAGCTTCTAAGACCTGAAATCAGAGGCAGCCGAAAAAGGACGACTATTCTCCGAGGATACTGCTGAACAAATTCCCCACACCCTGTCTTAGGTATAGCAACTCTTAGCAAGATTGATGAATGCCATGTCGAAGTTTGTAACAACTTATTTGTAAAAACTTAGAGGCGCAACTTGGAGTAACAACTCGGAATCTGATTTTCGCGACGGAGATTTTCTTGAGCGGGGCTTGTTCCGCTCCCAAATTATTCCACTATGATTGGAACAACGCCGCGCTTGGATCGCCTGTACTTTAACTATGACCGCTGCACCCCGTCCCATCGCTAGAAATCGCCGCCCTCTGGTGTCTACTCAAACGGCCCGTCGCCCAATTCCCAGGCGGTTTGACGCAGCGCCGGCCAACACCTCTGCAAACGACTCGGCAAGCGGTTTAGCAGCCAATAGTGGCAATAGTGGCAATAGTGGCAATAGTGGCAATAGTGGCAATAGTGGCAACCTTGCCCCATTCCGCCAGCGAGCAGAACTGGCTCCGCCGTCTCCGCGCTCCATCCGAAAGGCGCGGTCGTTGGAGTTGATTGCGCCGCCGCGATCTGGGGCTGCACTCCAGCCCCCTGACCTCAACCCCGCACCGAAGACTCAACGGGTTTCGCGGTCGGTGGCTCGGTTGGCTCAGTGGACGGGCGATCGCCCAATGGTTCAGTCCATTCCTGTAGCTCGAAAACCACGCTGGCTTAATCAGCTTTTGCGGACGCAGCGGGCCTCCACCGTGATTGCAACTGGGCTGGTAACGCTGAGTTTTGCAATGTACGGCTGGACGGTTTACATCCAGCATCTCTGGCGCGGCGAATTTGACCGAATGCAAGCCCTAGAGCGGCAAGAACGCCAGCTAACGGCGGCCAGCGAAACCCTGCGACAGCATCTCGCAAACCAGGCCGAACGCCCCGACTCTGGCTTGGTGTTGCCCACGCCCGAAAGCGCAATTTTTCTGCCTGCGCCGCCGCCTGTGCCGGCCCAAAGTCCAGCATCGGAGTCTGCTGCGCCGCCACCCCTGCCCGCAGAAATGCCGATGGCGTACTAGCACAGCGCAACGCAGGCTTGCATGATACGGCTCGGCAACGTCGGGCGTGCCGAGCAGAATTGGTTCAGTCCATCAGAGCGTTCTTAACTTTCAGCATTTTTGGCAGTAATTTTTTGGCATTATTTTTGGCATATTTTTTGGCGGTATTTTTGGCATTATTTTTGGCGGTATTTTTGGCATATTTTTTGGCATATTTTTGGCAGTAATTTTTGGCGTTGTCATGACCCAATCGGTTCCCCCACCCTCTGGTCTTCGGCGATCCCAGCGTGCGGCTGGCAGGCGTTCCTCTGGGTCGAGTAAGGCAGGCGATCGCTCTAGACCAGACTCATCGCGCCGTGCCCCCGCCAGTGCTTTTAGCCGTCTGCTGCAACGCTGGGGGCGATCGCTGCAATCCGCATGGCAAGGTCTACATCATCTAGGTGAGGGGCGATCGCCAACCCAAAGAGCCGCCCCAAAAGCCACCCAAAGAACAGGTCGGTCTGCTGCCCAGCGAACTGCTCGTTCGGTTGTGTCGCCTCGGCAACCGCTGCGGCGTGCGTCGCTGGCAGGCACATCTTTGGGAAGCGCATCACAGGGGCGATCGCTCCGCCAAAGAAACCCCAACCCAGCGAACTCGTCCAGGCGTTCTGCCCGATTTCCCCAACCCCTTGTCCCCGATGCTCTCGTCAACCAGTCGGGATCGCGTCTCCAGGGTAAACAACGCCGGACGGACTCCCGGTCAGCGGCTCGCCCAGCGATGAAGTCTGTGCGTCTGCGTCGGGTCGATCCGGCTAGCTACCCCTCGGCGACGCGAATGCTGATGGTATGGGGTATTTTGACCCTTGGTGCTATCGGGCTGACGGCAAACCTGTTTCGCTTGCAAGTCCTCCAGGCGGAGGTGCTGTCTAGCCGCGCCCTGGCCCAGCAGACCGTAAAATTGCAGCCGATTTTGCCGCGCCGCCCGATTGTCGATCGCCAGGGCACATCGCTAGCGGTGGATCGGCTGGTTTATATGCTCTATGCCCATCCCAAGCTGTTCAAAAAGTCCAAAGATGAGGTAGCTGAGGCGATCGCCCCCATCCTCAACCAGCCATCCGTGGAGTTGGCTAACTTATTTGATCAGCAGGAAAGTGGTATTGAAATTCACTTTGGACTATCGGAGGATGCCGCCGACCGGATTCGGGCATTGCGACTGGACGGACTAGAACTCCTTCCCCGACAGCAGCGGTTCTATCCGCAGCAAGACCTAATGGCAGAAGTGGTGGGCTACGTCAATCTGGATCGGGAAGCACAGGCAGGCGTAGAGTATACCCAGAAGGCAGCCCTGGAGCGGTCAAATCAGGTGGCCCACTTTTTGCGCCGTGGCAAGGATCTCGTTAAACCTGGCGAAATTCCTAGCTACGTGCTGAAGCAGGACGACCTGCGGCTGCAACTGACGGTGGATCGACGGCTTCAGCAGGCCGCCCGCACGGCGCTCAAGCAAAAAATGACCGAATTCAGCGCAAAGCGGGGCGCAGTGCTGGTGATGGACGTGCAAACGGGGGCGCTGCGGGTGATGGCGACGGAGCCATCCTTTGATCCCAACCAGTATTTCACCTATCAGATGGATCAGCTCCGCAATTGGCTGCTGACCGATCCTTATGAACCGGGGTCTACTTTTAAGCCGATCAACGTGGCGATCGCCCTAGAAGCAGGCACCGTCCGTCCCAGCGACACGTTTTATGACGAAGGACGGATTTATATCGGCCCGTGGCCGATTCAGAACAGCGACGGCGCAGCATATGGCTCCCTGACGGTCGGGGAAATCGTTGCCCACTCCAGCAACGTGGGTATGGTGCGGATTATGCAAACGCTGAAGCCAGAGGTCTACTATGACTGGCTGGCGAAAATCGAGCTGGCCAAGCCGACGGGAATCGATCTGCCGTTTGAAACGGCCGGGCAGGTGAAAAAGCGGGAGCAGTTTTTGGGCGACCCGATAGAGGTGGCGGTGACTGCTTTTGGACAAGGCTTTAGCCTGACCCCCGTGCAACTGCTGCGGCTGCATGGGGCGATCGCCAATGGTGGTTTTTTGGTCACGCCCCATGTCGTCGAAGGGCTATTTGACAGCAGCGGCAAACCCCACTGGCAGCCCCAATATGCCCCGCCCAAGCGGGTCTTTTCTCGCGAAACGGCGCAGGCGGTGCTGGGCATGATGGAAAAGGCCGTCGAGGAAGGCACGGGCACGCCCGCCCAGATTCCGGGCTATCGCATCGCCGGCAAGACGGGGACGGCGCAGAAAGCCAGCGCCACTGGCGGCTATGATAACGTTGCCCGCATTACTAGCTTTGTTAGCCTGTTTCCGGTAGAAGCTCCCCGCTATGCGGTGCTGGTGGTCATCGACGAACCCCAAGGCGGTAATGCCTACGGCTCCACTGTCGCTGCGCCGATCGCCCGCGATGTCATGGAAGCGCTGATTCGCATTGACCTGATTTCGCCCAGCCAGGCTCCTGATACAACCGTGGTAGAGGAGTGATGAATAATGGATAGAGGAGGGATGAGAGCTAGGGAAGTGGCAAAAAATTCAGAATTCCTATCGCTTTATCACTCCTCACAGTTGAGGTAAGGGTTTAAAGCTATATCCAAACTGAGACTGGCTAGGGACGATTTCCACCAGTTGCATGGCCTGGTTGCGATCGCCCGACGGCAGAAACCGCACGACACCTGTTGCCCCTTCGATCGGGTCTTGATTGGAACGCAGGGCTTCGGCAATGGCGGCGCGGTCGGTTCCCGCAATGGAGATGGCATTGAGCAGGGCGATCGCCGCATCGTAAGACATGGCCGTGCGCCAGTTCACATCGCCCCCCCAGTATTGCCGCGAGGATCGCACAAAAGGCGCGTTGGGGTCTGCCAGCAAAATCCACGGCACCGCCACCACCATCCCCACCGCCGATTCGCCGCCGACCTGCAACACACGGGGATTGTAGAGGCTATCGCCACCCAAAATCGGCAGCCGTCGTCGGTTAATGGCCACGACTTGCAGTGCCGGATCGAGCGTGGCCGTGTTGGCCGCCAGCACCAGCACCTCCGCGCCCTGCTGGGTCGCCTGGTCAAACGAGGCGACCGAATCAAACCCGCTTGCTGAGAGGTCAAATTCGCTCACCACCTGGCCGCCATCGCTAAAGACCGCCGTGGTGAATTCGTTTTTGAGGGAGGTGCTGTAGGCGCTTTGGGAATTGTAGAAAACCGCAGCCCGCTGAAGGCGCAGCCGCTCCAGCATATGTCGAGACAGGGCAGCGGCGGTAAAGCGATCGCTCGGCACAGTGCGGAAGATATACTGCCCCACGCCCGATAGTTGAACCGAGGTGCTGGTGGGCGAGATCATCGCCAGTCGCCCCGCTTCATACACTGGGGCGGCAGCCAGCGTCGCGTCACTGCCAAAGTGCCCAATCACGCCCAGCACCGAGCGATCTTTCACCAAGGCATCTGCCACCTGCGGCGTTACGTCGGGACTGTTGTCGTCGTCAACAATCATTACCTTGACGGGCACACCGTCGATGCCGCCTGCGCGGTTGACCTCATCTTGCGCCTGAGCCACACCCCGCAAAATTTCCAATGCTGAATTTGTGGAGGCAGCAGCGGGCACTGCTACGGCAATGGTGTAGGAATTCTGATTCCCAATGCGAGCGTTGTTCAGGTAGATCAGGGCTTCTGGGTCGTTGCGGTTTGCCTGGAGGGAGGCTTCCAAATCGGCGATCGCCCCCTGATAGTCCCGATTCGCCAAGGCTTGCAGGGCAGCTTGTTTCTGCGGCGATGCCCCTTCGGGAAACAGCAGCCGTTCGCCCGTGCTGAGGCGATCGCTCACGCGCCCTGTGGAGCCGCCCTGCGTCGGGCTGCCAATCGAGGGAACGCCGCCTTGCCCGATCCCTGAGCCGCTGGAGCCGATATTTCTGCCAAACCACCAGAACCCAGCACCCAGCAGCAGCGCCGTCACCAACAGCGACAAAACAAGAGGGAGCGTTTCATTTTTTTGAGACATAGGCGTTTTGGCTGAGCAACAAGCTGCGGTAGAACCGAATGGGGATGCACAACTCTATCAGTCCGTATCAGTCCATATCAGTCCACATCAGTCCATACTTATCAGATTACGAGACCTATGACGAATTGGCGGCCGAATCTGTCGAGGCAAGCGACATGGGCAAGGCGGTTTGCCCGACGCTGTTCGCAGTCGCTTACTTGACGTTCCCTCTGGCTCATAGGATTATGCGAAACATCCCCAACCCGCGTGATTCGTCCGTGAAAACGGTTGAGCAGCACGCCAACACAGCCGGAGGCAAGCGTTATGGCTAACCCAAAGTCCCCCCCGCAAAAACTTTTTGGAACCATTCGGGTCGGAGCCATCACGATGCTAACGCTGGCGCTGACCAATGGACTGGGTGTTGAACTGGTAGGCAAGCTAAGCGGGCAGAACTTTTTGGCGGGCAACCGCGCTGAGGCAGCCTCTGGCGGGCGCTATCGCGGCGGCACGTTTAACCGTCCGTCGGGCGGATCATCGGGCGGTTCGTCGGGCGGCTATTCTGGCGGCGGCTATTCCGGCGGTGGCTATTCTGGCGGCTACGGCGGCGGCTACAGGTCACCCGATTATTTCCCCGTGCCAGGACGCTATTACCCACCGCCTGGCCCGATCTACATTCCCTCAAATCGTCCGCCCGTGATCATTGCGCCCGGTGGGGGCGGCTACGTCGCGCCCGTTGGCGGCAGCGGTGGGGGCGGATTATTCCTGCTGTTTTTCCTGCTGCCTGCGGGGCTGATGATTTTTTCCACCGTCATGTCGGCGATGCAGCGCACTGGGCGATCGCGCATTCCGGCGGCCCGCACGGGTCGCGGCGAACTGGAGAACGACATTGTGACGGTGACGCTGCTCCAGGTGGCGCTGTTGTCGCAAGCGCGATACATCCAGGAGCGGCTAAACCAGATGGTGGCGGGCATCAACACCAACACCAAGGAAGGGCTGACGGAGGCGCTGCGAGAAACGGTGCTAGTCTTGCTGCGATCGCCCGAAAACTGGACCCACGCCCGCGCTGTTTCCAAAACCGTCTCCAGCCGCGAAGAAGCCGCCCGCCTGTTTGAGCAATGGTCGATCGAAGAACGGGGCAAATTTACCTCCGAAACGCTGGTAAACGTAGGCGGCAAAATTCGCCAACAGCAGCTAACCCTCAACCCCAATGATGACCCCGCCGCCTACATCGTAGTGACGCTAATCGTGGGCACTGAGGACGATCGCCCCCTATTCGGCCCGATCCACACCGTCGAAGAACTAAAGCTGGCGCTACGTCGTCTGGGAGCCATTCCGCCAGAATATCTCGCCATCTACGAGCTACTCTGGACACCCCAAGACCCCACCGACAGCCTCAGCCGCGAGGAACTGCTGACGGGCTATGCCGACATGGTGCAGGTTTAGGTAGGGGTCCACCTTGCAGGGCACGGTTAGCCTCAGCATGGCGCACTGTTTGTCGCTCCTGTCTTCTCAGGGGACAAGCTAGATCACTAAACCTCTTGCATGAATGCTGTTTTGAGGGCGTGAATTGTGGCGCAGTACTGCCGCCCTACGATTCACGCAAGGAGCCTGCTAGATCACGCGCTGCAAAACCGTAATCTTCGGGTCGATGATCTTCTGTCCCTGACCGGGGAACTTGATAGCAAGACAAATCTTATTGCCTGCGCCGAAGATGTGCGTCACCTGGCCCGCGCCGTAGGCTTTGTGAACGACGCGATCGCCCACTTTCCAATCATCCGCGTGGGTGTTGGGCTGGCTCTCCTGCGCCCGCTTTGCTTTCACCTCGCGGATGGGGGTCGCCATTTTCTTGGGCAATGCTCCCACGGCGCTCGTCAGCAGCAAATCCTTCGGCAACTCTGCCAGAAACAGTGACGGCGCGGCCGGTTCCCGCGTACCATACAGTCGCCGCTCGCGGGCATAGCTGATAAACAAGCGCTCCTTGGCGCGAGTAATGCCGACATAGCAGAGGCGGCGCTCCTCCTCCAGCGAGGCGGGGTCTTCCATCGAGCGGAAGTTGGGGAACAAGCCCTGCTCTACGCCGACCAAAAACACCACCGGAAACTCCAGCCCTTTCGACGAATGCAGCGTCATCAGCGACACCTGGCGCTGGTCTTCCTTGATGTTGTCGAGGTCGGAGGCAAGGGAGGCATTCGCCAAAAACATCAGCAGCGTCGCCCCTTCGTTCTCTTCCTCAAACTGCAGCACGGCGTTATAAAGCTCCTGCACGTTTTGCAGGCGATCGTCCGCTTCGTCGGTGCCCTGCGCCTTCAGGTCTGCGACATAGCCAGAGTCCTCCAACACGCCCTGCACCAGTTCCGCAGGCGGCGTATCTTCTAGCCGCGCTTGCCAAGTCTGGATGATGTTTGCAAAGCTGCTGACTGCTTTAGCAGAACGTCCTGCCAGGGTGCTAACCAGAGTTTCATCGGTGAGGACTTCCCAAAGCGTGCGATCGAGGTCGCGGGCAGCCGCCTCCAGCCGATCGATCGTGGTCTTGCCGATGCCGCGCCGGGGCGTGTTGATGACGCGCTTCAGGCTGACGGTATCCTGCGGATTGGCGATCGCCCTGAGATACCCCAGCACGTCCTTAATTTCCTTGCGGTCATAAAACCGCAGCCCGCCGACGATGTTGTAGGGAATGCCATAGCGCCCCAAAAATTCCTCAAACGCCCGCGACTGCGCGTTGGTGCGATAGAGAATCGCAAAGCTACCCCAATGCAACTCTGGGTTATTTTGCTCCAACTGGCGGATCTGGTCAATCACAAACCGCGCTTCATCAGTTTCGTCTTCAGCGCGAAACAGGAAGATCGACTCGCCCGCGCCCCGCGTCGCCCGCAACACTTTGTCAATGCGCTCGGTGTTGTTTTCGATCAGCTCGTTGGCCGCTTCCAGAATGTTCGACGTGGAGCGATAGTTTTCCTCCAGCTTCACCATCGTCCGCGTGTCGTCGTCCGGCAGTCCGTCGCCAAAGTCGTCCTGAAACTCCAGCAAAATCCGAAAATCCGCAGCCCGAAACGAGTAAATCGAGTTGTGGACGAGAATTCCATTGGCAATGTAATTATGGCGCTGATCGATTTCCAGGTCGTACACCACGCCGCTGTAGTTTTCTTGCCAGACTCGGCTCACAGGCACCTCTTCCAGCCTTCCATTCTCCTCCAGCAGCACCCTCATGCCAACATGCAGATGCGACAGCGGCATAAAGTCATAGATCTGTCCTGAGATTTGGGCCCGGCGGCGCACCTCAAGCTGTCCCGCTGTCGCAACTGATTTTGCCAGCGTCACGGCTTCTCGGTAAGATGCCCGCGCCGTCTCAAAGCGATAGGTTCCGGGCAGTTTCCCAGGACGAATCGGCACCCCTGCCGCCGTCAAGTTTTCGGCAATGTCCAGCCGATTAGACGACCACTGGAGACGATGGTCAGATTTGACGGGCGATCGCTCACTTCTGACATTGCCAAACATCGTTAAATTCAGCGTTTGTCGTCGCAGCCCATTTTGCGGACGATAGTGCGGAAATTCGGGATGCAGCCACAGGTCTTGCATCAGCCGATGGGCATTGCCGATGGTGTCGATTTCCTGAAACAGCTTGAAGATCAGATCGTCTGAAATTCTGAGCTTGCGGCCGACGCTGTGAAATACCATCGTGGGCAAGCCATATTGAGCCGCAAAATATGCCTCGTAATATACGGCTTCTTCGTAGCTATCGGTCGCCTTCAGCACCCACAGCTTATCCGCATTTTCTTGTGCCATGCGTACCTTAAAGCCGATTTCCTCCCGACCATAGTCATTCTGTCGTCGCCCAGTCGTGATGCCGATTCGATATCCCCGATCTGCGCGATACATCAAATACACGTAATATCGATCTTCAAGCGGCACAACCCGCCCCAGCAAAATGTGATGCGGCGTTCCTTTGAGGATTTTGCCGCCCGCCTCAACACACCACAAACTGCCCTGAAACTGGCTCTTGTGAATGTGGGTAATGACACCGGGCTGAAGATCGGCTTGTCCTGCTGTCGCTAAAACCGTGTCTCCTAGATTCAGATCTTCAACTGCGACTGAACCTTGATGTGTCAACACCTGGGTTCCCGGCGGCAAACACTGGTCTGCATCACCCACCACGAATACAGAGCGATAGTCCCATTGTGTGAACTTTTCCGTCTCTTCGCCATTCGTCACTAGCATCCGAATCAGGTCATACTGCGTGCGGTTGGTGTCCTGATATTCGTCCACCAGGATGTGCCGAAAGCGTTTGTGCCAGTATGCCAAAACCTGTTCATTTTGGCGGAATAGCTGCACGGGAATCAGGATCAAATCGTCGAAATCAAGCGCGTTATTTGCCGCGAGCGCCTTTTGATATTCGGCGTACACATTGGCGATCGTGCGGCCGCGAAAGTTGGGTTGTTCGCGTTCCAAATCGGTGGGCGACCAGCCCTGGTTTTTGGCATTGCTGATGGCGTAGCGGACGGAGCGCGGGTCAAATTTCTTGTCATCTAGGTTGAGTTGGTTGATGACAATATCCTTCACCAACGCCTGCGCGTCCGATTCGTCAAAGATGGAAAAATTGCGGTTCCAGGAATAGCCGCTGGGATGCCGAAACTTCTCAATATCAAATCGCAAAATGCGGGCACAGAGCGCGTGAAACGTGCCAATCCAAAGCTCTTTGGTGATGGTTTTGTAGACAAAAGATTTCAGCCGCGTTTGCTCATGTTCTGGTAGTGCTTCCAGTGGTTTGCCGTGTTTGCTCTGGGCTTCACGCTCGGCAAACAGCTTTTCGATTCGCTCCTTCATTTCGCGGGCGGCTTTGTTGGTAAACGTCACCGCCAGAATATTTTCTGGGTCAACCCGATGGGTCAGCACCAAGTTGGCAATGCGATAGGTCAACGCCCGCGTTTTGCCAGAGCCAGCCCCCGCCACCACCAGCAGCGGCCCGCAGTAGTGTTCGACGGCGCGACGCTGGGACGGATTGAGGTGGGCGAGGAAGTCGGCGGGTTTGGGCATGGGCTGAGAGACTTAGACTTTAATGATTAACTATTCTGACCCGATTCGTGAAACTTCATTGTAGAAGCTTCGACGGAAGCTTCTAGTAGAGCTTTGTACCCGAAGGCTTGAGGTTTGAAGGCGGGCGATCGCCATTCATCTCCAACTCTTATATCAACTCTTCTGATGTATCAACGCTTCTGAGCAGCGCTACGAGTGACATGGCTCGAAGCCTCGCAGGGGTCAGACCAGCAACCCAAAACCGCAAACCCAAAACCGCAAATCTAAAATCGAAAACCGAAATCAGCCGATCGCCTCATTACCCAGCCAGATCTAGCGCGTGCTGCTCCAACTCTGCCATCGACACATACTCCAGCGCCGAGGCGTGGGTCGCAGCCAAGATGACAGGCGGCGCAACGCCAGCATCCAGCGCTTCTTTCCAGCGGGAGGCACACAGACACCAGCGATCGCCCGGTTTGAGTCCGGGAAACCCGTAAACGGGCATGGGTGTACATAGATCGTTTCCCCTAGCTCTGGTGTAATCGAGGAACTCCTGCGTGACCTCCGCGCACACAACATGGGCCCCAAAGTCGCCTGCCCCCGTGTTGCAACAACCATCGCGATAAAAACCCGTCACCGGGGCGATTGAGCAGATCTCCAGCTTGCCGCCCAGGACATTTCTTGCGTCTGCCATGAATTTCCCTCGCTTTAAACTCCAAGACTGCTACCGGCAACAGCGATGCTGCCATCCTTTTGTAGCCTAAGGTTTGTAGAAACGAGCGTCAATCCGACCGATTAGGCGGGGACAGCATACAAAGCTGAGTTGCTGCTGAGAAAGATTCCTGAAGGGGGCAGATGACGCGCCTAGCGCTTTGACAGCGCCACCAGCGACAGAAACTCGTAGCCAATTTGTGCGCCAAGGTGAGCCGTGACCTGGGAATGATCCATCGCAGGCAACACCTCTACCACATCGCCGCCGACCCAGGTGAGTCCGGTGCAGGCTCGCAGATAGCCGAGTCCCTGGAAGCTGGTGGGGCCGCCAACTTCGGGGGTGCCCGTGCCAGGAGCAAAGGCGGGATCGAAAAAGTCCACGTCGAAAGACAGGAAGGCTTTGCGATCGCCCACTTTCTCGCGTACCAGCGCCCCGATTTCCTCTGGCGTGTGGCGCATGAGTTGTGTGGTGGTCAGCACGGTGAACCCAGCACGGCGCGGCGTGTCTAGGTCATCGGAATCATACAGCGGGCCGCGCATCCCCAGTTGCACTGACGCTTCGGGAACGATCAGTCCCTCCTCGACGGCGCGGCGAAACGGCGTACCGTGGGTGTATTTATGTCCAAAGTAGCTGTCCCAATAGTCGCCGTGCGCGTCGAAATGCACCAGCGCCAGCGGCCCGTGAACCGCAGCCAGCGCCCGCAGTTCCCCCAGTGCCACGCTATGGTCGCCGCCAATGCTGAGCGTCACCACGCCCGCTTCGGCCAGGGGTTGGATCGTGCGGGCGATCGCCCCCAGGCTATCTTCAATGAACCCCGGCACCACGGGCGCATCGCCATAGTCCACACAGGACAGCGTTTCAAACACCATCACGTCTAGCTCAGGGTTGTAGGGCCGCAGCAGGGCCGACGCGCCGCGCACCGCCTCCGGCCCAAACCGCGCCCCCACCTTAAACGTCGCCCCCGTATCAAACGGCAGCCCGACGATCGCCACATCCACATCTGCTGGATCTTGCACATAGGGCAGGCGGGCGAAGGTACGAACTCCCGCAAAGCGAGGTGATTCGAGCGAGTTGGCAGGCTGATAGCGGGGCGGATTCAGAGAAGGCATGGGAAACGCAGAAGGTAGAAGACAGACGGCCAGGGGGAATGCATCCTAACGATTTGCATCCTGACGACGCAGAGGGGCGATCGCCCCCAAAGCCGTGCTTCTATTCTGATACAGGTCTGATAGAGAGCATCCCAGTTTTGTAAGACTCATTTTGAGAATAGTCCATTCAGGTAGGCACAGCGATGCTTCTGCACCTGTGGTACGTTACCCTTTTCCCACTGCGCTCCCGATATCTTGATGCGCTGCC
>JBDNCP010000040.1:0-32294 GCA_046719575.1 Cyanobacteriota bacterium
TCCCTCGACCTAGCCTTGCAGCGTAATGTTGCCCCCGACGCTACCGCTTCAGAGCCTGCCGCTGTGGAGTTGGGTACGGGCAAGCCAATTACGAGCAAACCGACCAGCGAACCGACAGACGAACCGATCACAGCAGAACTCGTCGCACCGGAACGGGTTGCCGCAGAAGTGAAACTCGGCACCGCAGACTCTAGTACCGTTGGTGCCACATCAACCCTATCTACTAGCCCCGACGCAGTACCCAACCCCGATGCAGCACCGATGACTGATTCGGCTGAATCAGAAACCACGGAGATTTTGTTTCCCACGGTGTCACAGATGGCAGATGTCAGCGTGTCGGCTAGCCCGACTCGTTTAGAGTTGGTTGGCTCCGATGAAGACAGCGAAGTAGAAGGCGATGACCTGCCAACAGTGGTGCTGCCGATGAAGCTGATTGGGCTGGAAGATGCAGGACGCAGCGACATTGGCCGCCAGCGAGAACACAATGAAGACTATTACGCCATCCAGGTAGAGGTGAAAAAGCTGGAAAGCCAGAACGGGCGATCGCTCAAGGCGAAAGGGCTGTATATTCTCTGCGATGGCATGGGCGGCCACGCCAGCGGCGAAGTGGCAAGTGCCCTAGCCGCCAGCACGCTTCAGCAATATTTTCAGGAGCATTGGAAGGATGGACTGCCTAGTGAGTCCGTCATTCGAGAGGGCATCTTGCTGGCAAACAAGGCGATTTATACGCTGAACCAGGAAAACGCGAGTTCGGGCAGCGGTCGCATGGGGACGACGCTGGTGCTGGCGCTGATTCAGGATACTGAAGCGGCGATCGCCCATGTGGGAGATAGCCGCCTCTATCGCTATAGCCGCCGTCGTGGACTGGAACAACTGACCATTGATCACGAAGTGGGACAGCGAGAGATTCAGCGGGGCGTAGAGCCTGCGATCGCCTATGGACGCCCCGATGCCTACCAGCTCACCCAGGCCCTTGGTCCACGAGATGAGCATTTCGTCAATCCCGATGTGCAGTTTGTCGAGCTAACCGAAGATTTGCTGCTGCTGCTGTGTTCCGACGGGCTGACCGATAATGATTTGCTGGAAGCCCATGTCGAGAGCCATCTCGAACCTATGCTCAATGGGCAGGTCAGCCTGGAGGACGGTGTGAATAGGCTGATCGATTTGGCTAACCAGCACAATGGTCATGACAACATTACGGCGATCGCCATCCACGCCCGCGTGCGTCCCAATCTAGACATGATGAATCGTGGATAGGCGATCGCGATGGTGTAATGATTGGGTGTAATGATTGCAATGATCCAGTCTGGATCTAGTCTTCGTCCCAAGATTCCACAGCCAGCAAATCGGCCACAGGATCTCGCATAGAAAACTCAAAGTCCTCCAGTTCGCGCTTCCAGTAGGCCCATTCGTCACCATAGAGCAGCGCAATTTTCCAAAGGTGATCGCTCGGCTTCAGCACGCCTGAATCCACAAGCGATTTTACCTGCCGCTGAAATTTCACCATCGGATGCAAATCCGGGCTAACAACACGGTTCACCATAATTAATTTGTTAAATTTCCTCAGGGGTAAAAGTTATCCTGGCTTTGCAGAGCGCTCCCTTAGTAGCGTGGAGTCTAGTAGCGCAAAGTCTAATCGCGCAGAGTGATAGCAGTACCCAGCGTTTTAATTCAGTCAACCGATGCTCAGTCGGTCGCACTTGGGTAGCAGATTCAACTCCAACTCAGCCAGCAACTTAATTGTCGAAACACATCCTAGCTTATCCCTTCAGTTTTGTATCCTAAAATCGCGAATACAGGCGACAATATTCGTTTCTTCTATGAGTCTACACAGAATCAATTAGCAACTCTTGTTTTCAGACCCTCCACAATCCTCTGATTGGGTGAAGCTATCCTACCAACAGGAGTGATATATGGATACAGGTCACTGTCTTGGACGATTTAGCGATGTTTTCTGGGGAAGTCTCGCTAGAGAGGGTTGCCCTAAAAAGAGAGGTTTGCCTTAAAAGCTTAGATAGGATAGTCCACCTGCTTTGTGAATTCGTAGGGGCCTATCAACGCACCCCATAGCGCTTGGCCGGTGTCTGGGTCAACGCCTTTGTCATAGCTCCGAAAGCTGGCTGGACTAGCCTCAAACCCTAGCACAACCTGGCGAGTTTCGCCATTGTATTGAAAACAGCAGCGATCGCCCTCGTTGGGTTCTGCGGCTACCCCGTCCCCGTGGAGCCGTAGCCACAGCCGACAGCCAGGAAGCAATTGCAAATCGTCTATCGTCAGGCTAGAGAGCCGGTCTGGTTGTGCGCCCGCGCCCCGAAATCGCTCCGGCTGGCGAAATGCCCAGTATTGCACCGTGGGGCGATCGCCCTCAGCACCACCGCCCCTCTCCTGCAACACCAACACCCGCTGTCGGTAGGGGTTTTGCAAATACAGCGCGTTGGCCTGTTCGGCAAACAGCGCTATGCACCCATTCACCCGGATCGGCAGGGGACGATGCCACAGTCGCAGGTGAACGAACCAAGCGGGCTGATCGAGCGACTGGGCGCGATTGTCAAACTCGCCCGCAAGCCACTGGGCCAGCGTGGATAAATCCAAAACAGGAGACATGTTGGAAGGTGAAATTGGAAGGTGAAAACGAGGTTCGTTCAGGTTCGGTCAGGTGGAAACGTTGGACTCTTCTTGGGCATTTTCTAATCTTCGAGATTTTCTAAGGGCTTGGGAGGCTGCTCAGAGAGGGGTTCTAGCTCTGGCAAGGCAATCGGTTCCGCAGTTGGGGTAGCAGACTGGGGCGATCGCGCTTCGGGTTCTCGCAAATCTACCGATTCCATCACCTTTTGCACTTCGACTCCGGGCTGTTCTGGCGCAGCCAATTCCTTCTGTGGCGCTTTCAAATCTAGCGGTAGGGCGATCGGCTGCGGCTTTTCAATCCAATAGCTGGCCAAGGGAAGGGTTTCTTCTAGGTCATCCAGCGGGCGTGGAATCACCATCACGGCGTGCAATTCGCCAATCCGCTCAGCTTCGTGCATCCCGGCTTCCACAGCCATTGCCACATCCGCCACGCGCCCACGAATGATCGCAGTACACAGCCCGTCGCCAATCGTTTCACACGCCGCAAGCTGCACCTCGGCCGCCTTTAGCATGGCATCGGCTGCCCCTACCATTGCCGGATAGCCGCGGGTTTCCAGAAGCCCCACGGCTTGCTTGCTAAGGCGGCTATAGCCCCGGTCAGAGAGAAACTTTGCCAGCCGACTGCCAATGGGTAGCACGGCTTCCAGGTTTGGCGAGGGGCGGGCAATGATGGTTTTAGAAATAAACTGGTCAAACCGTCGCGCCGTTTCTTCGCCCACCTCTACGGCAATGCGAACATCGGAAATGCCGCCCCGCACGACGGCGGTGCAGTAGCCGCTGCCAGTTTTTTCGTAGCCAATCAGCGTCACGCCGGAGGATTTCAGCATCATGTCGGCTGTGCCCACGATGGCAGGAAAGCTGCGCGTGCAAACCAACCCCAGGGCGCTGTCTCCAAAATTTCGCTGGGGTGGGGTCGTTCCAACCTGAAGTTTGCCGGATGCGTCCATAGGGTTTAATGCTCAGATTGGCGATCGCCCTCTCAGCTTAGCACTACGCTTTTGGGTTGGCGGTTTTTTGAATGGGTTGGCGGTTTTTTGAACGGCATCGCCCAACGGGCAGTGCAAGCTGGCGGGAATCTGCACAACGTCGGCTCAATTATTCAGCGACTCAGGATTCAGCGATTCAGGATTCAGCGATTCAGCCAAATTCCTCAGCCAAATTATTCAGCCAGCGCTAGGCGGCGGAGCGCCGTCTGTCCCGGTTGAGCGATGGGGAAACAGGGTTCCCAAAAGCTGCTGAAGTGCTGCCCGCCCATAGACGGGCGCTGGGGCCGAACTAATCGGGACAGCCGTCGAGAGGCTGCCTACCGATTGACGGTCGTGCAGCGCACTGGGCACAGATCCTGCACCAGCAGGGGCAGACTGAGCAGATAGCAGAAGGGGTGGAGCAGCGCCGCTGAACTCTGGTGCAGTCTCTCGGAGTGGGCTGTCTAAGTCAACTTGCCGACTGGTGTCCCCCAGCAGTGCTTTGGGCGGCACAATCTCGCCAGGGGCGACGGCCGGATTCAGAATGGTCGCCTCAGCACCGATGCAAGCTGTCGTGCCAATGTAGCCGGCGCCAATGATCAGCACGGATGAGCCAATGGTGGCTCCAGGCTCAATCGTCAACGGGCCCCCATAGGCGTGCAAAATAGCGCCAGTCGCAATGCTGACTCCAGTGCAAATCGTGAGTTGACTACCTGGATCAGCCTGGAGCAACACTCCAGAGGCGATCGCCGCCCCTGGCTCAATTACCACATCGCCATTCGTCAGCCCTGGACTGCCCTCAACTGACGATAGCGGTAACCTCTGCATTGCCTTAAGGAGATGTAAACCAACCTGTTGTCAACTTGACCCCACCCGATTAATAAGACGCAACGTTGTCTAGTCAACGCTGTACCTTGTGAGTACTCTGGGATGGCTCCCTGATTGCAACCCTGCGATTGCAACCCTGTGATTGCAACCCTGTGATTGCAACCAATGACCGCAACCTATACAGAGGCTCTACGGACGCTGAATAATCGTCTCTGCGACCCGCCGCTTGGACTGAGTATCGACACCATAAACCCGGACATACTGCCCCTGGTTGTCCCCCAAGCAGCGCTCCAGAGCTGCCAGCACATCCGACTCGCGCACAGACTCGATCGGCGAGCAGCTCTCCCAAGAACTTGTCTGGAAACGACGCTTATCAGCGTGTTCTACCGCCACCTTATAGCCTTGCGACAGCAGATGCCGCACCTGATCAACCACTTCGGGGCTGAGGCGCTGGCTCGATGCAGGAGAGCGGTAGCTGGCGTTGAAGCTGCTGGCAGCGGGCTGTTGATACGACGAGCTACTGCTATAGCTGGGCGTAGGAGCGCTGCCGTTTTGCCCGTTACCCGGCCGTTGCACGATCAGTTCTCCGACCCGCTGCTTGAGCTTGGGATCGATGCCGAAAAGTCGGACATACTCGCCTGAATGCTCTGCTAGGCAGGCTTGCAGAGCTGAAATCGCCTCAGAATCACGAGTTGCCAGGATAGGAGCGCAAGTATGCCAGGAACTCGTCTGAAAGCGGCGCTTGTCGGCGTGTTCGGTGCCAATTTGCAGGCCGCGAGACAGCAGGTGACGAACATGCTCTACAACATCAGCCGGTAGCCCAGACGAACTGCCACCATAGGCCGCAGCAGGCTTGCTATAGCTCTGGCTAGTGTAGTTCTGGCTGGAATAGCTAGCGGCGTTGGTCGATGTACCGTTTCCGTTGGTGCGATCGCCCGGACGCTGTACAATTAGTTCCCCGACACGCCGTTTGGAATGGGTATCAATGCCAAACATCCGCACGTATTCGCCGCTGTGTTCGGCTAGACAGGCTTGGAGCGCCGCCAGCACGTCTGCCTCGCGGGAAGATTGGATAGGCGCACAGCTATGCCAGGAACTGGTCTGAAATCGGCGAGTATCCGCATGTTCGGTGCCAATTCGATAGCCTTGGGCCAGCAAATGGCGCACCTGTTCGACAACTTCTGGAGTTAATTGAGTATTCAGCATCTCAGGATTTTGGCTGGAACGATAGAACGACTCGGTAGCGCGATTGCTCGGCTGCCGAAGGCTGGCCGGCTCGGATTGGGACGGAGAACTTGTGCCCCCGCCACCCGGCCGCATTGCGTCGTTGAAACCGACGACTTGGGAAGCAAACTCAATATCAACCGACTGAACCTCTGGTAAGCGGTCGGCCTGCTGTTGGGTCGTGATGATCGACCCAGAGGGAACATACCGCCCGGGCGGAATTTCCACATCCTGGATGAGCGCGTGCATCATGACGATACAGCCCTCGCCGATGCGGGCGTTGAACACTGTAGACCGAAAGCCAATAAAGCAGCGATCGCCCACATAGGCTGGTCCATGAATCAGCGCCATGTGGGTAATAGACACATCTTGACCGATCCAGACCGAGTAGGGCCGCTGATCATCCCCTAGCACACGACCTTGCGGCAGTCCATGCACAATCGCCCCTTCCTGGACGCTGCTGCCTTGACCGACATAAAAGGGTGCGCCCTCCTCCGCTCGGATGGAAGCGCCTGGCGAGACCAGCACATTAGCACCAATCTCCACATCTCCCATCACGGTCGAAAAGGCGTGAACGTATGCAGTCTCATGAATCTTGGGCTGCTTGATTCCCTTCGTCCAGGGTGTAGCAGCAACGGAGCTTTGAGCAACCATGACCATAGCTCTCCAGACCCAGCAATAAAACTCGAATCGTAAACGGCAACGCAAACAGGCCGATCAACCCGAAAACCAGCCGACACAGATCGAGCAAGGTCAATCTACAGCCCTACCATCCTCACACCTCAATCGACCCCGATCAGCCGCAAACCGAGAGCCTGAAACATAATGGTCAGGCTCTCGGTTTCCCATAGCAATCAATGGGCGATCGCCCCCACCACTCTGAAATAATCTGAAATAAAACGTCTGAAATAAACGTTAGAACTCAGAACCCTAGAACCGGAGCCGCCACTAGACAAACCCTTTGGCAGTTATCGATCCTTTGGCAGTTATCGATCCTGATCCCGCTTGCGATAGAGCATGAGATTTTCCACGCTTACGGTATCAATAATGCCAATCACAAGGGCATCTAGGGGACGAGACTCGCCACCAGGGGTCTGCCGAGCAGCACTGCCTCGACTGACCAATACCCATTCGTCCAGCCCCGCGCCGACACTATCTGCCGCCACTTCATAGTCTGCCAGGAGATTGCCCTCCACATCGACAAACTGCAACAGCAAAAACTTGACCCCTTGCAGGCTTGGCTCTTTCTGAGTGCTAACGACCGTACCGCAAACCTTGGCAATCTGCATCTAGCGACTACTATGGACGGTTGACGGGGCGAATCCCGCTGACGCTTTCCCGGAAGGCCTCAACTGCTTCGGTGTAGCGGATCGGCAGCACGTATTCTAGGTTTTCATGAGGACGAGCGATGATGTGAGTGGACAACACCTGCCCACCGTTGACTCGCTTCACGTTCTCAATGCCAGCCGCCACAGATGCCTGCACTTCAGACACATCACCGCGAACAATCACGGTCACCCGTCCACTGCCGATTTTCTCATAGCCAACCAGCGTCACCCGCGCCGCCTTCACCATTGCGTCCGCTGCCTCAACCACGGCCGGAAAGCCTAGGGTTTCTACCATTCCAACTGCAATTGCCATCGTTTTCTCCCTTCCAAAAAACGGTACTCGAAACAAAACTACAATTTGCGCTCGCCATTCATCGCCATTCACAGCCTAGGCCGGCAAACCAGTTCAAATGCCTATTCACCAACCCAACACCATTACCTGACTGCAATTACCTGACTGCAACTGTTCATTATGACAAGTTATGTGCAATTAATAACAGCCAGCAGATACCCAGGTAAAAATTCCGCTCCAATCTACATCAACCTTTCAAAGCCGGCGCAAAATCAGCCTTGTAGAACCGACGCAAGCGATTGTGAGCGCAGGACTGTGAGCATAGGACGATGATGCAAGCGACAACGCTTCGTTTCAGCTAGCCAGGCTATGACTAGCCAATCCAGCAGCCATCATCCTCAACGTGCTTCAAGCCAAACAACCTGCAACGTTGGCATCAAAAATTCAGAACGCTCCGAATACTTCTAGCCATAGTCAACAATTTATATGGCTTCAAACCTATGGATAAAGAGCTGAAATAGAGGTTCAGCCAATACCATAAGGTGTCCAGAAAATCTCTAATGAGCAAACAAACTCAGCATTTGCATCATTAAAAATAGCTGGAAAAGCACGACGGAATTCCCATTGTCAGAATACAAGGGGGGTGACCGCTTTGGCAATATAAACCAAAGTAATTGTTTTTATGGTCTATATAACTCAGCGTTATATTTTTGGCAGTTTGCGCTTTATACGCCTTCGTTACATACCGTGTTCAAGACGGAGAGCGCATGGATTGGCAGGACAATGTATGGCGTGGTATGACATGAGGCAAGCAGCATATCTTGTGCATCGCGGCAATACCCAAGACATCCTTGAAGAATAAATCGAAGAACAAACACACTTGAAGAAAACACTTCAACAGTACGAGATCAACTTACCAAGATAAAAGTGAGCGTTTGGAGTGTTGAAATGAACAACCCCCAGACCTGCAACCCTCCTTCAGCAACGGCCCCTGTATTTTATGAGGAAAGCAAGCGTGAGTGTCTAATTTCAGAAAACAGTTTGTAAACCTTGAGAGGGTTTAACATTTCGTGTTTTTTGATTAAGAAATAACATAACAATTTACATTTAAGTTTCCCACTCGCTGGAAACTTGTGAATTAACCAGAGGTGGTTCTTTCCTTTCTTTATAGACTTTTGCATTGATAATGCTACAATCCTTGTCGCACAAAGACTTTATACAGCGGCGATCGCACCCTTTTGCGGAAGTGCGATCGCCTTTTTGGCATCAGGTCGATGGCGCATCGCAAGACACTAGCCGCCAGGAAAATCCTCAGTTCGCTTGATCTGGTATTAGCAGCGATGCGAGAATCGCTCAAGCCGCCCAGATAATTTACACCGAGGGGACTAGACTCAGGGATTCGAGCCGTTCAAGCTTTGGCTCAAACTTTGGCTTCAGATGACCCTGGTTTAGACTACGTTTGGTTTTGGTTTGGATTCCCTTTGGGTCGGACGATGGCGTTGACCTTGCTAGGTCTAGGTTTAGGCACGTCTGAATTCATCTGGCTTGCAAAACAACCCGCGAGGCAGCGCAACCCTAAGCTGACAGAGCTAGTGGTTTGTCAACTTTTAGCTTTTAGCCTTACGGTAAATCTCTACGGGATTTACCGTAAGGCTAGGCTATGGCGCTGCACTAGGTTAAAGCCGCCAGATCATCAGCAGGTCGGCGAGGGGCAGCCTAAAACCTTGGCACCTGGTTCTAGCACATCTTTGGCACATGTAAGCACGCAAGGAATGGTATTCGATGGTTCAGTTTCTAATTGAAACCAGTTGGTGGGTACCAGGGTATGGGCTGTTGGGGGCGCTGCTGACGCTGCCTTGGTCCGTTGGGGTGGTACGGCGAACCGGGCCTCGTCCTGCGGCGTATTTCAATATCTTGATGACGCTGTTCGCCTTGATTCACTGTGCGCTACTGCTATGGGTCGTCTGGGATATGCCGCCTCAATATGAGCCGCTGCCTTGGCTATCCGTTCTAGATCTGGACATTACTCTATCGCTAGAGTTGTCCCGCATCAGCGTTGGAGCAGCTCTAATTGTTACCGTGTTAAGCCTAATTGCCCAGGTGTTTGCTCTGGGGTATCTAGAAAAAGACTGGGCGTTGGCACGGTTCTACGCGCTGATGGGCTTTTTTGAGGGAGCCATGAGCGGCTTAGTCTTGAGCAACTCGCTATTTCTCAGCTATGCGCTGTTAGAAATGCTAACGCTTTCGACCTATCTGCTGGTGGGGTTCTGGTATGCCCAGCCGCTAGTGGTTACGGCGGCTCGCGATGCTTTTTTGACCAAGCGTGTGGGTGATGTGATGCTGTTGATGGGCGTGGTTGCGGTGGGTTTGCTAGCGGGCGACCTAGATTTTCCCTATCTAGAGGCCTGGGCTGAAACGGCGAATTTGTCGCCACTGGTGGCCAACCTAGTCGGTTTGGCCCTGATTGCGGGCCCGGTTGGCAAGTGTGCCCAGTTTCCCCTAAACCTATGGCTGGATGAGGCGATGGAGGGGCCTAACCCAGCATCTATTCTACGGAACTCGGTGGTGGTGGCCTGCGGAGCCTATGTGCTGATTCGGGTGCAGCCGATTGTGGCGCTGTCGCCCATAGCGCTGACGACGCTGATGGTGCTGGGGACGGTGACGGCGGTTGGGGCTTCATTGGTGGCGATCGCCCAAATCGACATCAAACGCGCCCTCTCCCACACCACGAGCGCCTATCTGGGTCTGGTGTTTTTGGCGGTGGGGCTACAGCAGCACGACACTGCGCTGCTGCTGCTGCTGACCCACGGGATCGCCAAGGCGCTTTTGTTTATGTGTACCGGCTCGGTGATCCTGACCACCAGCACTCAAGATTTGCGAGAAATGGGGGCGCTGGGGTCGCGGATGCCTGCTACGGCTAGCGCGTTTGTGATTGGGGCGCTGGGGTCTGTGGGGCTGGTGCCGCTGGGCTGCTTTTGGGCGATGTATCAGTGGGCGATGCCCGTGTGGCAGTCTTCGCTGGGCTTGCTAGCGGTGCTGCTAATCGTCAATGGCCTGACGGCTTTTGGACTGACCAGGGTGTTTGCGCTTGTCTTTTGCGGCGAGGCAAAGCCCAAGACCCGCCGCGCGCCCGAAGCACCCTGGCCCATCGCTGTGCCGATGATATCAGTGGCGATCGCCACGCTGCTGGTGCCCGTTATGCTCTATAACTGGGATCTGCTGCCCGACTGGAACGAGATGAACCTGGCGATCGCAGGGTTGCTGTTCGCCTCCAGCATCACGGGCTGTGGGCTGGGCGTTTTCTTCTATATGGGGTCTCGTCCCCTGCCACAGCCGGGAGGACTGGGCTGGAAATCACTACAGGATTTCCTGGCCCACGATTTTCGGATTGAGCAGCTTTACAAGCTGACGGTGGTGTTTGCCGTGGCTCAAGGGTCGCGGCTCACGGCCTGGTTTGACCGATATGTGGTGGACGGCATGGTAAATCTCCTGGGAGTTGCGTCGCTGATTGGCGGTGAGAGCCTGAAATACACCGTTTCAGGACGCGCCAGACACTACCTGCTGACCGTGTTTATTGGGGTCATTTTGGGCATCGCCTGGCTAGGCTGGATGTTTTAGCGTGCTGTCGCCCGCTTGTAGATTCTGAGCGCCCGTCTCTAGAAGATCCCAAAGGGACTGAAACAGCCTGTCAGCGTTTTCCCAAAGACTCTTCCCCAAAGTATTTCACTCAAACCCGTTCCCCAAACTCTCGCCCAAGCATCCAACCCTCCTGATTCGCCATGCTGAGTGTTCTAATCTGGTTTCCGGTCATTGGTGCGCTGATCATCAGCCTTTTGCCCCAAGCGCAGGCAGCAGCGAGGGGGCGGCAGGTGGCGCTGGTGTTTGCCACGATTGTTTTGGTTTGGACTGGGGTGCTGGTCAGCCAGTTTGATACCAGCGTAGCTGGGTTTCAGTTTCAGGAATCGCTGACGTGGATTGATCAACTGGGACTGAGCTACAAGCTGGGCATGGATGGGCTATCGCTGCCGCTGATTGTGCTAAACAGCTTATTGGTGTGGCTGGCGATCTACAGCACCGATGCCAATCTAAACCGCCCCCGGCTCTGGTATTGCCTGATGCTGCTGCTGGAGGCGGGGGTGGCCGGAGCGTTTCTGTCAGAAAACCTGCTGCTGTTTTTCTTGTTCTACGAGGTCGAGCTGATTCCGCTGTATCTGATGGTGGCGATCTGGGGCGGGGCGCGGCGGGGCTATGCCGCTACCAAGTTTCTGATTTATACAGCGCTGTCTGGAATCCTGATTTTGGCGGCCTTTTTTGGGCTGACGCTGCTGAGCGGTACAGGCAGCTTTGACTACGCGGTGCTGCAAAATCCAGCGCTGCCGATTGCCACACAGCTCGTTCTACTGATTACACTGCTGATTGGCTTTGGCATCAAGATTCCCATTGTGCCGTTGCACACCTGGCTGCCGGATACGCACGTCGAAGCGCCAACGCCGGCCTCGGTGCTGCTGGCGGGTGTGCTGCTCAAGCTGGGTACTTACGGGATTCTCCGATTTGGGCTGGGGCTATTTCCCGAAACCTGGCAAATCGTCGCGCCGTGGCTGGCGTGGCTGGCGGTGGTGAATGTGCTGTATGGCTCCTTTGTGGCGATCGCCCAAACGGACATGAAGAAAATCGTGGCCTACAGTTCCGTCGGGCATATGGGCTATATCTTGCTGGCTGCTGCCGCTGCTACACCCCTGAGCATTGCCGGGGCGATCGCCCAGATGGTTAGCCACGGATTGATCTCCGCGCTGCTGTTTTTGCTGGTAGGCGTGGTCTATGCCAAAACCGGAACGCGGGATGTCACCGTACTACGGGGCCTCCTGAACCCAGAGCGGGGGCTGCCGCTAGTGGGTTCCCTAATGATTGCTGGGGTGATGGCCAGCGCAGGCATTCCGGGCATGGTGGGCTTTATTGCCGAATACATTATCTATCGCAGTAGCCTGTTGGTGTTCCCAGTACAGACCCTCCTATGTATGCTCGGTGTTGGGCTGACTGCCGTGTACTTTCTGAATCTAATCAACCGCGCCTTCTTTGGACGACTACCTGATGCCCTAGCGAACTTGCCCGCCATCTACTGGAAAGATCGCATTCCTTCAATTGTGGTCGTCGTTTTGGTCATTTTTCTGGGGCTTCAGCCCAACTGGATGACCCGCTGGAGTGAACTCACCTCCCTGTCGCTGGGCACGCTCGATGATCGGGCGATCGCCGCCGCGCTGGCCCCTCGCCCCCTCCGCCGAGATTTAGGGATAGGGAATTAGGGGTTAGGGGTTTGGGCTTGCCCCGCCACCCCATCCCCCACCCACCCCATCCCCCACCTACCCCATCACCCGAAGACCGACCATGCTAACCGCACCCTCTCCCACTTCTCATCCCCTTGCCTACATCATTGACCGGATTGAATCTGGCGGGGCGCTGCTGCCCGACACGCCCGAAAACTTGGTGGAAGTGGTGGGCATTCTCAAGAGCTACGGCGTGGTGCTGGATGCCTACTGGCGCAACCTGATCTACATTTCAGAGCATCAGTTTTTGGTGCTGTTTCCGTTTTTCAAATATTTCAATGGCGAAGTCACGCCAGCCAAACTGCTTCGCCACTGGTGGCACGACCGAATTAACTACGAGTTTGCCGAATATTGCATGAAAGGGATGTTCTGGCACGGCGGCGGCGGACTAGATGCATTTCTTGACACGCCGGAATTTGTGAATCTGGCGAAAACCGCGATTCGCGCCAAGGTAAAGTCTAATCCGCTGATGAGCGGACTCAATCAGCTTTTTCCTGACTTTTTGATAGAGCAAGTGCGGCAGCTTTGCTACTACAGCGGGCTGGGGCAGTTTTGGCGGGTCATGAGTCCGATGTTTTTAACCCTGTCAGATCGGTATGACCGGGGCGAAATCAGGGCGATCGCCGATGTGGTCGCCCACGTCAAGCAAGGTCTGGTCGATGCAGCAGCCTTACCCATCACCTACGCTGTATCCATCGGCGGAAAAACCTACGACATCTTGCCCGCTTCGGCGGGGCTGACCTTCTTGCCAGACACGGCGCTGCCCTACGTAGAAGCCGTTTTCCTCCGGTCGTTTCCCTTCTTTGGCACGGTGTCTTACAATGCCCAGGCGCACCAAATTTCCGATAAGCAGGCAGATTTTAACTATGGAGCGCTGTTTGCCGATCCGCTACCCATTGGTGGTGGGGGCATTCCACCCACGCTGCTAATGCAGGATATGCGTCATTTCCTGCCTGATTATCTGCACGCAATCTATCGACAGGGGCTGCGGGGCGAAGATGACCTGCGGGTAAAAATCTGTCTCAGCTTCCAAAAAGCCATGTTTTGCGTGACGACGGCTGCCATTCTGGGCACGCTGCCTTATCCGCTGGAGACCACTGACCCTACAGAGCGGCAAGCGAACCGAGCCTATCTGGAAGCTTGGGTCGATCGGTTGCTGCCGTCTCGGTTGCCCCATCTGCAGGAAGCTTAGGGGCAGGGGTTGAGGCTATACAGGGGCTACAAAACGGCCTGCGGCTCAAAGGTTTGAAGCATTCTAGGAATGCCAACGCTAGGGCTAAGCTCAGCCAGTATTTTTTAGGTATTCAGGTATTTACTGGTAAGACATTAATACTATTAGGGCTTACGCAGTTGGACTATTTCTCGCAGGCGCAGCCCGCGAGAAATAGTCCGAAATCCAAAAAATTCGTCGCAGGTGCGTAAGTCCTGACTATCTTATTGCAGATTAATGCAGATTAATGCAGAAGAGGCGATCGCCTCTTCTGCCAAGTGAGTCAACGTTGGGCTTCCAGGAGCCGCACTGATGATGCAGGTTGCACAGTGATGCAGGTTGCACAGTGATGCAGGTTGCACAGATCATGCTATGCAGATCAGGCAGCTCCCTGGAATTTCGCAGACTTAGTAATCGAAGTCGCCGCCCATGCCAGCGCCAGCGCCAGCACCAGCCGCTTCCTTAGGTTCGGGCTTGTCAACGACGATGCACTCGGTCGTCAACACCATGCCCGCGATCGAAGCCGCGTTTTGCAGGGCAGAGCGAGTCACCTTCGCTGGGTCAACAATGCCCGCCGAGAACATATCAACGAACTCATCGGTGGCGGCGTTGTAGCCCACGTTGAACTCCTTCTCACGCACACGCTCAGCAATCACCGCGCCGTTTTGTCCAGCGTTTTCGGCGATCCGCTTCAGCGGGGCAGACAGGGCACGGGCGACAATCATCGCACCCGTCAGTTCTTCAGCCGTCAGGTTGCTCTTGGCCCATTCTTCGAGCTGGGGAGCCAAGTGGGCCAGCGTCGTACCGCCGCCAGGAACGATACCCTCTTCTACGGCAGCCTTGGTAGCGTTGATGGCATCTTCCAGACGCAGCTTGCGATCCTTCATTTCGGTTTCGGTTGCGGCACCGACCTTGATCACGGCCACACCGCCAGAGAGCTTGGCCAAACGCTCTTGCAGTTTCTCCTTGTCGTAGGAAGAATCAGTTTCCTCGATCTGACGACGGATTTGCTCCGCGCGAGCCTTCACAGCCGCTTCGTTGCCCTCGGCCACAATTGTGGTCGTGTCTTTGGTGATGGTGATGCGACGAGCCTTGCCCAGGCTATCCAACTTCACATTGTCTAGCTTCAGACCCGCGTCTTCGGTGATCACTTGACCGCCCGTCAGCACCGCAATGTCCTCCAGCATAGCCTTGCGGCGATCGCCAAAGCCAGGAGCCTTGACCGCAGCCACATTCAGCACGCCCCGCAGACGGTTGACCACCAGGGTTGCTAGGGCTTCTTTCTCAATGTCTTCAGCAATGATCAGCAGCGGACGGCTCGCACGAGCAACCTGCTCTAGGACGGGCACCAAGTCCTGCACCAGCGTAATCTTCTTGTCGGTCAGCAGGACAAACGGCTCGTCTAGGACAGCTTCCATGCGCTCAGTGTCGGTGGCGAAGTAGGGCGAAATGTAGCCCTTGTCAAAGCGCATCCCTTCAGTGACTTCCAGTTCGGTCGTCATGGACTTGCCTTCTTCCAGCGAGATCACGCCCTCGCGACCCACCTTATCCATCGCTTCGGCGATCATCGCGCCCACTTCGTCATCATTGCCCGCAGAGATGGAGCCAACCTGGGCGATCGCCTTGGAATCTTCTACTGGACGAGCGTGTTCTGCAATTTTTTCCACCAGGAACGCAGAAGCCTTGTCGATGCCGCGCTTCAGGGAGATTGCGTTGGCACCCGCCGCCACGTTTCGCAGACCTTCCTTCACCATCGCATGGGCCAAGACGGTCGCCGTCGTCGTTCCGTCGCCCGCAGCGTCATTGGTCTTGGAGGCAGCCTGACGGATGAGAGAAACGCCCGTATTTTCGATGTGGTCTTCTAGCTCGATTTCCTTAGCAATCGTCACACCGTCATTTACAATCTGGGGTGCGCCAAACTTCTTCTCCAGCACCACGTTGCGGCCTTTGGGTCCGAGGGTGACTGCAACGGCTTCCGCTAGGATATCAATGCCCTTTTCGAGGGCGCGACGTGCACTTTCGTTGTAAATGATGCGCTTAGCCATAGTTTCGACCTTGAATCTACGATTGAGGGTTTACAAGTTTACAGAAGTTTACAGATTGAGAGTTTACAGTCGAGCAGGGACGGTTGTGAGCTATGGACTTGAATCCAAGCAGCCTGTGCAGCTTGAAGCACAGCCGCTCATCCCAAACCCGGCTTAAGACAGATCAGGTCTAGGAAACGATCGCCAGAATGTCTTTCTCGGTCAGCAGCACGTAGTCTTCACCGCCAAGCTTGATGTCGGTTCCTGCGTACTTGGAGTAAAGAACCTTGTCTCCAACTTTCACTTCTAGCTCTTGACGGGTACCGTCATCGTTGCGTCGGCCGGGGCCAACCTGCGCCACTTCGCCGACTTGAGGTTTTTCCTTGGCGGTGTCGGGCAGAAGAATGCCACCTGCGGTCTTTTCTTCAGAAGCGCTGACCTTTACAAACACACGATCGCCCAATGGCTTTACGGTGGAAACACTCAAGGACACAGCAGCCATACGTATAGTCTCTCCAGACGATAAAGTTGCAGTAAGTTGGAATGATCTTGCTCAATTGCTCAATTGCTGGCTCTAGCGGCTTAACAACCTGCTGCGAGAACTTGCACCCTTGACGCACTCTGCATTCCCGTTCATATTGAAAAGCTGAACAGGATAGTTGCGAAGGCACTAGAGGGCGATCGCCCTCCAGAGAGCAGGCCTCGTAAACTCAGCAGATGCTGCTTGTCATGGGCCAACATGTGCCAACAATGCGATTGAGCCATTCTGTCGAGTCAAGAATTTAGCACTCTCGACTCCTGAGTGCTAATTTACCTGGCAGGTGGGCCCATCTGCAACTTTTTAGGGTGTACGGGTTTCCGAACTCAAGGACTAGGAGTTGAGTTTCTGCCAGGCCAACCAGAGCGCTTGGTTGGAGGAAAGTCAGGAGCAAGTGGTCAGAGGTTCATGAAGTGAGTCAACGCTGGTGAACCCGTATGGGGTTTGGCTGAGGAGCAATCAACCAATGGCACAACCACTGAAGGCTGCAAGTGACTGGGTGCGGGCCCATGTCTGGATTTCGGGCAAGGTGCAGGGAGTGGGCTATCGCTTTTCGACCTGCGACACGGCGACGCTGCTCAAGGTTCACGGCTGGGTGCGAAATCTGCAAGATGGGCGCGTTGAAGCGGTGTTTGAGGGACCGGGCGATCGCGTTCAGGAAATGATCCGCTGGTGCCATCAGGGGCCGCCGACTGCAATTGTGAAAGATGTTTCCGTGCAATACGAATCGCCGGAGTACTTGCGGAGCTTTGAGGTCAAGCGATAGGCGAGAAACCCAACAGGCAGCCTGAATGTTTGCCAGTCCATCCAACGGCGCACTGGATAGAAAGCACGCTGGAGATCGGTAGGTGGGCAACCTTGATTCAGCCTTGACAGCAAGTTTCTGATTCTCTCAGCTTCTGCGCCAACCCTGGCTTCTGCACTCAGATGCTCATTAAACCTCAAACCTCTTGCATGAATGCTGTTTTGAGGGCGTGAATCGTGGCGCGGTACCGCCGCGCCACGATTCACGCAAGAAGTCTATTCCACTGGCGATTCCTCTGGCCGCATGAAGATTCTGATCTATTCCTACAACTATTTTCCAGAGCCGATTGGAATTGCACCGCTAATGACGGAGCTAGCCGAAGGACTGGTACAGCGGGGACACCAGGTGCGTGTGGTAACGGGGATGCCCAACTATCCACAGCGGCGCATTTATCCGGGCTATCGTGGGCAACTGTATCAGACACGGGTAGAAAATGGCGTGCGGGTGCAGCGCTGCTATGTCTGGATTCGGCCGCGGCCAGGGCTGCTGGGACGGGTGCTGCTAGACGGTAGCTTTGTGGTGACGAGCATCGTGCAGGCGTTGTGGGGCTTTCGTCCTGATGTGATTTTGCTGACTACGCCGCCACTGCCCGTTAGCGTCCCTGCGGCGCTGCTGGGGAAAATTTATCGCTGTCCTGTGGTGCTGAATGTGCAAGATATTTTGCCAGAGGCGGCGGTGCGACTGGGCATAGTGAGACATCGGCTGGCGATCTGGGTGTTCGAGGCGCTGGAGCAGTTTGCCTATCGCAGCGCAACGGCGATCGCCGTAATTGCCGATGGTTTTGCCCAAAACCTGGTCAGCAAAGGCGTGCCACTCCAAAAGCTAGTCTGCATTCCCAACTGGGTCGATGTAAACTTTATTCGCCCAATGCCGCCAGCCGAGAACCAATTCCGCCAGCAGCACAGCTTGCAAGACAAATTTATCGTGCTGTATGCAGGCAATATTGCTCTGACGCAGGGTATGGAAACGGTGATTGAGGCCGCAGCACTGTTGCGTGATTTGCCAGATTTACTCGTTGCCATTGTGGGCGAACGCGAGGCCTGTCGGCAGTTGCAGGACTATGCGCGGCAGTGCCATGCAGACAACGTGCAGTTTTTTGACTTTCAACCGCGAGAGCAACTGCCTCACCTGATGGCGGCGGCAGATGTAGGGCTGGTGGTGCAGCGTAAAAATGTGGTGAGTTTTAACATGCCGTCGAAGTTTCAATTGCTGTTGGCAAGCGGTTGCCCAGTGGTGGCCTCGGCTCCTCTGGCGGGCGAACTGGCAAAACTCGTGCTGCATAGCAAAGCGGGAATAGTGGTGCAGCCAGAGCAGCCGGAGCAACTAGCAGAAGCGCTGCGCTCGGTTTATCACAATGGGCCGCAGCGAGCCGCTTGGTCGCAGCGCGGGCGGCAATATGCTGTCAGGCATTATCGGTTTGAGCAGGCGATCGCCACCTATGAAAAACTCTTTAGCACACTGATAGGGGTTGCAGATGCGGAACAGGGGTCGATCGCGCCCCCCATCCGCCATCTGCCCTGAACAGCGACCCTCCTAACCTGCCACACTCATCAGCCGTCACCCTAGGCGCTAGACCGGGCATCTCGTAACCTGCGCTACAATTAACTCATCACGCACTAGGGAAAGGATATCGAGCCGGTCTATGCATCCTCAAGCAGGGTTGAGCAGGCATGGTTGAGTTGGATAGCACGCTGCGGAGTCGCATTCTGACTTGGCTAGAGGCGCAGGTTCCTGCCTCGCGGGTGCAGCACGTGCTAAGAGTCGAGCAGATGGCAATTGCCCTGGCCCATACCCATGCCCTCGATCCCCAGCGGGCAGCCCTGGCGGCCCTGCTACACGACCTAGCGAAATACTACAAGCCCCAAACGCTGCTGAGCATTGCAGAGGAAGCGGGGCTGCCGCTCGACCCGGTAGACGAAGCCAACCCGCACCTGCTTCATGCTGACGTGGGGGCGATTGTGGCGCAGCGAGAATTTGGCGTGACGGATGCAGAAGTCTTGGCGGCGATCGCCAACCATACTCTCGGCAGTCCGGGGATGAGCGCCCTGAGTTGCGTGGTGTTTTTGGCAGACACGTTAGAACCAGGTCGCGGCAACACCGACGAACTGCATCATCTGCGAACCGTAAGTCAACAAAATTTAACGCAAGCCGTCTGGATGACCTGCGACTATACCTTCAAACACCTACTAAACGCTGGTCACCTAATTCATCCCCGCGCCTTGCAAACTCGCAACTGGTTTCTCCAAGCAGATCTGGGGCGATGGCGCAGCCCTGCGGCCGAGGCCTACCGTGCCGCGACTTGATGTTTGCAACACCCATCCTCTCGATCCCACCTATCCCAAGACTGAACTATCCCAACGCTGACCACACCCAACACTAACCACAACTTGATTTTTGGTTCGCTGTTTCGTTGTTGATCATGCTGCTTCGTTGCTCATCACACAATGCAAGACTTTGTTTTTTTGCTATTCTGCCTGCAATCTCAATTTAGCCAGTCCTGAATTCTCAGTCCTATCTCACCCTGTTCTATCACACCTAGAGGTACTGAACATTTGATGACCCATGAATCTCCGCTAGAGGCTATGCTTGCTAACCGGTTGGCTGCTGATGCATCCACCACTCGCCTCACCGTCGAAGCCGACTCCAGTAGCGATGATCTGGCGCTGGCGATCGCCCAGGCCGCCGACGACCGCAAAGGCGATGACATTGTGCTACTCAAAGTGGCTGATGTGTCCTACCTCGCAGACTATTTTGTGCTGGTGACGGGTTTTTCGCATGTGCAGGTGCGGGCGATCGCCAACAGCATTGAGCAAACTGTGAAGGAGAAACTCCAGCGGGCTCCCGTGCGAATTGAAGGGCAAGCCGAAGGCAACTGGATTCTCATCGATTACGGCGATGTCATTGCCCATATCTTCCTGGAAAAAGACCGCGAGTTCTACAACCTGGAAGCCTTTTGGGGCCACGCCGAACGGTTATCGTTTGCGGCACTTCAAAGCGCAAAAGCCTCTGCCAGACGCTAAACCAGACTTTTGACGACTTTGAACTCTGTGACACCTCATAATGCCCCATAACACCCTATAACACCCTACCCATAACACCCTCGCAGAGGCATTTGCAGGGCCTTGGCCAGACTATAACTAGCCACTCCTATGCCAACTGCTTTGGGTATAGACTGCCGAGGGGAGGCAGGCAAACCAGGAGCCTAGAAAGTGCCAACGCTTACTGCCTTAGGCTCCGACTGCTGCCTGCTGTCTGCCCCTGGATATATCAGATTGGGTAGATTACAGTAGACTGCATTCAGGATTGTTTTCAGAACCCGATTTCTGGGAACCCACCTTGAAATGGACTTGGTGCGGATGACGCTGGAAACTGTTCCATCTCGTCCACCGTTTCTAACCCCGCGCTCAGATGCAACCCACCTGTTGCCCATGAAATCCTCTCTGCCTGTCTGCCCGGTGCCGTCCGAGCAGCAACCTATCAATGAGTTTCAGGACTTGCAGGAGTCCTGGTTTTTTCGCTGGGCGACGCTCGACCTCTGGCACTACATCAAGCCGATTCTGATTCTCTGGGGCTTGAGTTGGGTCGTGTCTGGGCCTGTGGCGGCGGTCAGCTTTCCACCTGCAAAACATCCGGTGCTGTTTGCTTTGAGTGCAGCAATAGGGGCTTGCGTGATTCCGCTGCTGGCGCTGGTGCGGCTGACGCTGGGCTGGTGGTATGTGCGCGATCGCCTCTCCAAGGAAACTGTATTTTATGAAGAGTCAGGCTGGTATGACGGACAGATCTGGACAAAGCCCGAAGAAGTGTTGCAGCGCGATCGCCTAATTGTGAGTTACCAAATCCAGCCCATTATGAAACGGCTCTGGCGCACGTTTGCCATCTTTGGGCTACTGCTGGTTCTCAGTGCTGGGATGTGGGGCATTCTCTCTTAGCGTGGAGCGTTGACATAAATCGCGGACTCGCATCGCGTCAAGTCATCGTCCTACCATCCCCGATCTCGTGACACATCATGGCAGTTCTATTGCGCTAGTGGACACAGTGTGTCACAGTCCTAGAGGTGGGGAACGCTGGACTTTATCTACCGGAAATGGCTAAGGCCAGGCATGACTAGGGGAAAACGAGTACAGACCGCAGAGCTAGAAGTTCGGCTACTGCGAGAGGGGATTATCGAGTCGCGGCATTTGGTGCAGGCGGCAGTCGCAGACAATCGCGGTCGTGTGCTATCGGTCGCCGGCAGTGCAGAGACGGCTTCTTTTGTGCGCTCGTCACTCAAGCCGTTTCAGGCGATGGCCATGACCAGCACAGGAACACTGGAGCGCTTTGGACTGAGCGATCGCGATCTGGCGATTACGTGCAGTTCTCATCGGGGCACCATCGAACAGGTGCGCCAAGTATTCAACATTCTCTGGCGCTGCGACGTTGACCCATCGATGCTGCAATGTCCCATTCCCGATGGTAAGCGTAGCCCGCTAGAACACAACTGCTCTGGCAAACACGCGGGTATGTTAGCAGTCTGTCGTCAGCTTGGCTATCCCACCTCCGACTATTTGCAGCGCAACCATCCAGTGCAAACACTGATTTTGGCGAAGGTGTCGGAACTGCTGCGGATGCCTGCGGCAGAGTTTATCTCCGCCCATGATGACTGTGGCGCACCGACTTATTTCATGCAGCTAGGGCAGATGGCAACCCTATTTGCCCAGCTTGCGTCGGGCAGCAACCTGGATTTGGAGCGCATCGTGCGAGCGATGACCCATCACCCCATCCTAGTAGCGGGCGAGGGCGAGTTTGACACAGAAGTCATGCGCCTATCCGACGGAGCGTTGGTGAGCAAGTCGGGCGCAGAGGGCATCCAGTGCATTGGCCGTGTAGGCGAGGGCATGGGGCTAGCAATCAAGGTAATGGATGGGGCCAAGCGGGCCAAGTATGCCGTTGCGGTTCACCTGCTCGAGCAGTTGGGCTGGGTGACTCCGGCGATCGCCGAAACCTTGACCGAGCGTTACCTAACGCTGGGCAACTTTAAGCGGCTAGATGTACAGGGCGACCTAACCGTTGTGTGACTTTTGTGCAGTGACTCCAGCAATTCTCGGCTTTGGGTTTTCGATTCTAGATATTTCCGTCTAGCACTTGCAGGCTCTGCGGCAGTTTTATGCAGAACGTCACCGAAGAGAACTGATATTACGAAAGAGAATTGATATTACGAAAGAGAAATCACGAAAATGTGATTGCAAATGCATTGGAAAAATGGCATTGGAAAAATGGCATTGGAAAAATGGCATTGGAAAACGGCCATAACAAAAGAATGGGCAGCCCATGACCAAAGGCCTGTACAACCCCTCGTTGACTGACAAAACATTTACCGCTGGCGGCTGGAAGCCGCGCCTACACAGGCGAAACCCGCCTACGCGGGTTTTGGGTCAGGGTAGAGCGTCGGCGAAGGCTGACTTCGTTGATGGAGCAGCAGTCTCAACCGCCTGATGCCTAAGTTTTGTCAGTCAATCAGGTACAACCCACCCTTTCTTCTGTCTTCTCTTTTCCTTCTTCCCTCTTTCCAGAACTCACTCTACAGGATTTGAAGGACGGGCGATCGCCATCAGGGCCCGTTCCACACGCAGCCCCGGTTGCAGCATGGGTGTGCTGTCTACCGAGTCATTGGCCAGCGTAAACAGCGGATTGGACAGAATACCCGCCAGCGACGTAAAAATTAGCGCCGTCACAATTCCCACCTGAAGCGGCCGCATTCCGGGCAGCGTCCAGCGGATCGGCGGATAGTTCTTCACCGACTCAGACATTTCATCCGGCTCCTTCACCACCATCATCTTCACCACACGGATGTAGTAGTAGATGGAAATGACGCTCGTCACCAAACCCACCAGCACCAGCGCATAGGCCCCAGCCTGCCAGCCTGCCCAGAATAGATAAATTTTTCCAAAGAAGCCTGCTAGCGGCGGAATGCCGCCCAAAGACAGTAGACAAATGCTCAATGCCAGCGTCAGTAGTGGGTCTTTTTGATACAGACCACTGTATTCGGCAATTTCGTCGGTGCCCGTCCGCAGCGCAAATAGGATGATGCAGGAAAACGCGCCCAAGTTCATAAACAGGTATACCAGCAGATAAAACACCATGCTGGAATAGCCCGCCTCGGTGCCCACGATTAGCCCAATCATCACAAAGCCTGCCTGACCAATCGAAGAGTAGGCGAGAAGCCGCTTCATGCTGGACTGCGCCAACGCCACCACGTTGCCCAGCACCATGCTGAGAATTGCCAGGGCCGTTAGCACAAACTGCCACTGATCAGCGACAGCGGGGAACGCGGTCACCAGTAAGCGAATCGCCAAGGCAAAGCCGGCCGCCTTGGAACCGACTGACAGAAACGCCACCACAGGGGTTGGCGACCCCTCGTACACATCTGGTGTCCATTGGTGAAAGGGCACTGCGGCAATCTTGAAGGCAATGCCTGCAATCACAAACACCAGAGCAATGACAATGCCGATCGAGTCTTCTAGTCCAGCGATCGCAATGTTAGTGGCGATCGCCCCTAGGCGAGTTGCCCCACCCGACAGCCCATACAACAGCGACGAACCGTAGAGGAAAATGGCAGAACTGGCGGCACCGATCAGCAGATACTTCAGCGCTGCCTCGTTCGAGCGGGGATCGCGCTTCATATAGCCCGTCAGCAGATAGGACGAGATACTCAGCGTTTCTAGCGAGACGAACACCATCACTAGCTCATCCGCCCCAGCAAGAAACATGCCCCCCAGCGTCGCCGTGAGCAAAATCACGATGAACTCAGCCAGAGATGTACCCGACTGCTCCACATAGCGCACCGACATCAGGATCGTCAGCGCCGCCGATAGAGCAATAATGCCGCGAAACACGACACTCAGGGTATCCCCACTAAAACTCCCCAAAAACGAAACGGGTTCGGCAATATTCCACTGGGGCACCAGCGCCACAATCGCTGCCAACAGACCGGCGATCGCCACGTAGGGTGTCCATCGAGCAGACGATCGCCCCACAATCAAGTCTCCGATCAGCACTACCATCAGCGTGGTAATCACAATCCCTTCCGGCAGAATGGTTCCGGCGTTGAGTTGGCCGACAAGCGTGGAAAATTCCATAGGGGGTCTAGCGTAAACGGCGCAAAGTTGGAAACAAGACGAAACAAAATGACCTTACCAAGATGACCATATCAGGAGCCAGGGCAATTAGACAGAAGTGTTCGGACAGAAGTTTTTATGCAGAAGGTGCCCACCTGCCATACAGGAAAGTGCCCCAAAAAGTGCCCAGACGCGATTTTCAATCGGCTCTCCGTGGGTAAACTGCCTTTTAACCCCCCGAACTCAGGTCAGATTCGCTTCATTTCTACTTTATTTCTAATGGATCATACCGCGCAAAGCTCTACGCTACGTGCGGTTCGCCCAATTATCCCCGTTGTTTCTCCTAATAGCCCCCAAAAGATTTCCTTCTTGTAAAATCCTTACGATTTGAGATTCCCTACTTTTCAAGGCTATGGTCTATAAGTAGAGAACAGGCATCAGTCAAACTGACTAATTTGACAACCGCCTTCATGACAATCGCCTTCATGACAATCGCCTTCATAACAATCGCCTATCCGTCTTGTCATTGCCCGGCCCCACCAGATCGAAGCGTTATCGAAGCGTTACTGATACGTTCTCCATCTGCGTCCTTTTTTTCTTAGCGCGACTGAGATCCATGTCAACCCTCGTCATTGTTGAATCCCCCACCAAAGCGAAAACCATCCGCAACTATCTGCCACCGGGCTATCGGGTCGAGGCATCGATGGGCCATGTGCGAGATTTGCCCCAGTCGGCAAGCGATATTCCTGCGTCGGTCAAGGGTGAAGAGTGGGCGAAACTGGGAGTCAACGTCGAGGCAGATTTTGAGCCGCTCTACATCGTGCCACAAGATAAAAAAAAGGTCGTTAAGGCATTGAAAGACGCGCTGAAGGAAGCTGATGAGCTAATCCTGGCGACGGACGAAGACCGAGAAGGAGAAAGCATTAGCTGGCATCTACTGCAATTGCTCAAGCCCAAGGTGCCAACCAAGCGCATGGTGTTTCACGAGATTACCGAAGAGGCCATCCGCGAAGCCCTACAAAACTGCCGCGATGTGGATGAGCAACTGGTTCACGCCCAGGAAACTCGGCGAATTCTGGATCGGCTAGTGGGCTACACGCTGTCGCCCTTGCTCTGGAAAAAAATTGCCTGGGGGCTGTCGGCGGGTCGGGTTCAGTCTGTTGCGGTGCGGCTATTGGTCAACCGCGAACGGCAGCGCCGCGCCTTCCGTAAGGGTTCCTATTGGGACTTGAAGGCGACTCTAGAAAAGGATGGCAGCAGCTTTGAGTCGAAGCTAGTGACGTTGGGCGGCCGCCGCATCGCTACGGGTGCAGACTTTGACGAATCTACGGGGCAAATCATCGCTGGACGCGACGTGCTGCTGCTGGGCGAAGCCGAGGCCCAAGCATTGTATGAGCGGCTCCAATCTGCCACCTGGATCGTCACGGGGCTGGAGGAGCGCTCCTCGACCCGCAAGCCCTCGCCGCCCTTTACCACCTCTACGCTGCAACAGGAGGCAAACCGCAAGCTGCGCCTGTCAGCCCGCGACACTATGCGCGTGGCCCAGAGCCTCTATGAGCAGGGCTATATCACCTATATGCGAACCGACTCGGTGAACCTGTCTCAGCAGGCGATCGCCGCTGCTCGAAGCTGCGTCCAGCAAATGTATGGCAGTGAATACCTCAGCCCTGAGCCGCGTCGCTACTCCACCAAGAGCAAAGGTGCCCAGGAAGCCCACGAAGCTATCCGGCCAGCAGGTAGCACCTTTCGCACCCCCCAGGAAACCGGACTGAGCGGACGCGAGTTACAGCTTTATGACTTGATTTGGAAGCGCACTGTAGCCACCCAGATGGCAGAAGTCCGCCAGACGAACATCACTGTGCAGATTCAGGCGGAGGATGCGGGGTTTCGGGCGACGGGCAAGCGCATTGACTTTCCAGGCTTTTTCCGTGCCTATGTAGAGGGGTCGGACGACCCTGACGCGGCGATCGAAAACCAGGAGGTGATCTTGCCTGTGCTGCGGGAAGGCGATCGCCCCAATTGTCAGGCACTAGAGGCGATCGCCCACGAAACCCAGCCGCCCGCCCGCTACACCGAAGCGTCGCTGGTGAAAACGCTGGAAAGCGAGGGCATCGGTCGTCCTAGCACCTATGCCAGCATCATCGGCACCATTATCGACCGGGGCTACGCCCAGATGGTGAACAACAGCCTCGTTCCCACCTTTACCGCTTTTGCCGTCACCAATCTGCTAGAGAAACACTTCCCCGACTTGGTAGACACCAGCTTTACTGCCCGTATGGAGCGTACGCTGGACGATATCTCGACGGGCGAAGCTGACTGGCTGCCCTATCTCCAGCAGTTTTATCTGGGCGAAACCGGGCTAGACGGGCAGGTGAAGCAGCGCGAAAGCCAGATCGACCCTGCTGAGGCCCGCAGCGTAGAACTGGAAGGGCTAGACGCAAAAGTCCGCATCGGCCGCTACGGAGCCTATATTGAAACCGAAACCGAGGAGGGGCCAGTCAAAGCCACCATTCCCCAAGACTTTACGCCCTCTGACTTGGATGCCGAGCGAGTCGAAGTGCTACTGCGCCAAAAGACCGAAGGGCCAGAGAAACTAGGGTTTCATCCCGAAACGGGCGAACCGATTTACGTGCTGATCGGGGCCTATGGCCCTTACGTACAGCTTGGCGACGTGACTGACGAAAACCCTAAGCCCAAACGGGCCTCGTTGCCCAAAGGCTTGCAGCCCCAGGATGTCACCTTGGAACAGGCGGTGAATCTGCTGGCGCTGCCACGTTTGCTAGGAATGCACCCGGAAACGGGCTGCAAGATTCAGGCGAATTTGGGTCGCTTTGGGCCTTATATCGTCCATGATCAGGGCAAAAACGGTAAGGACTATCGCTCGATTAAGGGCGACGACGACGTGCTAACGATTAGCTTGGAGCGGGCGTTGGAGTTGCTGGCAGAGCCGAAAGCAGGGCGTGGGCGTGGGCGGGCGGCTGCACCGATTCGAGAACTTGGCCCCCACCCGGAGGATGGTGAGCCTGTCAACCTCTATAAGGGCCCCTACGGCGTTTACATCAAACATGGAAAACTTAACGCCTCCTTGCCTGAAGGCGAAAAAGCTGAGTCGATCACGATGGAAACAGCGCTAAAAGCCCTGGCCGAAAAAGCCGCCACTAAGAAAGCTTCGCGTCGTTCTAGCAAAGCAGCAGATTCGGGAACCACGACGGCGACCCAATCCACCAAAACCACCCGCGCAAAAGCTGGCACGGCTAAATCCAGCGCGACCCAATCCAGCGCGACTAAGGCTGCCGCCGCGAAAAAGACGACCCAATCTGCTAAATCGACTAAATCGACTAAATCGACTAAATCGACTAAATCAACGGCTGAAACCGTGGCTGAAGCGACACCAACTGAACCTGCTTCCACCAAGAAAACGGCTGCAAAATCCACGACTGCTAAGTCTGCGACCCCAAAAGCGGCCTCTGGGACGCGCAGCGCCAAGTCTACCAAAGCGTCTTAGCACCCGAAGCGCTCTTCCTACGCTGGGTCTTGAAAGACTCTCGGCGCTAGTGAACCCAGCGGACGCGGTGATCTGGGTTGGTGCTGGCGATCGCCCCGCCATTGTCTAGGTAAACCAGCGACGGGTAGTGGGTAAACCGCCCCAATCCACCCGCCCACCAGGGATCGAGCGTCCAGTAAACCTGCTGTGCCGTCAGACCGTCGCAATAAAACAGCAGCGCACTGCCCAGTGTGTGCCGATCTGGGGTAGGGCTGGGCAAGGCCCTGGCTGCGTCTGGAGAACAGTGCCACGCGACGATGTGGAGCGATCGCCCCAATCGCGTTGCGACCTGTTCGACCGCTGTGGCCAGGCGCACGATCGCCTGCATCGCCGCCGTATTTTGCGGCAGATACAGCCCGCCCTGGGTCGCCTCCGCCCAAGTCAGCCGTCCACCAGGGGCGATCGCCCCATGCAGTTGAATCGTGTCCAGCGTCCACTCGGTTTGCAGCACGGGCAGCAAATCAGGCGTTGGGGTGGGCATTGCGTCTGGCGAACCGGGACGGGCCGCTTGCAGGCGGCGCAGATCCTCCACGAGGGATCGCACAGTTGCCTCGCCCGTCTCTAGTCCCCGCCAAGTCTGCACTAAATTCAGCAGGGCCGCCCGCTGAGCGTCAGTTTGGCGATAGGCGGCAGGAATCCGCTGGACAAACCGGAGGAGTTGCTGATCAAGCTGGCGGGCAGCATCGAGCAGCGCGGCTGGGCTAGCGCTTATCAGCGCCTCTGGGTCTACGCCCAGCGTCCGCACAGCCGCCGTGCGCGAATCCAGCCCTGTCCACAGGCGAAAGGTTTCGGTGAGGGCGTTGCGCTGTTCCCCCTTGCCCAAATAGTGCGCCGGAAGCCGCTGCACAAAGGCCATTAGCGCTGGGTCAAGGATTGCCAAGTCCAGGGAAATGGGCTGATTTTTTTCTAACGAGGCGATCGCTGCTTCCCGACTGGGCAACTGTCGCCAACACTGCACCAGCCGCAGCAACGCTTCCCGCTGGTGAGGATAGCCTGCATAGTTGAGTGGTAAGCGGCGGCTGAGGTCTTGCAGAGCGATGTCTAAACGGTCAAAGGCCTCCGGTTCGGATACGGATGCGTTGGGCAGCAGCGAGTGAACGGTAGCCGAGCGACTGTCTAGCTTGCGCCAGAGCCGTATTGCCTCCAGCAGACCCTCTCGCTCGTGGCTCAGCCCGCGATAGGCCGCGGGCACCTGTTCTAAAAAATTCAGCAACGCCGAATCTACGAAGGCCAGATTGGGCGGCAAGCCCGCCGCCTGATGGTCTGCCTCCACCGCATTGACGTAGGCTCGCAGCAGTGCCCCACTATCGCAGGGTTCGAGTTGTGCCCCGTGGATGTCGTTGGGCGGCGGCAGATAGCCTTCCGCCAGTGCAGTCACAAAGCGATCGCCATAGCGACCCCGATCCACATCCCACAGATCCGCGCTTTGCCAGCCCTGGGCAATCAGGCGGTCGGTAATGCTGCGAATGGTGCTAGCAGCGGCCTGTGCCTGTCCGGGTAGCGTTTCTACCGCCGCCAGCGTTACCTGATTGGCGGGCGAGATGCCCAGCCCTACTTCGCCATCGCTTAGCGACGGAGCCTGATGCACCGCGTGCAGGGCGACCAGCAGCGGTGTGTGAACCCCAGCGCGATCGCCCGCGTATTGAAAATATGCTTTGCGCTGTGCTGCGTTGAGTGGTTCCATTGCTACTGCCCTCCGAGTCCTGCAACTTCGCGTCTTCGCGTTGTGCAAAGGAATCTGTCCTCTCAATTTACCCGCTGATGCCGATTTGGAGACAGGTCATTATGAGCTTTGAGGAGCAGTGACGACCGATTTCTTCACTTGCGATTCCAAAATCACGCCATAGAGCGGACTGGTTTTCAGCAGTTCCTCATGGGTGCCCTGGGCTACTAGCCGCCCCTTGTCCATGACCAGAATGCGGTCGGCATTGCGGACGGTGCTAATGCGCTGGGCGACGACAAAAGACGTGCAGGTGCGGCGGCGCATCAGGTCGTCGAGCGCGGCTTGAATTGCGGCGCTGGTTTTGGCATCGACTGCTGAGGTGCTGTCGTCCAGAATCAGGATGTTGTAGTTGGTGAGCAAGGTGCGGGCGATCGCCAGTCGTTGCTTTTGCCCGCCCGACAGCCCTACGCCGCGTTCGCCAACGACCGTATCGTAGCCCTCTGGCAAACTGGCGATAAAGTCGTGAATTTGCGCCGTTTTGGCCACGGCGATCGCCTCTTCGAGCGTGGCGTTGGGCTTGGCATACGTGATGTTGGACAAGATCGTGCCAGAAAACAGCGTCGTTTCCTGAAACACAATGCCAATGCGCGATCGCAAACTTTCGAGCGTAAAATCGCGCACATCTCGCCCGTCAATCCGCACGGCTCCGGCTGTCACGTCGTAAAACCGGGGAATCAGGTTCACCACCGTACTTTTGCCCGATCCGGTCATGCCCAGGATGGCGATTAGCTCGTTGGGCTTCGTTTCAAAGGAGACGTGGCTGAGCGCGGGCGTGGTGGAGCCAGGATAGCGGAACGACACATTCTCGAACGTGATGCGGCTGCCGCAGGTGAGAAATGGAATCGCTTTGGGGCGATCGCGAATTTCCACTGCTGCGTCCACCACTTCATAGACGCGCTCTGCCGAAGCCGCCGCCTGGGCGATCGCCGGAGCCGCAAAGCCAATCAGCAAAATTGGCTGCAAGATCAGCAGCAGGTAGGAGTTAAACGCCACCAGCTCGCCCACCGAAAAGCGATCGCCAATCACCGCCGCGCCGCCATAGCCAATCACCGCCACCGTCACCAAATTGCTCAGCAAAAAGATAAACGGAAACGTATTGCGAATCGAGCGTACCGTCTTCAGGTTTGCCGCCACCAAGTCTTGATTCAGGCTGGAATAGCGTTCGGTTTCCGTTGCCTCGCGCACAAATGCCTTGACCACGCGCACGCCGATCAGGTTCTCTTGCAGCACCGCGTTCAGGTCACTCAACTGCTCCTGCACCTGGCGAAACAGGGTGCTGTTTTGACGCAAAAACCGCGCCATTAGCCAGCTACTCGCGGGCACCACCGTCAGCGTGATCAGCGCCAGTTCCCAGTTCATGATCAGCAGAATCATGGCGATCGCCACCAGCGTCACCACGCCGCTGATCACCTGAATCAGGCTGGTGCTGAGAAACGTCCGCACCTGCTCGATGTCACTGGTGACTCGCGTCAGCAGTTGCGACGTTTGGGCCTGATCGTGATAGCTAAAGCTGAGGTTTTGAATTTTCCGAAAAATGCGGTTTCGCAGGTCATAGGCCACGCTCTGCGACAGCGCCTCGGCACAGAAACTCTGCCCAAAGTTGAACACGCCACGGGCGATCGCCGCTGCCACCAGCCCACCCGCTCCGTATAGCACCACACGCAGATTGCGCTGCGCCACTCCTTGGTCAATGGCCCAGCGAAAGAGTTGGGGTGTCGCAGCGTAGGCCGCGATCAGCAGCAGCGCACTCAGCAGCCCGCCCAGCGTCAGCCAGGGATAGTGTCGCAAGCTGCCCAAGACTCGCTGGAGTGGCAGCAGCGAAGACTTTTCTTGCAGATCAGACGATGGCACGGCTCAGCAGCCCCCGCAGCCCCAACACAGTTCCCTCAAGCCTATCAGACCAGGGGCGATCGCCGTTGCGTTGGCCAATCCACTGACTCTGCCAATCAAGCTAGTCAATAATCTTGGCGGGAATACCCACCGCCGTTTTGCCCGCAGGCACGTCCTTCAGCACGACAGCATTTGCGCCCACGTTTGCGCCGTCGCCCAGCGTTACTGCACCCAGGATCTTCGCCCCCGCGCCCACGTTCACCCGCTTACCCAGGCGGGGCGCTTCCGTCGGGCGATCGAGATAGCGGTTGCCCATCGTCACGCCTTGGCGAATCACGCTGTCGTCGCCGATCACCGTTTGCCCGTGAATTACGATCGCCCCCTGATGTTCGATAATCACGCGCCGGCCTAGCTGCACCGTGTAGGGCAGTTCAATGCCATAGACATTGCGGACATGGCGAAACATCGCTCGATAGAGAATGCTAAACGGGGCCCGCAGCAGCTTTGGCTGCACGCCCATCCGCCATACACCAAAGCGATGCACCGCGACTGCGCGAAATCCCGGCTTCGTCCAGTCGCGGCCGTGGGCAATCCAGTCTTCCCTAATCTGTTGCCACAGCGACAGTGGCGCATCGTCTGCGGCAGTGGGCATCATCGATGGGTCTGTATGGGCAACCATAGTGAGGGTTCAGGGTTAAGGGGTTGGAGTGTGCAGTGAGGTTACGGTTTGGAGGGGGCAGCGTTTGATCCCCCTAAATCCCCCTTATCAAGAGGGACTTTGACTGGGCGGCTCGGCTCCCCCCTTATCGAGGGGGCCTTTGACTGGGCGGCTCGGCTCCCCCCTTATTAAGGGGGGTTGGGGGGGATCATAGCTTCAACGCGCTCTAAAGAACTCAGCCAGATGTTCTGCCAGCGCCAGATCAGGAACAGCGGGCGGGCTTAA
>JBDNCP010000041.1:0-32223 GCA_046719575.1 Cyanobacteriota bacterium
CGCCATCACAATGCATCCTAAGTTTCAAGGCATCCTAGTTTCAAGGGGACGCTGCGCTACGGCTACGCCCAACAGCCTCCTGCAAGACCCATCATCTCACCATCAAAAGAAAAACGAAGAACGAAAACCGAAAACCGGAACCTCTTCCTTCTTCCCTCTTCCCTCTTCCCTCTTCCCTCTTCCCTCTTCGTTCTTCGTTCTTCGTTCTTCCCTCTTCGTTCTTCCCCCTTCCCCCTTCCCTCGATCCGCCACCATGCAACTCATATCCCTCACCCTCACCAATTTCAAATCCCACCGCGATCGCCATGTGAAGTTCCAGCCAGGAACAAATGCAATTTGCGGAGAGAATGGTGCGGGTAAGACGAGTATTTTGGAGGCGATCGCCTGGACGCTGTTTGGCTATCAGGGGCCCTATCGCAAAGAAGACCTGATCCGCAATGGCGAAAAAAGCGCTCAGGCACGAGTTGCCTTTATTTCGCGGCAGGACGGACGCACCTACGAAGTCGAACGCTGCACCACCAAAGGATATGTCATCTATGACCCGCAACTGGGGCAAAAGCTCAGCTATCGCAACATCGACGCAGAGGTGATGCCCTGGCTGCGGCAACAGCTTGGCGTGGCAGCCGGAACGGACTTGTCGCAACTCTTTGCCAACACCATCGGCGTGCCCCAGGGGACGTTTACTGCTGACTTTTTGAAAGCGACGGAAGACCGCAAGCGCGTTTTCGACAGCATCCTCAAAGTCGAGGAATATAAGCAGGCAACCCAAAAAATGCTATCGCTCGAAAAGTATGCCAAGAGCGAGGTAGAAGCCCTGGAGCGCGACATCGCCCGCTACGAAGAAGCGCTTCAGGAGCTTGGGGCGACTCAGCAGCGCCAGCAGACTGTGACCCAGGCGATCGCCACCGCAGAGGCCACGCTGACCCAGCTAGAAGCAGACCTCCAAACCCTGCAAGCAGAGAAGGAGGCATTGGCGGGCTGGATGAGCCAAGTGCAGCAGGCAGAACTGCGGCTGCAAACGCTGACCACGCAGATCGCCGCCCAGCAGCAGACCAACCAAGTGCTAGTAACCTCGGTGCAACAGGCAGAGGCGGCATTGGCGCAGTGCGAGGCCCAGCGGGCCAGCCATGCGGCCTATCTCCAGGCAGAGGCGGCCCTGAAGCAGTTGAATGAGCAATTAAAGCGGCGATCGCCCCTGGCCAAACAGCGCGGCACGCAGCAGCAAGCCCTGGCCGCAGGACAGACCGAACTCGCCCGCCTGAGCCTGCAACTGGAAACCCTGGCGCAGGCCCAGCAGCAGTTGCAAGACCTCCAGCCGAAAATCGCACAGCAGGCAGACCTGGAAGCCCAGCAGACAGCAGTAGCAGAGGCGCTGAACCAGTTTCAGGCAATGCGGGTGGAGGAGCGATCGCTCTTGACCCAGCAGGCAAAAGCGCAAGCCGCACTGGCGGAGGTTGCCAGGGAAATTCAGCGACTCCAAAGGTTGGCTGAGGATTTGCCAGATGTCGCCAGTTTGGAGCAGCAGCGCGATCGCCTGCAAACGCAGCTCAGCCGCCTTGAGGCGGCCCGCCAGTTTGAGGGCGAGTTGCAAGCCCTGCTGACCGCAGCAGAACAGCAGCGCGATCGCCATCGGGTTCAAGCTGCTGCTGCCCTGGACACCTTACGCCAGATGCAGACGGAAATCCCGCTGCTGGCGACCGATGCCGTGGATGCTGTGCTGCAAGCCCTCCAGAGCGGGATCGACCTCAACGCCAATCTGCTGGACAAAATTCGCGCGATTCTGACCGACCTGGCAAAACAGACCGATGCAGAGGCGATTCGCAAACAGATTCAGCAGGCAAAAAAAGCGATCGACACGGCCTATCGCCAGCAGGCAGACGTGGCCAATTTACCCGCGCAGCAGGCTCGGCAGCAACAGCTTCAGGATGATTTGCAGCAGACCCAGGCGCGGCTCCAGCAGCTTCGGCAGTCCCTCCAGGCAGAGGCAGAAACCCAGGAACGGCGATCGCACTTGATTCAAGCCCTCAGCGACTTGGGCGACCCACGGGGGCGCAGCCAGCTTTTGCAGCAAGACCTAGCCCAGCAGCCAACGCTGCGGGCGCAGTACGAGCGGCTGCAAGCGTCCCAAGCCGATATCGCAGCGGCGATCGCCCAACTCGATGCCCAGCTTGCGGAGTTCGCCGATCTGGAAACCCAGATAGACGCGCAAACCGCGATTCGCCAGCAGCACCAGGCGGGCTACCAGCTTTTTCTGCAATCGCAAACCACCGCCGAGCAGTTGCCCAGCCTGCAACAGCAACTTCAGGTGGCGATCGCCCAGGTCGCCACGCTGGAGGCAGAACGGGCCCAAGTGCAGAGCGAACTGGACGCGCTGAGGCAACAGTACGACCCGCAGCGCTGGCATCAGGTGGAAGCCGACTATAGCGCCAAACGCAGTCAGGCAGACCAGATTAGCGGTGGACTGCCGCCCCAGCGACAGCTATTGGCCGAGCTAGACCGCAAGCTGGCAGAGTTGGGGGCGATCGCTGCCCAGCGCGACCAAGCCCAGCGCAACTTAAAGCAGCGCAAGCAAAACCAAAAGTTCATTGCCTTTGCCCGCAAAGCCTACAAAGACGCAGGCCCGCGCATTACCAGTCGCTATGTGCAGCGGGTGTCTCAAGAAGCCGACCGCCTATTTCGGGAGCTAATGAACCGCCCCAACCTGTCGCTGGAGTGGACGGCGGAATACGAAATTCTGGTGCGGGAGGGAGCCTATGATCGCCGCTTTATCAACCTTTCGGGCGGCGAGCAGATGTGCGCGGCGCTGGCAGTGCGGCTGGCGCTGCTGCGGGTGGTGGCAGACCTAGATGTCGCCTTTTTCGACGAGCCGACGACCAATATGGATCGACCCCGGCGTGAGAGCCTAGCAGAGGCGATCGCCAATCTCAAGTCCTTCCGTCAACTCTTTGTCATCAGCCACGACGATACTTTTGAAAAAGTTACTGAAAACGTGATTCAAATTACCCGCGAGGGTTAGGAGAAGCAGCGCAGACAGTTGTCAAGTCTGGATTCAAGCCTTCACTCATGCGCTTCGGACTCGCGGGCACGCATTTGCTGAATATCTTCCCAGAAATCCTTGCGGGTCACTGGAGCCAACCACTGCTGCCGCTCTTTAGTGTAGTCACCCGTGCCCCAGCCCGCTTGCTGCAAGAACAGAATGGCATCCACTAGGCCCAGTGCCTCTAACAGAGCTTTATAACCTCGCTGTCGTAGTTCAATCGGTGTCATGGTCTTGCTCTTCCTCAGTTGATAAGACCTCTACAAGCCACAGGATGGGATTGTTAAGCCGAACTTGGATCTGCTCTCTATAGCGTAGCGCCCGCTTAATCAGTCGTTGATCTGTGGTTAACAGAATGTCTGCATTAATCGCTTCAGCGCAGGCAAGGTGAAATGAATCATAAAGTCCAAAGCCCCAATTTTCTAGCTGCTGCGATCGCCGATTGATAGCTTCGTCAAGAGTTACGAAGGCTGCTGCCAGATTCAACAGTTGGCGAATATTCTCTAGCTTCTCCCGATTCGGCAAACGATTGATCTCAGCCTCGATTGCTTCGCTGCTGATCAGTTGCCACTCTCCAGCCTGAACACGCCTTAAAATTGCAAGGACAGCCTCTGCTTCAAAGCGCACCTTGTCATGCTGCCAGCTATCAAAGGGGCGGTTTAAGCAACAAACATCCATGTAAATTCGGTATGCTCTCGTCATCTTTCAGAGACATTGCCTGTCAAGAAATTTGTAAAATCCATGCCCCTCAGAATTCTCTGATTGAAACGCAACTTTTTGGGGAGGGGCTGCGTCTAGCCTATTGGGCATTCTAGATGTCACGGGCATTCGGAGGGTTGGTGGGGAGCGAGTTCCACAAAACGGGCGATCGCCCACGCACCAGCCGTTAGAAATGGCTTCGTCGGGCTATGTGCAATTCTGTCGCAATGCCACGCGAACAGCGCTATTCTGAATCTAGAAGCAGGGACAGACTACCACACGTTTCATCAAGCGGCTTGCTCAGGACGGCGGCTGGCTAGACGGGGCCACCCTCAGGCACCACAGCGCCACCTCTAGCATGTCGTTGGGCAAGCAGCACGAGCTATCTCGCGATGGGCTTTTCTATGGGTGCGTTCGCCCCCCCGTATAGGTTGCCAATATGGGTTACCAGTATGGGTTGCCAATATGGGTTACCAGTGTGGGTCACATCAGTCTCCTGGCTTCTGGAGCTTTGGCTAGCGATCGCCCCACATCAGATGGAAAGCCCCTATCCATCACGTATTAGGGAAGCGCTACAGCCGTGACTCAGGAGTTTCATCTTTCCGTAACCCCTGTGGGCAATGACGAGTATCTGGTGCGAACCGAGCGGGTTGCGCCGGGAGTGCCGCTGGCGGAGGAGCAACTCCGCTGGACGGTAGAGGAGTGGCTGGCGCTGGCAAGGCAGTTGATGGATGATCCGCTGCTGGGGTTGCTACGGGGGCACGGATTTTATCGGGTGGGCGGATTTGAACTGCCGCGCCGACCTGAGTATGGATCTGAATCTGAAAACGATCTGCCCGTCAGCCTCACAGAACTGGGCGAAACGCTGTATCACGCGCTGTTTCAGGGGACGCTGCGGAATAGCTGGATGATTGCCCGGGGCATCGCTCAACACCAGGGCGAAATGCTGCGGCTGCGGCTGGGTCTGAAGGGTTCCCGCCTGCCCCGGCTGCCGTGGGAGGTGATGAACGGGGGCGAGCGCGACACTGTGGGCAACCTGCGGCATCCCATCGCCACGGGAACCGATGTCGTGTTTTCCCGCTTTCAGACTGGCATTCAGATCATGGGGGGGCGATCGCTCCGGCCCCTCAGCCCGGTCCAGCCCGTCCGCATTCTCATGGTCGTCGCCACGCCCATCGACCAAGAGCGGCTAGAGCTAATGCGCGAAGCTACGCATTTGCGAGAAGAACTGCGGCGACCCCCTGGGCCCGATCTGGAGGGACTGGGCACGCATCCCCGATTGGAACTGACGGTGCTAGAGCAGCCCGGCCGCGAAGAACTGACCCACGCCCTAGAGCAGGGCCACTTCCACATCCTGCACTACGCGGGCCACAGCAACCTGGGCGCATCCGGCGGCAATCTATACTTGGTGAACTCGCGCACTGGGCTGACAGAAACCCTCAGTGGCGACGACTTGGCTGGGCTGCTGGTGAACAATGACATCCGTCTGGTGGTGTTCAATTCCTGCCGGGGCGCACACACGGCCGTTCCCACTGCGGGGATGCCCGCCGAAGCCCAGCCCGCCCAAGACACGCGCAACCTGGCCGAAGCGCTGGTCAGCCGGGGCATTCCCGCTGTGCTGGCGATGGCCGAAAAGATTCCCGACGACGTGGCGCTGACGCTGACCCGCCTGTTTTATCGCAACCTGCGCCGGGGCTTCCCCATCGACCTCAGCCTCAGTCGGGCGCGGCAGGGACTCATCTCGTCCTACACCTCCAACCAGCTTTATTGGGCACTGCCCGTGCTGTATCTGCACCCTGCGTTTGATGGATACCTCGTGTCGGGCGATCGCCATCACATGAATCCTGCCGATCGGTTGCAGCAGTTGCCCCCCTCCCATGACCTGCCGCTGCTGGCTGGGGAGGAGCCGTCGTTGGTGCTGTCGCCGTCGGGTCTGCTAGAGCCAGATCTGGAGCCGGATGAAGACTTTGAACTGATTTCGCGGGCGGTGCTGCTCGATCCCGACTGGGCTTCGTCAGGGCTGGAGTTCGAGAATCCCTTTCATTTCGATGCGCCAGTCAGCACCGAAAACCCCTTTGATTTTGACTTTGCTAGCAGCGGCAGCCTGGTAGAGGTGCAGCCCACCAGCAGCGAACGGGTAAACGCAGGGGCAGAGTCGAGAGCCGCCCAGGGGCCGATTCATCACCCCAAGGCTGGCCAGTTTACCCTCGGCCGCTATGACCAACAGCCGTCTGCTCCGACAGAAACAGCGGGTGTTGCGAATCAACCGACAGATTGGGCGGCAGATTGGGCAACAGATTGGGCAGAAGGGCGATCGCCCGTAGAACTTCCCGGCGGCTACTTGGGGCGGCTGCTGGCACAACACGCCGCTCAGACCGCCCAAAGCACTGCCCCATCCTCCCTCCGCCTCTCTTCTGCGTCCTTTCCCCAGCCAGCAGAGACAGCGAATCCTGTCGCCAATGCCGCAGACCTGTTGCAACAGGTGACCCCCCGCCCCATTGACCTGATGAACGTGGCCACCGACGCGACTCAGGATGCCCGCCTGGTGGATGCACCCGTGTCTCCGGCGGCGACCTATCGCTGGCTAGCCAGCCATGCGCCTGCTACCGCTTCTGAGTCCAAAGTAACAGAGGTCAGAGAAACAGCCACCCCACGCGATTTTCAGCGAGATACCCTGCCGGATTTCCTGCAAGATACGCTGCCAGATTCCCCGCCTAAGACGGCTGCCCCCCAGGATGCTCACCGAGCCACTGCGCCCCTGGATACGATTCCTACGGCCGACCGGATTCCGGCGCTGCGAGACAGCCGCACGGCTGTCTCGGTTCGCAAATCTGGCCGACTGCAAAAGCAGCACATCCTGCTGCCGTTGGCGGGCGCGGGTGCAATGGCGATCGCCCTTTCCTCTTTTCACTACACAATGGGTCTGCTCCGCCGCGAGCCATCGCCCGCTGAGTTGTTGCCGCCAATGGACAGCGCCTATACCCCTGGCGTGCCGCCGATGCCTATCGGCACAACTGAGACGAGCCAGCTTGCAGGTGCGGCGATTTTGCACCTGAAGCGCGAAAATCTGCCCGAAGCAGAAAAGGCGATCGCCCAACTGCTGGATCAGAATGCGCTGCTGGATGCCAAGGTCGCCCTCGATGCCGTGCCCTCCGAATGGCGCAATGCCGACTATCCTGAATTGATGTTTTTGATGGGGCGATTGGCATGGCAATGGCAGCAGCAGGAGGGAAATATGTCAGGAAATTTTTACAGCGTAGAAGATGTGCAGCGGTTTTGGAAGCTGGCAACTGAGGGACAGCCCGATGCGGCCGCCTATTGGAACGCGCTGGGATTTGCCTACTATGCCAAGGGTGAGTCGGTGGAAGCAGCACGAGTCTGGTGTCGGGCGGCGGCGCTGATGCTGGCACAGCCGATTCCCGACTCGGTAGACGCAGCAGACGACCGCGCCGCCCTCAACTGTCCGCCGCCTATTCAGGCGGTTACCAATCCCGAAGCGCTGACAGCTTATGCGGGCGTGGCGCTGGCCTTGCAGCAGGCAGCCCTCGACCCCAAATTTTCTCAGGGTGCAACCGAGTTGCTAAAACAGTCTGCCGCGTACTATCAGATGGTGATGCTGAGCAATCCAGCCAGCTTTGACCAAACGGCGCTGGCTAAGAACTGGCTGTGGACTCCGGCGACGCTGCGCGACTGGGCAGCACTGGGCAGTCGGCGACCTTAGAACCTGTAGATTGGCATTGGCGGCTTTAGCGCCTGCGGTTTAGAATCTGGTGCGCTACCTCATCCTGCGAAAAACATTTTCCGAATCTCGCTCCCGCGACTAATATGGATAGTTATTTCGCCCTGTTGCATAATTGTCACTTTGTGGGTTCATGACTTCTGACTCCTCCCCTGTGTCTACGGTGTCGGCCTTGCCCCAGTCTCCCGCCGATGCTGCCCATCCCAATTCCCAGGTTCGCTTCAAGAGTGAGGGTGGCCGACTGTTGCTGATGTTGCCGCCAGAAGGCGAGAGCGAATTTGCTGTCAGTTGGGGCGACCTCTGGCAGCAGCTCAAGCAGCGACTTAGTGCGGGCGATCGCTTTTGGCAGCCGAATACTTCCGTGCATCTCATCGCGCGCGATCGCCTGCTAGACGTGCGTCAACTCCAGTCCATCGACGAAGCGCTGACCCAAGAGCAGCTTTGCCTAAAGCGGGTCTACACCAGTCGTCGGCAAACCGCAGTCGCCGCCGCAACGGTCGGCTTTTCGGTCGAGCAGCATACGCCCGTTGCTCATCTCAACGCCCCCGCCGAAGCCACTGGGCAAGCGCTGGCAGAGCCGCTCTATGTCGAAACCACCGTGCGATCGGGCATGGAAATTCGGCATCCCGGCACTGTGATCGTGCTAGGCGATGTTAACCCCGGCGGCTCAATCGTCGCGGATGGCGATATTGTGGTGTGGGGTACGCTCCGGGGAGTGGCTCATGCAGGCGCATCAGGCAACCCCCGCTGCCTGATCATGGCGCTGCGGCTAGAGCCAACCCAACTCCGCATTGGCGAACAGCTTGCCCGCGCCCCCGAAAAGCCCCCCGAACAGTTTTATCCGGAAGTGGCTTACGTGGCATCGGAGGGGATTCGCATCACTCGCTCGACAGATTTTTCAAAGCTTCGACTCTTATCGCCCCATGCCTGACGAAATCTGGGGTTCAGGGCTTTACTCAAACACAAAGTGGTTCGTTAGAGCAGCGTGGCTGCCAGATAACCGCTAAATTGCAGCTAGATCGTACATACACGGACAGGCATACACGGACAGGCATACAACGGGCAGGGTTCCGATTTCACAATTACCCGGTTTCACTCGTTCAGGGTTTACTTAAACAGCTTTAGGAGCATTAGGGGCGATTTTCATGACTCGGATTATTGTCATCACATCGGGCAAGGGCGGTGTTGGCAAAACCACGACGACAGCCAACCTAGGCATGGCACTGGCCAAGCGGGGACGGCGAGTTGTGGTGATTGATGCAGACTTTGGACTCCGAAATCTAGACCTACTACTGGGTCTAGAAAATCGCATTGTTTACACCGCGATAGAGGTGATTGCAGGCGAATGCCGTCTGGATCAGGCGTTGATTAAAGACAAGCGACAGCCCAATTTGGCGCTGCTGCCTGCGGCCCAAAACCGCACCAAGGACGCAGTGAATCCAGATCAGATGAAGCAACTGATCGAAACGATGAAGGAGCAGTTCGACTTTATTTTGGTGGATAGTCCAGCGGGCATTGAGATGGGCTTTCAAAATGCGATCGCCGCTGCCCAGGAAGCACTCATTGTCACCACGCCAGAAATCTCTGCGGTGCGCGATGCCGACCGGGTTGTGGGGCTGCTCGAAGCCAACGATGTGCGAAAGCAGCACCTCATTGTCAACCGCCTCAGACCCTCAATGGTGCAAGATGACCTGATGATGTCGGTCAGCGATGTCCAGGAAATTCTGGCAATTCCGCTGCTGGGCGTGATTCCAGACGACGAGCGCGTCATTGTGTCTACAAATAAAGGCGAGCCGCTAGTGCTGTCGCAAAAGCTCTCGCTGGCAGGGCTGGCCTTCGACAACATTGCCCGCCGCCTGGAAGGTGAAACGGTTCCTTTTCTCGACTTCACTGCCAGCCACGATGACCTGCTCTCTCGTATCCGTCGCATGTTCCGCAGCCCTTCGCGCTAGCCAATGCCGACTCCACTCGCACGGGTTTCTCTCCTCACTATCCTCCCCAGTTAGCCCTGCCCTATGCTCAGCGAACTCCTAGACCGTCTCTTTCCTCGCCAGCCTGAAGTCTCTAGCCGCGAAACGGTAAAGCAGCGGCTTCAGTTGGTGCTGGCTCACGATCGCACGGACTTACCGCCTGCCACTATCGAGAAGATGCGACAAGAAATCCTGGAAGTGGTGTCGCGCTATGTGGAGATTGATCAAGAGGGGACGGAATTTATGCTGGAAAACAATCAGCGGGCAACGGCGCTAATTGCCAACTTGCCGATTCGCCGGATCAAGGGGGATGTTTAATCAAGGGTTTGATCGACTCCCATTTTCTCTAGGGTTGGGGTTACCCACTGTTACCAAACGTTAGGAAATCGACTCAAAGTTTACACAAAAGCGCCGCAAGTAAACTTTGGTTTCATAAGCTTGATTTCATCTCTAAATGGTCTATTCTTAATCTTGAAGCTGATAGGTGATCTGGCTTTTAAGAGCGCTTCATCTGCTGGCTTCCCTGGCAGATTAACAGCTAAGTTCACACGTTCACTACAGAGGTAAAAGCGCTGTTTATTACAATCTGTCTCGTCCAACCCAACAGCACCCAACTCAAGAACTGAGATTTTCCTATCTGGCAACACAGGGAGTGTAATCACATCGACCAGAGTTGAATGAATTAGTTGATTGACTTTGATTAGATTGAATCTAATTGAATCAATCGAATGAGTTGTTTAGCTCTAGTGTCTGTGAGGCTCTACGAAGTGGCAGTGAAACAGGGAAAATAAACGGTAGAGAGGCTGGGTGCTGTTGGATTTTAAAGCGTTTTTTCCGCATTTTTTATAATCTTATAATCCAGTAATTTAATCCAGTAATTCTTATAATCCAGTACTTATAATCCAGTACTTATAATCCAGTAATTTAATCCAGTAATTCAGCCAAGTCTAACTATGGCTCTGGCTATGGATTTTCATTGCGCCGACTGCCAAAAAGCTGGGCATATACATAGGTCAACTCGCCGCCCAAAAAGAAGACTTGGCTGGTGAGATAGATCCAAAACATCAGCACCATGACCCGGCCCACCACGCCGTAGGATTGAAAGCGATCGCCCAGCGACAGCACGCTGTTATGCACTAAATATTGCAGCAAGAGCAGCATTCCTGCTGTCAGCAATGCTCCCAGCCATACGTCGCCCCAGGTAACATTGGTAGACGGCAAAATCCGAAATAAAATCATAATAATCAGCGCCAGGATCAAAAACGAAAAGATTGCCTGAAGCGTCCATACAATCTCTACCGAATCAATGCCCAACGGCTCTAGAAAAACGCTGGTGCCGCCTGTTTTTTCTAAAAACTCCAGCCCTGTTTGTACTAATAAATCAGAAACGAGCGATACAAACAGCAGCGGCGCAGTCGCAATCACCAACATGACAGAAAACGCTTTTTTACGCAGCAGCACCCGCAGGATTTTCCAGGCACTTTGCCCTGGTTCTGGTTGAAACGCAACGCCCCAAATTTTGTCAAACGCGCGATCGAGCGAGTAGAAAAAGTTACTGGCGGCAACCAGCAAAAACACCAGACCCAGTAGCCCAATGCTGAGGCTGTCTTGCCCCTGCACCAGTATCGAACTTTCGACAATGCGGTAGGCTTCTGGCGGCAGCGCCTCCTGTAAGAGGGTTTGCAGGCTGGTATAGAGTTCGGCATTGCGACCCAGCAGCGACCCCAGCAGGCTCAGCGACAGCAGCAGCAGCGGAAACAGGGAAAACAGCGCGTGGTAAGAGAGCGTTGCGCCCATATCCAGGCAGTTGTCTTTTTGCCATTTCAGGACGGCCAAAAAGAAAAGCTGAAATACCTGGGAAAAAGGGTTTTTCATGCGGAAACTCGCGTGTCTGGGTGGGAATTACCCGGATTTTAGGATTCAGCGGTCTAAAACCTGACGTAAGCTTAACAAGCAACATCTTTTGTAACGTATTCGAGCGATCGGGAGTAACAGTCGCCTTAGCAATATAGTACAATTGTCCTATATCAATTGAAATGATATTGCGCCGCCGAAGCAAAGATACCATCAAGCTTAAGCAAGGTTTGTCAATCCTGGGCGATTGAGGACTCAGCGGTTAAACTCAGCGGTTTGATCTAGGGGCTTGGTTTAGCAGTTTGACTTGGGGGCGATCGCCTGTAATCTAGATTCATTCCATCCTCGCCTGCGAGAGATTCACCTATGGCTATCATTGCTCTAAAAGCCTGGTATTTGCGAGAATATGAGCCGATTCGCGAGGTGGAAAAGCGCCCCCACGACCTCCGCCTCAGCAAGAACAGCTTGCTCAAGTCAGCGCTGCGGGCCGACTTTCTCGACGATAGCGCCGAAGTGCGGGAAACAGAGTGGTTTCAGCGCTATCTCGATGGCGACCTGGTGGAGTTTTATATCGAGGGCAGCGGCGGTTATGCGATCGCCAATATCGACCTCATCAGCCACGAAATGTATTTTGTCAAGCAGGATTCGCTGTCGCAGCTTGATCCGACCATTTTCCTGTGCTACCAGACGCAGTTTGATGAATCGAGCAATCTGCTGCGCGAGGAGTTGCAAACGTTTATCGAAAAGTTTAATGGGCGATCGCGCATTCCCCTGACCCTGGAAGAATCGCACCGCCTAACCGACGGTCCCGCCCGCCTCAGTAGCAGCCTCATGCGGAAAATTCGCAAGTCGCTGCTGTTGATTGCCGATGGTACGCCAATTTTGCACCTCGACGGCACGCCGCCGCAGTTGATTCCTGACCCCAAGGTCTGCGTTGAAATTGGCTATGCCCTCCAGAGCAAGCGATCGGAGCAGATCTTGCTGGCACAGATGGAGCGCTCAGATATCCCTGGTCAATTTCCCTTTGATCTGCCCAGCACCAGCCGCCTGCCCTTTCGCAACAAGGCAGAATTGCGGAAGCTATTACCCCAAGCGCTAGAAGCCCAACTCCAGCGGTTTAACTTGACGACTTAGGTGCGTTACTGGGGTGCGTTACTGGGGGTGCGTTACTGGGGTGCGTTACTGGGAGCGAATGCTCTAGCAGCAGCTATCGTTCGTAATGCACCCGCGCATTTAGCCCAAAGTCCCGGAAGTAGCGGTTCCAGCGCTCGGCAGCGCTGCGCCCCGAAAAGGGCCCCACCAACACATGCGGCCCATGCGGGCGATCGCGCTCTTGCACGCGCCCCGCCACCGGAAAGCCCTCGCTCAGCAGTCGCACTTGCTCACTCACGCGGGCTAGACTGCCAGACGAACCAGGAATCAGCACATAGTAACCCCGACCCTGGTCGGCAGCCCTATAGTCGTAGGCGGGGGCGGGCTGCGCTTCTAGCGCTGGATATTGCCCAAAGGGAACCTCCACGGGCGGCGCGGGCGGCAGTGAGTCGAATGAGGCTTGCGCCGTGTCAGGATAGAGAGGCTGCACTGGAGCCACACCCCCCGACACCGCTACGACTTGGGCCGTAATCCCCTGGGTTGCTAGCGCCTGCACTTGCTGCGATGCCGTCCACTCCTCTCCAAACACACCCGCCTGAATCACTTGTTGCCCCTGATAAGACTGGAGTCCAGCGTCAGGGGCGACTTGCTGCACCTGCGACAGCAGCAGCGGACTGTTGCCATTCACGATGACCACATATTGCTGACCCGAAAACTGGGCTGTAGCTGTGCCGCGCCCATCTGACCCCACGGCAGTCCCCGATTGCGGATAGAACGTTCCGGCTCCAGCACTCGGCGGCGGCGGCAGCCTGTCCACAACGCGCTGTGCGATGCGCTGGGGCTGCATGACCGAATTGGGAAGTCTTTGCCCGGTCGTGCCTGCGCTGGCGGGTGCGGCAATGCCTACACTGCTGCCCAGGGCGATCGCCCCCAGCACCAGCCGTGCCCAGGGCAAACCCCCTGCCAAACGCCCAGAGCGCAGACCCGACCCATGCCATAGAAAGAGAAACGATGCCGTCATAAGCTTGCAGAAGTGAGGGGAACCGACGAGCGATCGCGCTACAGATAGCGGACAAAGGGCGATCGCCTGCTAGATATCGATTTTTGCCCGCAAGTGTAACACGGCAACTCCAGGATCAATCAACTTTTTTAGGGCTTACGCAGTTGGACTATTTCTCGCGGGTGCAGCCCGCGAGAAATAGTCCGAAATCCAAAAAATTCATCGCAGGTGCGTAAGTCCTGTTTTTGTCGGGGCTGAGGGTCGGGGCTGAGGGTCGGGGCTGAGGGTCGGGGCTGAGGGTCGGGGCTGAGGGTTGGGCTGGCTATAGCAAAACGCCCAAGAACACAAAGCTCTCAGGCGCAAAACAGCTCATGATTCAAGAGGATTCAAGTTAATTCAAGTTGGCATTAGATTAATTGGTTTGGTCTTAATCGGACAACCTAAACCGTTAAATCAGACGACGCCGCCAACAAATGTGAATGCCCAATATGTCCAATATGCCTAATAAGCGTCTTGCAGCTCAAAGAAGTCAGGCGAAATGTAGTCTTTTCGCAGCGGAAAACCGACCCAATCTTCCGGCATCAAGATCCGCTTTAAATTGGGATGCCCTTCGTAGACAATGCCGTACATATCGTAGCTTTCACGCTCTTGCCAATCCGCTCCTTTCCAAATCCAGTAAACTGACGGCACTCGTGGATCTTCACGCGGCACAAATACCTTGACACGCACCTCTTCCGGGCGATCGACGTTATCGGCAATTTTAATCAGGTGATAGGTACTCACTAAGTCTTCGCCGGGCCCAACATCATAAGCTGCCTGACATTGCAAACAGTTGAACCCGTAGGCATACAGTGCCGTCGCAAAGGGAATCAGAAACTCCCGATCTACCTTCAGCACTTCTACGCCCAAGTGATCCGGCTCCAGGCTCTCATGCTCAAAGCCATTCTCAGTGAGCCACTTAGACACCCGGCCCACTTCGACAATCGGCGCAGCTTCAGGAGCTTCCTGGGGAGTAGGGGTCGTTTCTTCAGCCACGATCCACAGCCTCCTTTTCCGCTTCCAATGCGGGGGATATAGGCATTCCATACGCCTCGGCCAGCTCCTTCGGTGGAGCCTTGCGCGTGTCTGCTTCCAAATACTTCCCAGTCAGGATGGGAGATACTTCCTTCATGCCGTGAGAAATTGTGTAATAGCGGTGGGTTTGGGCTACCTGGCCCCGTTCTGCAAGTGCTTCACTCGAAATCTTCTTTCGCAGCTTGATGATGGCATCGATAATCGCTTCGGGCCGAGGCGGACAGCCAGGAATGTAGACATCTACCGGGATTAGCTTGTCTACACCACGCACAGCAGTTGGAGAATCCATGCTGAACATACCACCCGTAATCGTGCAAGCACCCATCGCAATCACATACTTTGGATCAGGCATTTGTTCGTAGAGCCGCACCAGCGCTGGAGCCATCTTCATGGTGATGGTGCCCGCAGTAATAATCAGGTCTGCTTGGCGCGGACTGGAGCGAGGCAGCAGCCCGAAGCGGTCAAAGTCAAACCGGGAGCCGATCAGCGCCGCAAATTCGATAAAGCAACAGGCCGTTCCATAAAGCAGCGGCCACAGGCTCGACAACCGCGCCCAGTTGTGCAAATCATCAACCGTGGTCAGGATTACGTTTTCCGACAGATCCTTTGTGACCTCTGGACGACCAATGGGGTTTTGCAGACCCTCTAACAAATTCTTAGGTTCCGTTATGCCAGGATTCATGACCATTCCAGTGCTCCTTTCCGCCACGCATACACAAGACCAACAACCAGGATTGCAATGAAAATCAGCGCCTCGACAAAGGCCAGCAGTCCCAATTGGTTAAAGGCGACTGCCCAGGGGTAGAGAAACACCGTTTCCACGTCAAAAATGACGAACACCAGCGAAAACATGTAATAGCGGATATTGAACTGAATCCAGGCTCCGCCAATTGGCTCCATGCCTGACTCGTAGGTGGTGCGCCGCTCCACGCCCGCTCGTTTGCTGGGACGCAGCGCCCAAGACAACCCTAGCGCTAAAAGCGGAACGATGCCACAGACGATGAGGAATCCTAGAAGGTATTCGTAGCCGCTGAGAACAAACACGAAGTCACCTGCCACTTGAACAGCTTAAGTGCGACACTAGGATGCGGCTCTGCAAGCGCAGCCCGTGAAGCTCAGTGAAACATGAAGACTCGGTAAGCCGAATCTTTGATAATGTTACTCTCTTTTTACATTGTTTTGGGAGCCTGAACTGTTTGCAAGGATTCGGTTTTGTTTGACTTGCCTTCAGAAATTTGAATGTTTTGGTTTCAGAATCTCGGTACAGCCTCTCGATAAAGCGCATTATTCATGGCAGGTTTAGATTTGCTGATTATTGTGGTGTATGCGCTGACGCTGGTCTACGTGGCGCGGCAGGCGCTAGGGGAGATGGAAGACTGGGCGACGGTGCAACTCGACCGAGATGGATTGAAGGAAGAGTTGACCCGTGCTGACTTGCAGGGCAAGGTCAATATTAATGTGGGGCTAAAGCCGCGTTATGGGTTTGAGCCGATTAACGATTTGGCGCTCAGTATTAGCAATGCCTCGTCCGTGCCGATTTATGTGGATTGGGATCGGAGTTCGCTGACCAACTTTCAGGGGCGATCGCGCCGGGTGATTCGCGTTACGCCCAGCATGAACCTCGACCTCTCTCGTCCGCAAGTGTTCAGCGTCATTGCACCAGGCAAGTCCCTGAGCGAGCGGATCGTGGCAGAGGATATGCTAAAGCGCACTCCGGAGGGCATTTTGCAGGTGGCTGCGCCGCTGGTGGATTTGGGTGCAGCACGGGGACTCCCCGACGACGGCAAGCTAGAGTTTTCGCTGCGCTTGCTTTTGCTGCTGGTGGAGCAAGAGCGCCAAGTCGATGACGATGTGACCACTCATGCTGTGCTTTGCCGCTTTATTGTCCGGCGTATTCCGTGGAATCATGACATTCCTTGGTTGCGCCGATAGGAGGTTTGCTGCAAGTTTGTAACGCTCTGCTGGCAGTTAGATTGACAGGTCGGTTGGGCAGGGGCCATCAACTCTCAATCACTCATCTCAAAGTAGAACGCTTTCAACATTTCTTCAACAAGTCGCCCTGCTTCAGTAATTTCCTTGTAAAGCCGGTAGAATCACCGGGCCACCGCGAATTCCCTGGTAAGAATGAACTGGAAAGGCTCAATGGCATCAGCTAATGCTGTGGCTTGATTAGCTCTTACCCTGGTTGACTGACAAAATCTGGGCACCACCTGGGTACTAGGCGGTTGAAACCGCTGCTCCATCCACGAAGTTGGCCTTCGCCGACTCTAAATGTTTTGTCAGTCAACGAGGCTCTGTTGGTATTGGTGATGTTCTAGTTGGGTCTTGTCCTTCTAAGGGGACACTACCTGTGAACCGGGATCTGGAAGTTGCTGAACCTACGACATGGCTTTTGAAGGCTTTTGTTGATGCCTAGAGACAGTTGTTTATTGCTACAAGCGTGTACTGGATGATGGCGATCGCCCCATGTCTAATCCTTCTTATGTCTAATTCTTCCTAATAGATGGCAACTCTGTTTTCCAAATTCCAACTAGGGAGTTTGCTGCCCTCCAATCTGGCAAAAACTGCTAAGCGCCTCATAATCAGCTTTGCAGAGATCTGGTTATCGCCTCGAACAGTGCATCAGTTTTCGTCAATTTCATCTAAAACCTAAACTCAATCACAACGTCATGGGAACCGCTGAAATTATTGCACTCGTTAGCTGGCTTCTGGTGATGATTCTTGGGTGGACTTCGGGTGGTGGTGGTCGTGTAGCACGTCGTCCACTGATGCCGACACCGACACCCTCGGTCACGCCAACGCCATCACCACCAACGCCATTACCACCAACGCCACCGACCCCGACCCCCTCAGTCACACCGCCCCCGCCGCCTCCGATATCGATGCCTTCGGTCACGCCAACGCCAACGCCATCGCCGCCGAGTGAGGAGCCACAATTGCCACCGCAAATTGGGACTCCAACTCCCACCCCAGACAATAGAATTCCCACCCCTGCTTTATTACCAGGATTGATTGGGATGGGAGTGCAGATGATGCGTAAGCGCAGGCAAGAAGAAGCGAATGCAGAGCTTGATGCTAAAGGAGACGAAGAAATCTAGTTGAGTTGGTTAACTTATTTGTCTTATTTGCCAGGTTTGGTACAAGGATGGACGGATGCAATACGCTGCCCATCCTCCTGTTTTTAAAGACGACCCTTGAGATTTTGCGATTACTTTTCAGGGCTGAGCTTTTTGGCGACCCAGCCCGTGATGCCGCTGAGGATTGCGCCTGCCATCAAAATGCCAATGGCTGGTGTAAAGACGGGTTCCCAAAGCGAGTACCACAGATCGAAGCCCAAGGGGAGGTTCAGGGATTTGCCGAGGAGGGCGATCGCAAACCAGGCAAAGGCAAACAGCACAAAAAACAGGTTTGCCATCAGCGCCAGATTCAACCACTCCAAAAACTTTTCTTTCATCGCTAAATGCTGTGAAAACAGGATTTCTGCCCATCCTACAGCGTTTTTGAGGCGAGTGAGATACGCAGCGGATCAAGAAACCCTCGCTAATTCAGAACAGCGCATCCCTCACCATACAAGAAAATGCCCTAGCACGTTTGTAGCCACACACCGCCGCCGCGATTCGCAGCAAACGATTAAGATATCTACAGCTTTTCTGACGTTGTGCCAACGATTCTCAGCGTTGTGCCCGCGTTGATCTAAGACGGTTTTTCTAGCGCCCAGGAGGATTCTGTGGATTTTCGGCAAATCGTTGGCTTTCGGCAAGTGCGTCAAGACGTGACCGACCTGCACAAATCCCTTGCGCCGTTGCTCAAGCATGACTCGCGTCTGGCAGAAGTCGCGCTGACAGACTTTGCTAAAGTGGTGCAGATTTGCGGGCGCAGCAACAAGGAAATCGGCTCAGCAGAACTGCTGGCTTACCTGATGATGGACGCACTGATCCGCGACGACAAAGACACCCTCACCATTGCCAACAGCAAGTGGGAATTTTCTAGCGACGATCGCCTCAAATATCAGAAAATTACGCTGCAAACTATCCTGGAGCGCGTCAAAGCCTCCGCCCAGCCCGATCAGCTGAGTCTGCCCTCGCTGGTGAAAAAGCTGGACGAAGAAAAGGGCACAGACTTTTTGGGCGAAGCGGTGAACGTGATTTACAAGTTTGCACAGGTGGTGGCCAAAGCCGACGACGTGATTTCCATGCAGGAAATGGAAGCGCTATCGAAAATTTGGCAAGGGCTACACAATGTTGCCCCACTAGAGAGCTACGAAAAAGGACTTGCCAGCGCCCTGCCCAAACCTCTGCCCCAGATCGCAGGTGGCCCTGACCAATCCTCTGCTGACCCCAAGCCCCCAGAGGAGGCGGCAGCGCCAGAAAAAACGCCAGAGGAGCTTGACGAAATCTTGCAGAAAGCGCTGGCAGAACTGGATGAACTTGTCGGCATGGACAATATCAAAGAAGAGGTGAAAACGCTGGCAAACTTCCTGAAGGTACAAAAAATCCGGCAGGAGCGCGGGCTGGCGCAAACTCAGGTGTCGCTGCACTGCGTCTTTTGCGGGCCGCCGGGAACCGGGAAAACGACCGTTGCCCGCATCATGAGCCGGATTTTTCAAGGGCTGGGCTTTTTGAAAAAAGGGCACCTGGTCGAGACCGATCGCGCTGGGCTGGTAGCGGGCTATGTGGGGCAGACGGCGAAGAAAGTAGACGAGATGGTGACTTCGGCGCTGGATGGGGTGCTATTTATCGACGAGGCCTATGCGCTGGTTCCGCCCGAAACGGGCAAAGACTTTGGGCAGGAGGCGATCGACACCTTGCTGAAGCGGATGGAAGACTATCGCGATCGCCTTGTGGTCATCGTCGCAGGCTATACCGATGAGATGTCGGTGTTTATTGAATCCAATCCGGGGCTAAAGTCGCGCTTTAACCGCTACTTCTACTTCGACCATTTCAAGCCGGAGGAACTGCTGGCGATTTTTGAAAGTATGGGCAAAAAGAACCATTTCACCCTCACGCCGGAAGCCCGCGATGTGTTGCTAAAGCGGCTGGAGGCGCTGTACGTGAAGCGCGATCGCACCTTTGGCAACGGGCGCACCGTCCGCAACCTGTTTGAAAAAACCATTGAAAAGCAAGCCAACCGCCTCGCCGTTCTCTCGAACCTCACTGACGAAGTGCTGACCACGCTGCTGCCCGAAGACATCCCCACCGAGCAAGCTAGCATTCATGCGGGCAAGGTGGACTGGAAAGAACTAGCATCCCGCGAGAGCGGCGCGAGCTAGGAGTGACAAAGCAAGAGCTAACCCCTAACTCCTCTCTAGCTCTGCTTTCATTCGTTCTAGCGTTGCGTGCATCTGATCAAACATTTGCTGGGGCGTGATGCCAAATTGACCTAAGTAGGTTTTAAGTTGTTCAACGGTCATTTGCGCGGTGAAATCTTCTGACAGTTCAAAGCGCTTCATAAAGATGCGATAGCGCTCCATCATCGATTCCATCTGGTCGATGTAAATCTTTTTTCCTTCGCGGTCAAACTTGCCGTAGCTTGCCCCCAACTGCATCAGCGATTGATAGTCTTCAAATAGCTGACGTGCCTCTTGTTGAACAATTTCAGAATCGAAAAATCCCATTTTCAGCCCCACCTTCCGAAAACTGAACCAAACTGCTAAGCGATGTCAATTTCCGCAAAAATTCGCAAAAATTATCGAGTGCAAAAACTCAGCTAAAGAATAGGCGCAAAATGGCTGCATCTCAAGTTGCACTCTAAATGGCTTATTTACCTCTCATATTACGGCAGAAGCTAGGAGCGGCTGAAGTGTGGAAAACGCTACTTTGGAAATGCAGGACGCTGCGAATTTGGCTGGGTTTTGAATGAGAGCCTTACGGGTTTCCATTGGTTTCGCTGCTGCCAATTGCTGGCTTTTGAATGCAGGAATGCACGATGCCTGACTCGACGTTTAACGGGGAGGAAAACTCAATGGCAGAAAAAGAGCAAGCTCCTGCTGAGTTGAGCAACTCTATAAACAGCCCTGTCAGTAATTCTACGAGTAGCCCTATACAGGTTGAGTCGGCAGTAGTGAGGTTGCCAGCAGCAGATGGAGAGTGGCTAGAGCCTGTACTGGATGCGCCGCCGCTGGTAGATTTACGGCAATATGACCCACGCGGCTTTGTGCGGGGGCGGCCGGGCTGGGTGGTGATGCTGTGGTGGCTGGTGCAGGCGATCGCCTTTCCGCTGACGTTACACAGCCACCACGCGCCGCGCCGCGTCCTGCTGCGCCTGTTTGGGGCCAAGATTGGCCGGGGCGTGGTGATTCGTCCGACGGCTCGGTTTACCTATCCCTGGAAGGTCGAGATTGGCGACTATAGCTGGATTGGCGATGATGTCGTCTTCTATAGTCTTGCCCCGATATCCGTGGGGACACACTGCGTGATTTCCCAAAAGACGTACTTGTGTACGGGCAGCCATGATATAACCGATCCGGCCTTTGGGCTGATTACTGGGGCGATCGCCATTGGTAATGGAGCCTGGGTCGCTGCCGACTGCTTCATCGCGCCAGGGGTCAAGATCGGGGCGAATACCGTCATCGGGGCCCGCAGCGCCGTATTTCACTCCATGCCCGCCCAGACGGTGTGCTGGGGGTCGCCGTGCCGGGTGAGGGGCGATCGCCAGATTTTTTCCAGACCTGAATTACACTAAGCCCTAAGCCAAGCGTCTAAAAAATTGCCGCTTTTTGATCAATCCAAAAAAACATCTCCTGAACAGCCATCCCCATTGCGCCAAACCGTCGGCTGAGGGGACACTTAAAGGCTGAGCTTCGATCCAGCAAGTCTCCGGTTCCCTGATCTGGCTCATTTTTTAAAACCTAATCCATTCAGGGAGAAACAGCCTTGGAAAACACACCCGCAATTCTCGCTCTGGGCCTGTTTTGCACGGTGATTGTGTTAATCATGACGGAGTGGATTCACTTCACCATCGCCGCCTTTTTGGGGGCGCTGCTGCTGGTGTTTACCAACGTCATGACGCTCAACGAAGCAATTGGCTACATTGGCGCAGGCTATTCCACGATCGCCTTATTTTTTGGGGTCATGGTGCTGGTGCGCTCGTTTGAGCCAACAAAGATTTTCGACTACCTAGCCATGCAAATGGTCATCCTAGCCAGAGGCAAAGGAAATCGGCTTTTGTTGGCGATCGCGGGCATTACCTCCCTGGTCTGCGCCTTCTTGCCCAACGCGACGACGGTGATGCTGCTGGCTCCGCTGCTGCCGCCGCTGGCCGCAGACGTGGGAGTAGATTTCGTGCCGCTGCTGATCTTGATGGTGCTAGTGTCCAATAGTGCAGGACTGCTGACGCTGGTGGGCGACCCAGCGACGTTTATCGTGGGCGATGCGATCAACATCAGCTTTGTGGATTACCTGATGCAGCTGAGCCTAGGTGGGGCGATCGCCCTGCTCACTATTTTGGTCATGATGCCCATTTTGTTTCGCCGAATCTGGCGCACTGAGCTAACCAGCCTCGACCAGCTTCCCCATCCAGAAATCAATCATCCCCGCGTCCTGACCGTCGGCGCGGTCATCGTTGCGCTGGTGCTGATATTTTTTGTCATTGGCGAGTCGCTGCCCGTTCCCGTTTCTCCGGCAGGCGTGGCGCTGATGGGGGCTGCGCTGGCGCTTTTGTTAGCACACCATAGCAAAATTGATACCCTCAACAACATCCTGCGGGATGTAGACTGGAGTACGCTGATTTTCTTTATGTCAATCTTCGTGCTGATCGGCGGCTTGCAAAAGACGGGCGTAATCAGCGGCATCTCTGGCATCTTGGCAGCGATTTTAGGACAAAATATTCTTCTGGGTTCTATCCTGCTGTTGTTTTTAGTGGGGTTATTATCTAGCGTTGTGCCTAATATTCCGCTGGTGGTGGCAATGGTGCCCCTGCTGAAGCAATATCTGGTAAATGTGGGCATGGCAGGGCCAGAGGTGATGGAACCAGACTATGCGGGTCAATTCCCAACGGAGGCGCTGCCTTTGTTTTATGCCATGATGTTTGGCGCGACGCTAGGTGGCAACGGCACGCTGGCCGGCGCGTCGGCTAATATCGTCGCCGCCGGAATTTCTGAGCAGCACGGCCGCCGGATTTCTTTCAAGCGGTTCTTTCACTACGGCTTTCCGGTGATGGTGGCGCAGCTCATCACCAGCGCTCTGTTTGTTACTGTGCGGTTTCTGCTGTAGCCGCAAGCGACTCAGCCCGATAGGTCAACGCCGTCGTCGTAGAGCGATTCCAACTTCATCAAAATCTTGGGCTTTAGGTCTTCTAGTGCCAGCTTAAGCTGGGTTTTTGCAGTGTTGAACTGGTTGAGTCCAGGGGTCATCTGCCCCATCGTCAGCCATTGCTTGAGTCGTTCGCACTGGGCCAGGGCAATAGTTGAGGTCATGATGTTGGCACAGCGCTGCGGCTCCTCTTTGGCAAAAAACAGCAGGCGATATTGCCCCGACTCGCTGAGCAGTCGCACCATCTGCGTTCCCTGTGGCGTTTTCAGGTCTAGATAGCAAGATAGCCAGCGTGCGCCTGCCTTGCGCGTATATAGTACGGTAAGCCAGAGCAGCGACGGATGTGGCGAGGGCGCAAAGAGAAACTGGTTGTAGCGGGTGCAGGCTTGGCGAGAAAAGATTTCCTCTTCGGAGAGCATCACCCAAATGCTAGGCAGCATTCCCTGATCGGTACGGATGGGGTTGGGGAACGAGATGTCTCCGATGGGCTTGTTGGCTGGCCAGGAATAGGCTCGGCTGATCGTGTCGGGCGGCAGCAGCAGTTTGGTCTTGGTAACGGGCACTTTGTTGAGCGCGTCTCCGATGACCGTTGCCACGTTGAGTCCCGGAAGGTAGCGTTCCTCGAATGGCTTAAGCTGCTTGATGACTTCGTTGGCGCTTTGGGGGCGATCGCCCGGCGACTTGGCCAAGCAACTCATAATCAGCGTTTCCAGCGCCTTGGGCACCCGCAGACTGGAATTGGCCTCCACCAGCGAGCGCGGCTGCTGATGATGGTGGGCGCGATACCAGCCGCCAAAACTGTGGGTGTCGGCATTCAGCGGCATCTTACCCGTCAGCATTTGAAACATCATCACGCCCAAGCTGTAAATGTCAGAGCGAGCATCTAGCTCGTGTCCCTCCATCTGCTCTGGCGAAGAATAGGCCAGCGTGCCCATGAAACAATTGGTCTGGTTGCTATCGGCCTGGAGCGTTTTGGCAATCCCAAAGTCCAGGATTTTCGCAACTTCGCCCATACTCGGATCGCGAGTAATCAGGATATTGCTGGGTTTGATGTCGCGATGCACGATGGGGCAGATCTCACCATCGATGGGAATGCCCTCATGGGCACACTGCAAGCCTAAACAGATTTGGCGCGTCAGGTTCAAAAAGCGGGGCAGGGGCAGCGGCTGCCGCATGATGATTTCGCTCAGGCTGTCGCCCTTGAGATACTCCATCACGTAGTAGGGAATCTCGTCTTCGTCTACGCCGTAGTCGGTGACGTTGACGATGTGCATACTCCGCTGGCCGAGTAGGGCACAGGTGGTGGCTTCGCGCATGAAGCGATCGCGCATCTTTTGATTCAGCAGGGTTTGCGACAAAAACTTGACCGCCACAGGCACCCCACCCAGCAGGTTATTTCTCGCCTCATAGACTTTGCCCATCGCGCCCTGACCCAGCAGACCGACGAGCTGATAGCGATTTTGGAGTATGCGACCAATATTCGGGTCTGACGGCATCCGACTCAAGGCTCCGATGAATTCGACCTGGCAAGGAGGAGGGAGGAGTGAGAAGAGGGGCGATCGCCCTGACCATGCTTGCAGTTTTCAAACCACTGATTGCTGAAGTCACCCGCAAGAGGGCCTGGCTTCAGAATGATAATGATACAGTCAGCCATAACTCACTGACCCGAAAGGCTGAAGCGCCTGCCCAGCAGAGTAACGAACCCCGATCCAGATCAGCAAACCTTTGCAGAATACCCAAGACGGCACAGGAAGAAGGCTGCACCGGAGAAAGCTGTCCAAGCTTGCAGGAGGAACAGCCTGGATGTAGCGGCGACCTGAACGCATGATGGATAAAAACCAAAGCGCTGTAGTCTGCGAAATTCACCAGATGTGGCGATAACTGTCATTCTAGCCAGTAGGTAGCGCTTCGGCGACTCTACCACCAAAATTTTGGGCGGCTCACCAAATTTTGGGTAGCCCCCTAGCAGTTTGCCCAAAATTGGCACTCTAGAATCGGCACTCAAGATTTGGGAAACATACTGCTAAAATGCCCAACCCCCTTAATCGTGCAACTCTTAATCGCGCAACATCTTAATTGCGTTAATTGCGCAACAATTGACCAAATTAGCGAAAAGCGTTTGTGCCCCTATTCCACAAAACGGGCTAGGGGTTGTTATGACTTGTCTGCCTAGCATTAGGTCTTCTGAGAGGTTTAGCCCCTAGCCTAGTTTGTTTGGGCGGACGCGATCCTGCTGCTCCATAAGGTTTCTGAGCTTATCAAGGTTTCTGAGGTTATGAGGTTATAGTGATAACGCGCCTTAGGGCTAGAGCCAGCGGTTTAGCAATGAATGCACAAGTGAATGCACAGAGCGCTTGAGGCGGTGGCGGCGCTGCCACTTGCGAAAGGCCTCTTCGTAGCGATCGCCCGACAGTCCATAGGTGTTCCATCCGTCTAGCGCCAAAAACATGCCCCAAAACAACGCAATATACGGCACCCCCATGACGCTCGCGCCTCCACTTGCCAGCAGCGCACAGCCTGCCAAAAATCCGTTGACAATTAAATAGCGCGTGACTCGCCGCTGAAACCGTCCTTTCCTCGCTTGGTCAAACGCTTGCCGCTCCTGTCGTTCGCCGCTCTGGGCCCGCCACTCGATCTCGGCTTCGTGCAGCTCGCCAGGAGAAATGCCCAATTCCTCTGCAATTTCCAGCAGTTGAGCGCGGGTCAGATGCTCTACTGTGCCAGACGACTGGGCTTGACGGGCGATCGCCACCTGAAGAATATGCTGCACCTCGTCCTGGCTATAAAACTCCATCCTGCTACCCTCGCTAGCATTCTCGTTCGCCAAAACTGGCTCGGCTGAGACCTGAGAAGAATCAAACGGCGAGTTTAAGGGCGATGCAGTACGCGGTTTCATGGAGCCATAACCTGGGGAGAAGTTGCCCTTTCTGTTATACGCAAAATCGCAGGAGGACAGCCGATGACCGCAGGTGCGGATTTCCGAGCTTGCTCTAAAAGCAGGTTTTAGATCAGGCGTTCTACTCACCCCCCCTTATAAATATAAGTTTTCCTTTGTTAATGTATTTCAAAAAGTTATTAAATTATTACTATGATTTTGATAGGAGATACTGAAGTTAAGCCAGGGCAACAAACCCGTATAATAGAGTCAACCGACGCTGAGCGTAGCAGGCGCTACTTTTTTAGTTTTGCTTGCCGATCCCCCTCTTGGCGGGGCATTCTGAGCAACCTGCACCAAAGCATTTGGCTTCAGGTATGTGTCTGAGAATCTGCACTCCGAAAAGCGGCAGGAAAAGTCTGGTTTTATGGGTTGTTTGCAGCAGATTAGCTCTAGCGAGGTCTGCCTCTTCAAGAGATGGTCATATGTTGAGCAATGTTGCTGAGCAATATTAGTGAGCGATATTAGTACTAGTAAGTGATACTAGCAAGCGATCATAGGCGAATTCTGACAAGGCGCTTCTAAGGGGCGCTGCTGAGGCGTGAGTAGTATCTGAAAAATCTGAGCAACATTTTGAGCAACATTTGGCTATCGTCGTTTTACAAGGAGTGCCTGTCAGATGGAAGGTGCTGAGGTCGGTCAAAGCAATGGGCGCGGTGTGGCAAGTGCCCCAAAGGAGGAATCTGTGAGTGACGTGGCAAATACTGTGAGACCCGAAGAAGTAACCCCTGCTGAGAACACGAGCGATGTTACGGCGCTTTCAGTGCGGCCGGGCAAGAGGGCTGGCGAACTGTCTGGATATGTGGGCGATCGCCCAGTTGGTCCTGCCCAGATAGAGGTTTACGAAAATTTCTCGGTGGCAGGTCTGCGCCCCATCGCCGCAGGCAAGCTGGAGATCTACGGCACGATTTTGAACAACCGACCCATCGAAGCCAGCAGCCTGCAAGTGCTTGACGACGTGCTGCCAGGGCAGCGTCCGGTGTTTGCAACTGAGCTACTCGTGCGCGATGACCTGACGTTGCCAGGGGGTCGCCCCATCGTCGCCAGCGATCCGCGTCTACTTGAGGCCTCGCTGCTGCCAGGGGGTCGCCCCATCGCCTCCAACGATATCGCTAACGAAACGGGCGACGCGCTAATGGGTTTCATTGACTAGCTCTAGTCCGTCGGATGTCTAGTCCGTAGATGGGGCTAAGGGGGCAGAGGTCAAATTTAGGTCAAGTTTTTTGATTGGCAGTTATTAGTTAGTGGTTACTTAGTGGTTACTAGGCGGCGTGTAGATAGATGCTACGCGCCGTTCTTCTATGGACTCCTTCGCACTTGTCCCAAGCGGAGCTACGAATAAAGTGACTGGAAGCCCCCCAACCTCTGAACGGCAATCCAAAATCTCAAATCTAAAATCTCCAAAATTGAGAATCGATATAGCCACTGCCTATGGGGCCCAATCTCCTAAACTCAGACCATAGTTGCGCTGCGCCTGCTCGATCGCCTGCTGAGTTGCCAAATCCATTACGCCGTCTAGCGGGCCCTGATATAGCCCGCGGTCTGATAGCCGTTTTTGCAACTCTAATACGCTTGCGCTGGGCGGCGGCAATGTAGGATTAGGCGACATCGGCGGGGTTGCGGCAATGGGCGGGGCAGTCGGAGCGATTGGTGGCACAGAGACAACCGGACTGTTTGTGGAGGCACCCACTGCGGGCGGGGCAGTGGTCACTAGACCTGGCTGTTCGACGGGCGCGGGCTGAACGGGCGGTGGCGCAGCGGTAACTGGTGGTGGAGAAGCGGGCTGGGCAGAACCTTGTGGACTGCTGGCAGGGGAGGCAGGACTGGCTGGGGCGATCGCCTGCGGTGCATTCGTCAGCGCTGCCAGGGTCGCTGGCCCCGCGATGCCGTCCACTGTTAGCCCTCGCGCCTGCTGAAAGGCCAGCACGGCGGCTTCGGTCTGAGGGCCAAAGGTGCCGTCTATCGTGCCCTGGTAATAGCCTGCCATGGCCAACCGCTGTTGCAGTGCGGTCACTTCTGGCCCTGCATCTCCCACTTGCAGCAAAGAACTCGGCTGCGAGGCAGATGCCGATGCAGGACGACCCGCACGAGCTAGGGCAGCCGCCGTTGCGGGCCCCACAATGCCATCGGCCACCAGACCTTGTGCTTCCTGAAATTTGATGACGGCTGCCTGCGTCAGCGGCCCAAAGGTTCCCGAAATCGGGCCATTGTAATAGCCCAACTGCGTCAGTCGGGTTTGCAATTGGGCAACGGCATCGCTGCTGTCGTTGAGTTGGAGCGTGTCGTCTGTTGCTGCCTGACTGAGCCAAATCGGCTGCTCCTGGGTCAATACTCCGGCGGGCGTAGGCGATCCGGCAGATTGAGCCAGAGACGGGGAAGCCGTTGCAAACAGGCTGGCGATCGCCACCCCTAGCCAAAGCGCCAGGGAGCGAGTCGAGTGGGTGGAGTCGCAAGCTGCAACGCTGGGCTGTTGAAAGAGTAGAGACATGGCGGAGGACTGAAAGCGTTTGATCAGTTTGATCAGAATGAGGAGAATCGTCGTCATTCTATGTCAACTTCTAGGAGTGGCCGCAGGAATTTTGGCAGGGCGGCAAGGGCAGAGGCGGCAAAACGACTCTGGAAATCAAGGGAAATCAAGACGACTCTGGAAACATTGATGAGGGAAATTATTGATGAAATCTATTGAATGAAGCAGACAATATAAATTTAGCTAATGAGTAGGTTTACTTATTGAAAGTTTACAAAACTCTCAGGAACCGGGTGATAATAGGGGGAGGTTGCTTCATGTTTCGTAATCGGTTTTCGGCATCCGATTCTCCTTCGACGTTTTGAAGCGCTTTTGTTTATCACCAGGAGGTTCTAGGTATATGGTGGCTCTGGTAGACCGCACCCAAAAGCGACTCACCCTCCAAACTGCGCCCCTCGCAGAGGACACCACCGCGATTCGCTCGCTCGACTGGGATCGCGATCGCTTCGATATCGAGTTCGCCCTAGAAAACGGCACCACCTACAACTCCTTTCTAATCCGCGGCGACAAGGTAGCGCTGATCGATACCTCCCATGCCAAGTTTCGCCAGCTTTATCTTGACTGTCTGACTGGGCTAATCGACCCAGCCGAGATCGACTATCTTGTAATTAGCCATACGGAACCCGACCACAGCGGTCTGGTGAAGGATGTTCTGCAACTGAATCCGAAGATTACCGTCGTCGGCGCAAAGGTGGCGATCCAGTTTCTCGAAGACTTGGTGCATCAGCCCTTTGAGCGCAAGCTGGTGAAAAGTGGCGATCGCCTCGATTTGGGCCGGGGGCATGAACTGGAATTTGTCTCTGCTCCCAACCTGCACTGGCCCGACACGATTTTCACCTACGACCACAAGACGCAGATCCTCTACACCTGCGATGCCTTTGGGATGCACTTTTGCGACGAGCGCACCTACGACGAAGACCTCGCGCCGCTGGAAGCCGATTATAAGCTGTATTACGATTGTCTGATGGGGCCAAATGCCCGCTCGGTGCTGGCAGCGCTGAAGCGGATTGGCGAACTGCCCGAAATTCAGACGATCGCCACCGGACACGGGCCGCTGCTGCGCCACCATGTTCCCGAAATGATGGGACTCTACCGCGACTGGAGCCAGGCTCAAGCCAAAGCTGCTACTACTGTTGCGGTCTTTTATACGTCTGACTATGCCCATAGTGAGCGGCTGGCACAGGCGATCGCCCACGGCATTAGCAAGACTGACGTGGCTGTAGAGCTAGTAGATTTGCGATTTGCAGAGCCTCATGAAATCAGCGTGCTGGTGAGCATTGCCTCTGGTCTGGTGATTGGGATGCCGCCACAGTCGGGCCCCGATGCGATCGCCACCAAAGCTGCCCTCAGCACTATCCTGGCGGCTGCCCACGCTAAGCAAGCAGTTGGTTTATTTGAAAGCGGCGGCAGCGATGATGAATCGGTCTATCCGCTGCGAAATCGCTTCCAGGAGATCGGGCTAACTGAGGCCTTCGCGCCAATTCTGATCAAAGAAACGCCGACCGATGCCACGCTGCAACTCTGCGACGAAGCTGGAACCGACCTGGGGCAATGGCTGACGCGCGATCGCTCGATCAAGCAAATGAAATCGCTGGACAACGACCTAGACAAAGCCCTGGGTCGCCTCAGTGGTGGACTCTATATCATCACTGCCCAAAAGAACGATGCCGCCAGCGCCATGCTAGCCTCCTGGGTCGCCCAGGCTAGCATGGAACCACTAGGTATCTCCATCGCAGTGGCAAAAGACCGGGCGATCGAGTCTTTCATGCATGTGGGCGATCGCTTTGTGCTGAACGTCTTAGAAGAAGGCAACTACCAGCCGCTCATGAAGCACTTCCTGAAGCGCTTCCCGCCAGGGGCTGACCGCTTTGCAGGCATTAAAACCTACCCCGCCGCCAACGGCTCACCGATTTTGGCGGATGCGCTGGCATATCTAGAGTGTGAAGTTGTCAGCCGGATGGAGTGCAGCGACCACTGGATCGTCTACAGCCGCGTAGACACTGGCCGCGTCTCCAAGCCCGACTCCCTGACCGCGGTTCACCATCGCAAAGTGGGGAATCACTATTAGGTGGATTAGGTATAGGTGGATCAGGTATAGGTGGATTAGGTAAACTGAACTAAGTGGACTGAATCTCAATCCCTGATGCTCAATCTCTAGCCCCTGCTCTGCCCTGATAGAATCGTCACTAGCAAGGCTCAAGTGAGGCGTGTTTACATGGCAGACATTAATCCGGCACAGGAATCCGCTGTTAAGAAGCCACTGTCTTTGGTGGCGGATGAAACGCCGCCCACGCCGCTGCGCTGCTGGACGGGGGCTGCCATTTCGGGGGCGATCGCCACTGCGCTTTACTACCTCACTGTTTCCATCCACAGCACCTTCGTAGCCAAACCACTGCCCACGGGCAATTCGCTGGCTGTCAGCATCGGTGCAGCGGTGCGGACGCTGGTGCTGGGCATGAGTTGTCTGGCGCTGGTGACGTTTGGCATTGCCACGGTGGGGCTGGTGGCGCTGGGGATTCAGCTATTGTTGCAACCGAAGAAATCGGATGCGTAAGGGTTTTCCCAAACCATGACCATCGGCGTTTGGGTGTTGGGCGATCAGCTTTGGGATGGACAGGCGGCGCTGCAAAGCTGTGCAGATGAAGCGGCCAGCACGCCTGTCATTTTGATCGAATCTCTCAACTGGGTGCGGGTGCGGCCGTATCACAAGCAGAAGCTGGTGCTGGTGTGGTCTGCCATGCGCCACTTTGCGGCGGAGCTACGCGAGGCGGGCTGGCCCGTCACCTACGAAACCGCTGAGGATTTTGAGCCGCCGCTGATCGAGTGGATCAAAGCGAACGGGATTACGGAACTGCGGGTGATGACACCGGGCGATCGCCCCTTCCTGGCACTCATCCAATCCCTCGATCTGCCCTGCAAGCTGAACCTGTTGCCCAACAATCATTTCCTCTGGCAGGATGGCGAGTTTGCTGCCTGGGCGAAGGGTCGAAAAACCCTGCTGCTGGAATATTTCTATCGCGAAGGACGGCAGCGCTTTAACGTGCTGATGGAGGGCAAGCAGCCCGTCGGCGGCGCGTGGAATTTTGACAAAGACAATCGCAAACCGCCCAAGGGCAAGCTGAACCCGCCCGCGCCGCTGGAGTTTGAGCCAGACGACATTACCCGCGAGGTGATGCAGCAGGTGCGCGATCTCGATATTCCTACCTATGGCAAGCTGGAGCCGTTTCGCTGGGGGGTGGGGCGATCGCACGCGCTGCAAGTCCTCGACCACTTCATCGCCACGCGCCTGCCTACCTTCGGCCCCTACCAGGACGCAATGGTGACGGGCGAAGACACCATGTGGCACGCGCTGCTGTCGCCCTACCTAAATTTGGGGCTGCTGCGCCCGCTGGAAGTCATCAACGCCGCCGAACGCGCCTATCACGAACAAGACCTCAGCCTTAGCAGTGTGGAAGGCTTCATCCGCCAAGTCCTCGGCTGGCGCGAGTATATGTACGGGCTATACCACCACGTCGAGGCAGATTACGCCCAGCGCAACTGGTTTCAGCACAACCAGCCGCTGCCCGCCTTCTTTTGGGACGCGGCACAGACCGACATGAACTGCCTCCGCCAAACCCTCAGCCAGATCGAGCGCACGGGCTACGCCCACCACATCCAGCGGCTGATGATTTTGGCAAACTTTTCGCTGATTGCCGGGTTCTCGCCGCAGGAGGTCGAAAACTGGTTCCACGCCGCCTTCATCGATGCCTACGACTGGGTGATGCAGACGAACGTGATTGGCATGGGCCTGTTTGCCGATGGCGGCATCCTCGCCTCCAAGCCCTACGCCGCCTCCGCCAACTACGTCAACAAAATGAGCGACTATTGCAAAAGCTGTCGCTATGACCCCAAACAGCGCACGGGCGAAAATGCCTGTCCGTTCAACTTTTTCTATTGGGACTTCCTCGATCGCCACCGCGCCCAGCTAAAATCCCAGGGCCGCATCAACCTCATCCTCGCCAACCTCGACAAAATGCCCCCCGAAGAACTCCAAGCCATCCGCCAACA
>JBDNCP010000042.1:0-32050 GCA_046719575.1 Cyanobacteriota bacterium
TGGCGATCGCCCCACTCCCGCAGCACTTGGTCTAGATCGGCCAGCGCGTCTTCGATGCGGTCTTCAGGGATGTCCAACTCTTCCAAAACGCGCAACACGCGGGGCTGATGATCCGCCCAGTCGCGCATTAGGCGGAAGTATCGGGCGGTATCTTCCACCATGATGTAGGTGCGCTCTTCCCGGTCGGCCGGCGAATAGAACGAGCGCGTCAGGGCGTAGAACGGCATCCCCCAAGGCGAGTCAACCCGCGTCACCGTGCCAGAGTAGAGAAGTCGGCGCTTGATGTGTTCTGATAGCGCTTCGCTCATGGGTAGGCGACGGTCTTCGGGCAGGTCTTCCTGCGATCGCTCGTGCAGAAACTCGATGATGTCCATGAACTGGAACGAGTTGATCAACTGCGCGTCGGGCAGGTTGGGCGGCAGTTTTTCTTCGATCTGGCGCTTTTCTTCCATCGTCAGGCTGCTGCCTGCAATGCGCGATCGCCCCGGCTGCCAAGGAAAATGCTCCATCCACACGTAGGGCAACTGGATTAGATAGCGTGGCTCCTGAGACCCCAGCATCTTCAGCAGCTTACCTTCGGTGAGCGCCTGACGCACCTCCTCTACAATGACCTTCACCCGCTTGGGTTCGATGTGGTGCAAGTGCCCCGTCATCCGCAGGTTTTGATCCTGCTCTAGATAGGTCATATAAATCGCGCACTTGGCGGCGGTGGCTGCTGCGTCTAGAAATGCTCCGTGGCGATGACCGCCCGTCCGCATTGCGCTAAATGCCAGGTAGAGCATGATCTGATCCATCGCACTCGGACTCAGGCGCTTGATCAGATCCAAATCGCTAGTCATCTTGTTACAAAGAGCTGTTGCAATAAGTGGGTATCAGAATAGTTGCAGACGGTACGATTGGCAACGTACAGTCTTTCCGAAAATACCCCTAGCTTAAACCATATCGCCAAATTCTGAACAGAGCTTTAGCGGGTCTAAGCTGGAGGCTGCAAGGTTTGCGAGTCGCGCAGGCAATCTTGCAAACTTGTCGCGATCGCCGCTCAACAGGGTTCCCTGTTCACAGCAAATTCGCAAAATTCGCAAATCAGACAGGCGGAAATCAGACAGGCGGTAGTACTCCCTTCAAACAATCGGGCAAACAGTCGGGCAAATCGTCGGGCGATCGCCCAATCTAGGCTAAACCCAGGTCATAGTCTTGAGACAAATCGGTAAACTTGTACTTTGCTTGTACTTTGTAAGTTTGGAAACCGCAGTTTTAGGGTCTATAGACGGTTGCCAACCCGTTTGTACAGGAGATGCGTTGCCCTGATTTGCAAAATGCATTTGAGCCAGTGAACTTAGCTCTATTTATAGCAGGTGTTTTCCGAGCGATTCATTGGGCAATTGTCGTATGTTTCCCGGATATTTCCTGAATATTTGCCAGTTTTTTGCGGAATTTTTGCCGCAATCTTCTAGAAAACGGGCTAGAGATGTTAGTCAAACACGGGTTCCGAACATTGATTACGAACACGGGTTACAAACCTGATTAAACGCCTGATTAAACGCTGGCTGGCCAGAGGTTTTCTAGGGAGTTGTGCGATATCATCATATTTAGTTTTCGAGCAATTCAGTGTTCAGGATTCAGTTTTCCGGCGATTCGGTTGCTTCAGCGGTTGCTTGAATGGATGAGCCTGCCTTCAGGTTGTAGTCGCAAACGAGGCAGGATTGCTCAAGAGCAAGTCGATGTGCAACGTCCGCTGCCTCGGTGAAACTGATCGCCAGCGGGCGTTGTCGAGTCCGTTGCGATTTGGCCATACATCGACCAAGAGAGAGACACTGAGGTCAAATTTGCATCCGCCAGAGTGCCAATGAGCGCTGGCAGCGCAACAAACAGAACTAATAAGTTGGCGGTCAGCATGAGAGCATCCGTGTAAAGGTTTCTACTCTCTGTTACGGAGACTCCTCAAACTGATCAGGAAAACTCGTTAAAAGAGTTACGTTTTCTGCTAGAAACCAGCCGCCGGAAGGGTTCACTTTCCCCAAAAGGTTAGCCCACTGGGGCGTTTGGATTTGTTGGAGTTGCGCGTCAATGTCTGCATCTAGCGTCACCAATGTTAACGATAGGGCGGATGAGGGGAGTGTGGGGGAGGATGGGTTCGCTGGCGAGGAGACAGGCAGCATCGAGGCGATCGCCCCTTCCATTAGCGTCAGCGTGTAAGACTGCGGCGCAACGGGATGAATCAGTCCCCGAACGGATGCAGAGGTAGAGGAATTGGGCTGAGGCGATCGCTCCCCAGTGTCCGTCATGGGCGATCGCCCCGGCACATTGCCATCGCTGGGGTATTGGTCGGGATGATCCAGGTAATAGCGCTGCCAGCGCAGCCAGTCGGGATGATCCGGTGGCAGGTTATACAGCGGTACGACCGCAGCCGGAGCCGTGGGATCTTCGAGCAGCGCTGCTTGCAATTCGCGCACGGGCAGGTTGTGGGGTGAGCAGGCTCGCTCGATGCACAGCGCAGCCGCCATGCCTGCCGCCTGGCCCAACCCCAGCACGACGGGTTGCAGCCGCGTTGCACCGTTGGCGATGTGCGACACGGAGATATTTTTTTCACATACCAAAAGCCCTTCGACCGCTTCTGGCACTAGGCAACCGTAGGGTAGGGCAAACAGCGTCCCCGTCCAGCGGCCGCCCCAGCGTAGCGACTTGGGATGCAGCGGAAACTCGTAGCCAGGGTAGTGGTGGTCGTTGGGATAGTTGCCGAGGGCGATCGCCGTAGGTTCTCCCTGCTCGTTGATAGGCAGCGCTGCCACCTTTCCCCCCATTTGTGGCAGAATGTCTGGCTCCTTGACCAGCGATCGCCCCTGTAGCCGCCGACTCTCGCGGTAGTAGGGATGCAGCGCAAAGGCACTGCTGCCCAGTCCGCGCGGGGCTGCTGGAAAGGTTTTGCTTGCCAGCCCATAGCGCTGTCCCAGTTCAGCTTGGATGAAGTGAGCAAAACCTTGGGTATGGTTTCGGGCTTCCTGCTCAAACTCGCGCCGCGCTTCGGCAGACTGCACCAAACGATTCAAGTTGCGCCCATAGTCGTTGCCGTGATGCGGCCAGTTGATCATGAAGCGATCGCCCGGCAGTCGCCCATAGTTGAGAAAAGTCTCTGGCCCGTAGCCATCCCACGCGCCCTCAAAACGGGTCGGGTCATAGTCTGGTGGAGGCGGAATTTCGGGAGCCTCGTCCCTACCAAAATCTCGCAGCACCACAACCCAAGTCGGCGCTTGCACCGGGTATTCTTGGGTCATCGGGGTGGGATGGACAGGAGCGCTCGGTTCCTTCCACGCTGGCTGAAAGTCCCAGCCCCAGCGGTGGGGCACGTCGCCCAGAGCCAGCAGGTCGCCCAGTTCTGTCCCGTCGAGGGTGATTTGCGCGTGGATCGTGAAATCTTGAAAGCGCACACCCGTAATGCGATCGCCCGCTCGCAACACAGCCAATGGCGTTTGTCCGGCAATCCAGCGCAGATTGGGGAGCGCCTGCACCCATTCGGCAAAGATCGCTGCCCCAACACCCGGATCGTAGGTAAAGAAGCTGACCCAGGCGTGATCGAGTCCACCGGGCTGCCGCACCGAGAGCGATCGCAAAAATGCGCCCCAGAGTCCCGTTTGGAGCGATCGCAGCTCGTTGCCATCGGGAGCGCTAACCCCAGCGCTAGTTAGCATTCCTCCCAGCCAGGAAAACTCGCTCACCAGCACCACCGCCACGCCGCGCCGCGCCGCCTGAATCGCTGCCGCCGTGCCGCCCGTGCCGCCGCCGACGACTAAAACATCTGTGGTCAGGCTATCCAGACGGCTATTCCTCGTCTTCTAGCTCGTCGTAGTCTTCGTCGTCTGCGTCAACTGGGGCGACCGAGTTAGCAGACACCACCACACCCATCTCCAGCTTCTGGCGCACGAGCTGATCTACCTCTTTGGCAAAGTCAGGGTTTTCCTCCATATACTTAATGGCGTTGTCGCGGCCTTGGCTAATGTTCTCGCCGTTATAGCTATACCATGCGCCCTTGCGAGTGACCACGCCCGTTTCTTCTGCCAGATCCATCAAGCAGCCGTAGGTAGAAATGCCCTGCCCAAAAATCACGTCAAACTCGGCCACGCGAAACGGTGGCGCGACCTTGTTTTTAGCAACCTTGACCTTAGCGCGGATGCCATATTCTTCCGTCCCTTTTTTCAGAGTTTGAATCCGGCGAATGTCCAGTCGTACCGAGGCATAGAACTTCAACGCGTTGCCTCCCGTCGTCGTCTCCGGATTGCCATAGGAAACTCCAATTTTTTGCCGAAGCTGGTTCAGAAAGATAACGCTACAGCCCGTTTTGCCAATGTTGCCTGTGATTTTGCGAAGCGCCTGACTCATCAGCCGCGCCTGCAAGCCGACATGGGTATCGCCCATTTCGCCCTCGATTTCGGCACGGGGCACCAGCGCCGCCACCGAGTCCACCACCACCAGATCAATGGCGGTAGAACGCACCAGTTGATCTACAATTTCCAGCGCTGCCTCCCCCGTGTCGGGCTGAGACACCAGCAGGTTGTCGATATCCACGCCCAGGTTTGCCGAATAGGTCGGATCGAGCGCGTGTTCTGCGTCTACAAAGGCAGCCGTGCCACCAGATTTCTGCACTTCGGCGATCGCATGGAGCGCCAGCGTCGTTTTTCCAGAACTTTCCGGGCCATAAATCTCAATCACCCGTCCCTTAGGCAGACCCCCGCCCAGCGCCAGATCGAGCGTCAATGCACCCGTGGGAATGGTTTCCACCTTCATGCGACTGGCATCCCCCAGTCGCATAATCGTGCCTTTGCCAAAGTTGCGGTCGATTTGGGACATCACCATGTCCAGCGCTTTCCGCTTCTCGGCGCTTTCTTTAGACTCTTTGGATTCCGATACTTTGCTATTGTCAGTCGCCTTAGCCATTAGGGCCTCTTCTAGATGCAGGAAGGGACAGATGCGAGAAGATTAGATCGCTTAAGGAAAAAGGAAAGTAGACAGCCTGTGAAAGCTGACAGTCTATTAAGACTATAAGAAATAGTCCATGAAACAGCCATCTTGTTAAAGCAGCTACCCTGTTCTAGCGTCAGAGACGGGTGGATGATTGGTGGATGATTGTGGATGATTTCAGATGAGTTTCAGTTTAAATCTCTTGCTGGGTTCGGAAACGCCACTTTTGAGCTAAATCCGATCTTGTCTAAGTTCGACTTGTTGTGAAGCTTATTGCGAGGCTTATTACGATGCTGGTTACGGTTCAAGTTGCGATGGGTGCCCGAGGAAGATTTAAAGAATTGATATCTAAATTATTTAATTGATATCCAGAAGTGTTAACCCGCTGGCCTTAGAAATTTCTATACGTCTGTACTATTCTAGTACAAGAATCTCCCCTCTAGCACTCGGCTAAGTTACGAAATTAACCTGAAGGAGTCTGAAGCTTGCAGCCGAGTCAGCATTTAGACTCCAAATGCACCCAATTTCAACCCCTTAGCCCTCCATTTTCCTCTAATTCTGACTGTGTCTTCTTCTTTACGCCATTCCAATACAGCCCTGTCGGTGGCCGGGTTGACTACCTATATCCAGTCTCTGCTCGAAGATGATGAGCAACTTCAGCAGGTGTGGGTGACGGGTGAAGTGTCGAGCGTGAATCCCCACCGCAGTGGCTTGTTTTTGACGCTGCAAGATCCCGACGAGCAGGCGGCAATCAACGCAGTGGTGTGGAACAGTCAGCTTGATCGGCTGGCAGTGATGCCTGTGCGGGGGGAACAGGTGATTGTATTGGGGCAGATTAGAGTGTATCCAGCGCGAGGCAGCTATCAACTGACGGTTTGGCAAGTGCTGCCTGCGGGCGAGGGGCTGCGATCGCTCCGTCATCGGCAACTGCGGAATCGGCTGGAAGCAGAAGGGCTGTTTGACCCAGATCGCAAGCGGCCGCTGCCGCCGCATCCCCGCGTGGTGGCAGTGGTTACGTCGCCGCAAGCCGCTGCTTGGGGTGATATTCAGCGCACGCTGTCGCATCGCTATCCAGGGCTGCGGGTGCTGCTGTCGCCAGCGATGGTGCAGGGCGAACTGGCTCCCCCGTCGATTGCCCAGGCGATTCGCCGGGTTGAGCAGGACGGGCGGGCCGATGTGCTGATCCTGTCGCGGGGTGGCGGCGCAACGGAAGACTTGGACTGTTTCAATGACGAGCGCGTGGTGCGGGCTGTGGCAGAATGCAGGATTCCAGTGATCACGGGCATCGGTCATCAGCGGGACGAGTCGCTGGCAGACCTAGCGGCCGACCTGTGCGCCCACACGCCGACGGCCGCCGCCGAGCGAGCCGTGCCGATTTTGGAGCAGATCGTTCGGGAGCATCGGGAGCGCTGTCTGGCCCTGTATCGGGTTGTGGCCGAGCGGGTCGAAGGAGAGCAGCGGCGTGCTGGGCGACTGCGCGATCGCCTCTTTCGACTGCGGCTCGATCGCCAAGTGCAGCAGCGCAAAGAGGCGATCGCCCTGCTCCGCCAGCGCCTCTTCCGCAGCACTCAGCAACGGCTCCAGCACGCCCAGCAGCACGCGCTGTATTTGCGCCAAACCCTGCAAACCCTCGACCCAGCCGTCGTGCTGCGGCGAGGCTATGCGGTGGTGCGGCAAGAAAATGGGGCGATCGCCCGCTCTGCCGAATCCCTCCACCCTGGCGACACACTGACCATTACCCTGGCCCAGGGCGAACTGGTTGCCGAGGTAAAACGCATCCTATAAGACAAAATATATACCTGCGTAAAGAATAACAAATATCCGCTTCTCGCCCTGAAATTTGGAGCAACAATAGTGACATAAGTATTAGTACTCAACTAGCAAGGGCTAGGGGAGGTCGATCAATGAATAATCAGGAAGCAGACGAATCCTCATTATCCCCATCAAAAGGATTCAATCGAGTTGCGCTACTGACCAGCTACCCTCTCTACTGGCGCACCAATGATAGGGATGCAACTGATCACGCACGAGCAATTCACAAACTGATTCAATTGTTCTTGGATATACCGGGGGCGAGCTTGGGTGTATCTAGTGAGGGCAGATATTGGAATTGGCTAGATCCTCAGGCGGCTCAGCAGTGGAACGATGAAATGAAAAGAGAGTTTGAGGGCTACGCTGCTAAGCTTCAAACTGCGCCGTCTGAAGCTAGATTTCTAGACGATTTTAATAAGCGCCAGTGCATGTTTTTTTCACCGCTTCACCCCCAAGACTTTTTGTCAGTGCTGCAAAAGCACTTTGATGAAACACCCGGCGGGGAACAACTTTGTCGCTACGTTGGGCAAATCCTAAGTCCTATTGATTGGTCTTCTTATTCCCTCTTTTGGTCGCTTTCCTTTGTTCAATTCACTGTCAGCCAAAATCGCCTAATCTATAATCCGATATTGGCTTTGTGGAGCAGCTATCCGACAGGTGGACATTGGGCCCCGCCGCTGTCTAATGATCTGCAATCTCAACCCGACTCCTCTCTTGATTTGTCTTTAGATGAGGCAAGTTTCTTGCTGCAAGATGTGATGTGGAGCAAGTTGGAAACAGTCTTTGCCAAGATCAGATCCTTCTGTGGCTTGGGCTTAGCACAAACAAAATTTGCAAAAGACTATCAAGCAATGCCCCCCGTTTTTTACTTTGCTCAATATGTGAACCCACCCTTCTGCCCAGAAGAGTTGGTAACTAAGAAATTGGATAGCTTGTATTCCCTGGTCAAAACTTGCCTTGGATCAGACGATCCCTTTGCAAAAGAAGTGAGCGGGGGCATATTGGAAGGAGACTTCATTACACTGCGGCGGGCCCAGACTGGCAGAGATTTCCATCATCCCCGATACTTGATTTTTCCACTTCACAAAGGGAAAGTTTTCACTGAACAAGAACTAGAAAAAGATTTATATTTTATTGCTAGTCAGCTCAGCTACCTAGAGTTTTCGATCGCGCATGAATCACGCCTCATCTCGACTGACTATGAGCCTTTATTGTCTCGACAGGCTCGGTGTGCTGGAACTATAGATGGGCTTAGTGATTTGATCAACAACGCAATCAGTTTCTTGCCGACTATTAGCGGCAGTCTTCTGAAAAGAGTTTACCTGGAGATGGAAAAACTCTCACTTCTATTGCGACAAGTTCAATCTTCGCTAGAAGGAGCAAGCAGCGATGTTGCTCAAATAAAGCGGCGATTCGACGGCTATCAAGATGGAATAGAAGACTTTTGGGATCGAAATTTAACTTATTCTCCTTGCTCTAATACTCAGTTAAATGATTTGCGAGAAGCGCTGCTAGATGCCTACCCTTATCACTACTGGAAACAGCCTCTGCGAACTTTGAAGGAATGGGATGAACAATTATTAGGAAGTGTTGTACGCTCTGTAGAAACCGTAAATTCGATGCTACAACAAGCCGATCGAATGACACAGGAAAGCTTGGAGGTATGGACTCGTCGCCTTGGCATTATTGCAGCGCTTGCGGCTCCTGTTTTGGCGCTTCCCAATTTCATTGATTTGAAGCTCGACTCAACGAGTCTTCCCCAAACCTTACTGGGCAAGATCTTTCACGAAGTGCAAGATTTGCAGGTGCTGATAGGCTACCTACTAGGTCTTGTTTTAGCAGTTCTCTTTGTTGCATCGGCAGCATTTATTGCTTCCTGGCTTTGGGGCTTGGTTTCCAAAAAGAAATCAGAACAGTTTGTTTCTGGTATTCGCACCTTTAAGGATTTGGTAGAACAGTCAAATTCCTCTTCCGATGACTTTAGAAATCTAGAGCAATTAGATGCGGAAGCCTGTCAAATTCTCTCTTCGCTGTGGACTGAGGCACATGGGTTGCAGGACTCTAGCAATCAGCGCAGTTCTGTGGACTGGCTACTAAACGCCGAAAATGCCCTCAGAAGGTGGTTGAGAATTGCGCAGCGCAGAAGCAGATGGTCAGTAAGCCCTCTGTATTGGTTTGCGGTTCAGGGTCTAAGTATTTGGCTCTGGTGTCTGATGCAGGTGGGGCGTTGCGTTGACCAATCCCAGTCGCAGGAGATTTATGACTGGCTCCGTCAAAGCCGACGCTTCCGATATCTTGTTTATCTTTTTGACCTCATGCCAACCTACATTCCGCTACCCCGCGCCCTTTGCATCTATCGTTATAAAGCTAGTGACTTGATTACCAGAACAACGATTTCTGGTTGGGATTTTGAGCGATCTCTCAGAGGCGCGGGTTTCCCTTTAAATGTGATTCCTTCTTTAGAGAGATGGCTTCAAGGTTTATACGATGCAGGCGAGCTTGGAGCATCAATCAGTATTGATCGCTTTGTGGATTGTTTGGAGGAACGAGGGGTGCGAGCTGGTCCTGATCCGAAGGTCGTTGAGAAATGGCAAGGTTCCCTGAGCTGACGTAAAAACGCTGATTGACTGACAAAACCTGGGCATCAGGCGGTTGAAACCGCTGCTACATCACAACGAAGTCGGCCTTCGCCGACTCTCGACTCTGACCCAAACCCGCGTAGGCGGGTTTCGCCCGTGTAGGCGCGGCTTCTAGCCGCCAGCGGTAAATGTTTTGTCAGTCAACGAGCGTAAAAACGACTGATGTCTGGAATTAATGTCTGGAACTGTTGCTGAAAACGGCTCGCTTGGCTCCTGACTCTTAACCCTAAATACCCTATTAGAAACTATGTCCCCCAAGAAAACCCCCAATTGGCACTATGAAACGGCGATCGCCCAGGTCGAAGGCATCATCGAGCAGATCGAGACAGGTGATCTTGATCTGGCAACGGTGTTTAGCCAGTTTGCGATCGCCGTTGAGCAGTTGAACCAGTGCGATGCGTTTCTAGCGCAGCAGCAGGCGCAGATGACACTGCTGATCGAAACGCTGACAGATGGGGATGAAGACGAGGATTTCTAGACAAGGATTTTTAGCCAATCCTCGGCAGATTTGAATAGGTTCCTGTGGCGATCGCTCTTAGCGCCTGACGTAGGACACCAGCGACACGCCCAAAATCACCAGCACCACGCCCGCGATGCGAGTCGGACTAGCGGCATAGCGAGTTAGACCCAGCGCCCCATAGTGGTCTAGAAACAGTGCGGCAATCAGTTGACCCGCGATGGTCAGCGAGAGCGCCAGCGCTGCCCCGATGCGCGGCGTGGTGAAAATGGTAGACCAGACGTAGAGCGTACCCAGACAGCCGCCCACCCACATCCACCAAGAGGTTTGCGCCAGCGAGGTTGCTGCGGGCAGGGGATAGCGGGCCACCAGACAGATCGCCAGCGAGGCCAGCGTTCCTGCCAGGTAGGAAATGAACGTCACCTGCATCGGCTCCCCGACATATCGACGCAGCAGCGTGTTAATCGCCACTTGAACGGGCAAAATTGCGCCCCCTGCAAGGGCGGCCAACAAAAAAACCGTGCGTCCATTCATACTCAAAGCTCCCTGGTAATTTATCTCGATACTAAGATACTTGACACTAAGAATATGCAAATATCTTAATGTCAAGATTATTGATATTGATATCGATATAAATGGCAGAGACTATCTGAGGCTGATTCCGGGCAAGATCAGGAGGGTCATCGCCTCTCTTGGCACAACCGATGTAGCCGACTGCACCGCAATAGATCGACACAATTTTGGTGCAGCGCAAGCGATATGCTAAGTCTCAGCCAATCCTGAAAAAGGAAAAAGCCATGACCGCCGACCCTTCCCAAGTCCCGCCGCCGATTAACGGAGCATTGGGGCGATCGCCAGGGTATTCCTCGGATCAGCCCGATGTTCAGCCCGACGTTCAGGTAGATACGTCCGTTTTGAATCCTGCCCTGTTTCCCAGTCTGCGATCGCCCGTCAACACGACCCTCTATTCTGGTAGCAGCCCCTATTCTGGTAGCAACCCATCCGCGCCGCCCCCAGTCAATACCTCAATTCTGGGCAATGATGTCATTTCCTCAGTGGCGACTCCCCGCGTTTCGGTGCTGCCCGATCACACACTCTCCAGCATTCCCACGCCCACGCAATCGCTGCTAAAGGATGGTGTGCTGCCCTCCATTCCGCCGCCAAAACCGCCGAATTTGGTGGGGTCGCAAACACTGAAGAAAAAGTAGGGGACAGGTCTCAAAACCTACCCAAAGAAAAAGTAGGGGACAGGTCTCAAAACCTACCCAAAGATCCGAAATCCAAAATCCAACCCCTAAAGCCTGAGTTTCCCGTTGCTCTAGCTTGGTGGAATCATTGTCGTCCTTATTTGCGTATTCCCATTTGCTTATTCCCAAGTAGACACAGCGCGGAGCGGGTCGGGAATGGTGGTGTCGGGTGGAAATTCCAGCAGGGTTTCGCGCAGACCGAGATAGCCTGACTCGGCAAAGGACAGCAGCAGCCGTTGCAGCGCGACCCACACCTCCGGGTCAAATTCCCAATCGCGGGCGTAGGGGGCGTGGGCGGCGATCGCCTTGAGCGCCCAAAAGTAGGTATTTCGCACCTGCGACCCTGTTTTCTTGTAAGGTGGCACGTCGTCGCAGTGGAGAAAGAGGAGGTCGTTTTCGAGTCGGGCACGCATGGCTGTATAGTTCATTTGAACCATTCTATGCTCTTGGCTGGCAGTTTTGCAAGCCCTAGCGACAGCCCAGACTGTCTCGCGTGGCAACGCCCGTAACCGGATTTACGCCCTCAGCGCGATCGCACAGCTTAGAGATTTCATAACGGTCGAGGATGGCGTTGGTAAAGTCCGCCCCTGTCACGGTCACGTCGTCAAAGCTGGTGCGGGTCATGGTTGCGTCCTGTAGAATCGCGTTTGTCAGGTCTGCGCCAACCAGAAACACCCGATCCACCAGCGCAGCCGTCAGGTTCGCATCTCGCAAATTAGCCCGCAGCATCACCGCTTTGGTGAGGATTGCGTTGCTGAGGTCAGAGCCTTCCAGATTGATGTCGCGCATCTCTGCGGAGACAAACGCCTTGCCAGACAGGTCTGTGTGCGAAAAGTCTTGCCCTTTCAGGTCGGCGTTGTTGTAGTTCACTGTATCCACAGCGGCGATCGCTGGAGCTGCGCTCAGCGCCACCCACAGGCAGGCCAACCCCACCATCAGGAGCAACCCAAGTCCACGTGCCACAATCGATTTCACAGGAAACTTGACCATCTCACTAAACCCAAACGCAGTGTGGCAGTCGCCATTGACCCACCATTTACCCACGCGGCCATGCAGACGCAGTTAGCCGGGGAAGATTGCCAGCGTGATTACCAACGCTATCTTCTCACGCCTCCTTAGGGACTGCATCTACCTGAGCAGGAGAGGGCTTGTGTAGGTTTGCCGAGAGTGAGAGAGCCAGCGCTCAGTTCAGAACATGTTCTTGACTGCTCGCGGCTCGTTCCACCCAGTCGGTGCCAATCCGAATGGTCAGGTCAGATTCTAGATCGCCAATCGATGCTGATACCACTTCTCCCACACCGAGCGATCGCTGCACCATCGCCGCGCCTTCTAGGTCGCCCCGCTGAGCAATCACCTGGGTTTCGCTTTCCCAAACAGACCAGTCTGGAATGACATAAACGTTATAAAACCCTTGTTCTCGCAGATAGCGCACCAAACGGCGCGTTGCCCGTCTGTCGCCGCTGGCATTTTGCACGGCAATGCGTAAAGCACTGGGAGCAGGGCTGCGGGCTAGCTGCACATCTATTCCTGGCACCTGAAAATAGTCCCGCATGATGCGATCGCGCTCACGACGGTTCAAGATCCAATAGCTGGCCATCGACTCGTCGGGGCGGCTAAACCGACCGGGCAGCATCACCATCCGCAGGTCACTCCGCTCCATGGTCAGTGCAAAGTTGCCCAGCGCCAGCATTTCCTCCAGCGTCAGGTTAGTGTCTACATACTCCTGCATTAGCGCGATGATCTGCGGCAGCTTGGTTACGGTGGTTGGGCTAGAGAGCCGATCCCTTAGCGCTCTCAGAAGCTGCTGCTGGCGCTGCACCCGCCCAATATCACCCTGACCATCGTTGCGGTAGCGAGCAAACTGTTCTGCCTGGTCGCCGTTTAACCACTGATGCCCTTCTTCTAGGTCGATTTTTAGCTTTTGGGTCACGTCCTCATATTGCATTCGGAAAGGCACGTAGACCTCAATACCGCCAAGCAAATCGACCAGCGCTCGAAACGAATCTGTACTGACGCGCACGTAGCGGTCAATCGGTACGCCGTCTAGGTTATAGCTGACGGTTTGCGCGGCCAAGGCTGCGCCTCCCTGTTGGTTGGCGTGATTAATTTTGGCAATGCCGTAGCCCGGAATTTCTACCCGCGTATCACGAGGAATGGACAGGATATTGGCGGTATTGGTGACTGGATCGACACGCACCAGGAGCATCACATCGCTGCGCCCGCCCAGCACAATATCTTCGGCATCTTCGGGGGCATCGACAAAGTGATCCACCCCCATTACCAAAATGTTGACCGGGCGCGTCACTCGATAGCCAAAACTGTTGGCTAATATCGTGCCCACGCGCTGCCGCAGGTCGCCCGGTTGAACACGCTCGTCGCCATGCTCCGGCATCAGAATAGTCAGCGCTGCACCCAGTGTCGCAGAAACCGTCGCCGTCGAAACAAAAGCCAGAACCCACAGCAGCTTGTTCAAAACACCGCGCCCTCTAGGCGGGATGGTTGGAGCAATGACCCGCTTCGCAACATTGGGGGTTACCCCATTCGCAGAGGCTCGCTGAGAAGATGAGTTTACGCGGGTTTGGCTGGATTGTTCGGATTCGGAAAGCTCAATTTCAGATTCAGACTCATGATTGGACTGTCTCACTCGAACTCACACCTCGTAACTGCGTTGGCTGCAACTCGTATCCCAACTCTGCGCTGCTGCAAACGATCTGCCCCCTGTGAAATGCTCCTACGAATCCACTCATCTCAGAATCGGATTCATGAAATGGATTCATCAAGCGCTTGGCAGCAGCTTGAGTTCTTAACCAGTTTATCCACCAGTTTATCCAAATGTGTCGTTTTGTATATGATCCCCTGGGTCATCGGGCCAGACGACCCGTTCTCTCGATGGGCATACCTTATCAAACGAGAAGCCCCTGCATCGTAAGCTGCGTGACGGTTTTACAAAGTGACCTTAACCTGAACCTGTTTTAACCTTAACCTAAGGCCTTAACCTAATGACCTAATGCCACCTCCAACGCTGGCTCTTGGTTTTTCAGATAAAAATCCGATAAAGTCGGCGGTTTTGGGGACGCCAGGGACCGGAAAAGTTTTGTACGATAGGGCGGAATTGGGTAAATGCAGTGGTGTAGACGCAGCAGTGTAACCGCAGAGGAGCAAGCAGCATGATTCCCGTGATTCTGGCAGGCGGCAAGGGCGAGCGATTTTGGCCCCTCAGCCGCAAGGCTCGCCCCAAGCAGTTTCTAAGCCTTGATGGCAGCGGCAGAAGTTTGCTCCAGGCAACGGGCGATCGCCTCCTTGATCTTGCTGGCGGCTGGGACGGGCTATGGGTGATTACGGCAGCGCACCTGGCCGAGGGCGTGCGAGAGCAGATGCCCGATCTGCCAGATGCGAACCTGCTGGTGGAAAGCGAAGGACGAGACACGGCTCCGGCGGTAGCCTGGGCGACGCTGGAGATTGCCCGCCGCTATGGAGAGGAGGCAATTGTTGGGTTTTTCCCAGCGGATCACTGGATTGGCGACCTGTCAGCCTTTCACAATACGCTGCGGGCTGCGGTAGAACTGGCGCGAGAACGGGGGGCGATTGCCACGCTGGGCATTGCACCGAGCTTCCCCTCAACAGGCTACGGCTACATCGAGCAGGGCGACCCCGCAGGAACCTATCTCGACTGCGCCGCCTACCGGGTCAGCCGTTTCACCGAAAAGCCCGACCGCGCCACGGCGGAGACTTTCCTTGCCAGCGGATGCTTTAGCTGGAATAGCGGCATGTTTATCTTTCAGGCAGGGGTAATGTTGGCAGAATTAGAAGCCCACGCGCCCTACGTCATGCAGCCGCTTATGAAAGACGGCCCAGCGGCCTATCCCAAGCTGCCCAAGCAAAGCATCGACTATGCCGTGATGGAAAAGACCGATCGCGCCTACGTGCTGCCTGTATCCTTTAGCTGGGACGATCTGGGTGACTGGAACGCCATCGAGCGGCTACTCAAGGGTGACAATCCCAATGTAGAACTGGCGCGTCATGTCGGGCTAGACACCCAGGGCGCACTGTTTTACGCTACCGACAGTGAGGATTTGATTGTCACCATTGGGCTAGAAGATACGGTCATTGTGCGCGACCACAAAGTGACGCTAGTGGTGAAGAAAGACCGCACCCAGGAAATCAAGCAAGTCCTCAAGGCACTGCAAGACGACCCTCAATATCACCACCTACTATAAGTTACCTTTGCGCCAACCCAGCATTTGCGCTAGGTCGCCCTCGGCTGTAAGCCCCGTCCCACAGAAGCTTGGCCTTATCGCTTGACCACAGCAGGGGCGATCGCCGCTGTCAGGGCTTCTTCCAGGTCAGCGCGGCCGAGGCGCTGTTCTAAAATTCGCATCACCTCACGCCCAAAATCGTTGGGGTTTTGTCGCCACGCTTGCAGGCACACCTCACCAAAGAACGAGCCAAGTGGTTCCGGGTTCCACAGCAGCTTTTTCGCTACCCAAGGCAGGTGAATCGCCAGCGGATCGTAGCCTTTTTGCAAAATGCCGTGGTCAAAGGCGTATTGCTCCAAGTGCGTGTGGGGCTGGAGTCCAATAAAGAAGATGGCAGGCTCTACTTTATCTTCGCCAAAGATTTCCTCCAGAGCGCGATGGTAGGCGATGGTCTGGCGAATCGTGTCGAAGGTTTCGTCGATCACATTGAAGGAATAGTTGACTGACACCAGGCTATTGAACCCTGCTGCCTTTAGATCGCGGCAATTTTGCAGCACCGTCCGCAGGTTATAGCCCATCCGCATCTTGCGGACGAGTTCCTGAGAGCCGCTGGTGATGCCAATCTCAAAATAGTTCATGCCCGTTTGCACCATCAGCTCACAGAGGCGGGGGGTCAGGTTGTCGGCACGGATGTAGGCCGCCCAGTGGATGTCGGTCATACCCGCATCGACGATTTTTTGCAGTAGCTCCTCTGCGTCGTCGATGAATTTGCGGGCGGGAATAAACTGCGCGTCAGTAAACCAGAAATTGCGAACGCCGCGCCGATAAAGCTGCTGCATTTCTGCCACCACCTCATCGGCGGGGTTAATCCGCACCTGTTTGCCTTCGACAACGGTGTAGATGCAGTAGCAGCAGTTGTGGGGACAGCCGCGCTTGGTTTGCACACCGATATAAAAATCCTGATCTTGCAGATAGTAGCTAAATTCGGGCCAGATTTCGGCGATGTAGTCGTAGTTACACGCGCCTTTTTCCAGCGGGGCGGGCTGCTCGTGAATCAGGCGATCGCGCGGTTTCGTCTCGCCCACCACATAGCAGCGCTCATCCGAAAAATCTTGCCCCCGCAGCAGCTTTTCTAGCAGCGCCTCGCCCTCGCCAACGGAAATAATGCTGCCCTTGGGGAGTAGGTTGCCCAACTGTTCATAAAACACGCTGACGGCTCCGCCGCCCACCACCAGCCGAACTCCCGGGCAGTAGCGCTGTGCCCGCCTGAGGCCACGCTTAATCAAACCCTCGTTGCGCCACAGTTCGGTGAGGTAGGACGCGGCCATCCGGAAGCCGCCGATCGCCCCCCGCAGCTTGATCAACGGATTGCGAGCGTAGTAGAACTCGAAGGCATTTTGCAGCGGGTTGCCGCCGCGCCCGCCGACCGGGGCATAGATTTGAATGTCGCGCCAAGAAAACACCAGCAGCGTCGGGCGAAACTCGTCGATGCAGCGGTCGAGCGCAGGGCCAAAATCTAGCGGCGGCACGGCTCCCAAGTCGAAGATGCGCTGCTGTACGTCGGGAAAGACCTTGTGGACATGATCAGACAAGTAGACGACACCAATGGGAAAGATTGGATTGCACGGAAGGCGCACGTATAGCACCCGCTCAAACAGGAGGCGATCGCGGCGGGTGAGCGGTGTCGGCGGAGACATCAACTGCGCTGTCATGCTGATAGATGTGATAAATCTGGTGAATCTATAGGTTAAAAAGCGTCAACTCGTCGATTTGCTTTAGCGCTTGTCTGCAAGGTTGGAACTGTCATGCGCTTAGCGAGCAACGATGCGACCTCTCACAGGACTTTTCAAACAGCTTCTTCAAGCAGTTGCTTAGAGGCAGGGATTAAAAGCGAGGTAGAGGCAGGTATCAAATCTGAGACGCTTATTTATATATCTTTACGATACCATCGACTTTCTTGGCGTGCATCGAAGTTTCGTATCTAGAGGCATAAAACGCCCCAAAAACACGATAGCCTTCTTGAGGACAGGCGATGTAATCTGCGCTGGAGCTTCTATCTGAGCAGAGGGTCGGGTGGGCTTGACACGACCTCACAGGATGTTCATCTGTCTAAAAGCCTGTCTAAAAGCCTGTCTAAAAGCGCCTGATAAGCGGTAGCTAGCCAGAATGCTGAACCAGAGACAGAGCTAGCGCTGCTAGCTGTTGACTTTATGCGGGGATCACATTCCCGTAAATTTTTGCGTGCCGATTGTTGGTAGTTGAGTTTACAGCCTTGGGGATCGTGGGATGTTAGGGTTAAAGCACCCACGCAATTATCACGAGGCTCCCCACGGCTATGGCGCAAATTATTGATCCCGTCCCCTCTGACAAGTCAGTTCACATTCTCTGCTGCTATGTGAACGCTACGAGCAAGATCCAGATTGCTCGCATCACCAATATTCCTGGCTGGTATTTTGAGCGCGTGGTGTTTCCGGGGCAGCGGCTCATTTTTGAAGCTGTGCCTGGTGCTATGCTAGAAATTCACTGCGGCATGATGGCCAGCGCAATTCTGTCTGACACGATCCCGTGCGATCGCCTCCTGATCGAAGACGAGCTTGACGCAACGTTTGAGTCCTCTGAAGCAGGGTTCAACAGTATTCCAGTTCGTCAGTCCTTCGCGGCGGCCACGGCTGCAGAATAGCTTGGTTGAGTTTGAGCGCTTGGTTGCAGGTTTCATCTCCGAGGTTGAGAAGCAAGTTAGGAGGGGGCGTAGGCGCTCCCTTTTTTCGTTTTTTTGTCTTTTTTGCTTGGCTGAATCCTTGGATCGCCTACAGGGTCAGCGATTGCGCGTCAGTTTCGATGAGCTTGGCTAGGTCTTGGAGGAACGCTGCTGCATGGGCACCATAAATTATTCGGTGATCGGCAGTCAGGTTGACCTGCATCTGCGATCGCACACCAAACATCCCCTCTGCGGTAGCCACCACCTGCGGACGCGATGCGCCAATTGCCAGGATTGCGCCCTGCCCTGGCGGCAAGATTGCGTCAAACCGATCGACTCCAAACATCCCCAAGTTGGAGAGGGTAAACGTGCCCGTGCTATATTCCGCAGGCTGCAGTTGCTTTGAGCGGGCGCGATCGACCAGATCCTTCCAGGTACGCGACAGGGTGTAGATATCCATCTGGTCGGCGGCTTGCAGGACGGGCGTGATCAGCCCGCCATCATCCATCGCTACTGCCACCGCCACATTGATGCCACTGTTGTACTGAATGCCTTGTTCGGTATAGGCCGCGTAAAGTAGCGGGTGCTTTTTCAGGGTCACGGCAACCGCCTTGGCTAGCAGCGCCGTCATCGTCACGCCCTTAGACTTAATCTGCTTGTAGAGCTTGTCTAGGTTGTCGGTGGTGATGGTGTAGCCGACGTGGAAGATGGGCACCTCCAGGCTGGCGACCATGTTTCGCACGACGGCATTTTGCAAGGTGGTCAGGGGCACAACCTGGCCCGGTGTGACGGGAGCCGCCGAAGCAGGAGCGGGCTTTGGAACCGCCGGAGCAGGAGTGGGAGCCGATGCAACTGTTGGAGCCGCAACCGGGGCCGGAGTAGCAGGCGCGGACACCTTGCCAACTGCGGCTTCTACATCTTCCGCTACGATGCGCCCGTGGGGGCCACTACCTTTGACTGTGGTTAGGTCAACCTTGAGTTCTTTGGCCAGCTTGCGGGCGCGGGGCGATACCACGAGTCGTCCCGAACTGCCGTTGCTACTGGCGATCGCCTCCTCTGCTACAGCGGCCACAGGTTCTGGCGCGGCGGCAGGGGTGGACGTAGCAGCGCTGGAGACAGGCTTGGATGCACTGGCAGCCTTCTGCTTTGCAATTTCAATCTCCGCTTCGGTTTCAGCAATTAGGGCGATCGCCTCGCCCACCGGAGCCGTGCTGCCTGCATCTACAATAATCGTCGCCAGATAGCCCTCGTAAAACGACTCCACATCCATGTCGGCCTTATCGGACTCAACCACCACCACGGTTTCGCCCTTTTCGATTTTGTCGCCCGGTGCTTTTACCCAGGAAACAATTTTTCCCTCGGTCATCGTAGAACTGAGCGCAGGCATGAAAACTTCGTGGATCATGGAGCGGCTTCCCAAATCGTGAGTAAAGGTGAAATGCGGTCTAAGGGGTCGAGTCAGTCACTATCGACTGCGAATCAATTGTGGCTGTCGATCCCAAAATCGTGGCTGTCGATCCCAAAATCTTTGCGGCTAAGCTTGCAACAAGCTGACGAAGGCGCAAGGCAGCAGATTGAATTGTAACGCGATACGAAGCAGTTTTTAGGCGCGAGAGGTTCGGGGAGGGAGGAAGAACGAAGAGAGAAGAACGAAGAGAGAAGAACGAAGAGGTTCCGTTTTTCGTTTTTCGTTTTTCGCTTTTCGTTTTTCCCTTCCACCCCTTTCCCCCATCGCCTCCTAAAGCTCTCCCCGAATCTCCTCCACAACGCCGTCCCGCAGCAGCACTTCGATTTGCATCTTGCGGATCAGGTTATCGCCCATCTCGACGCGGCAGAAGCCTTCGACCAGTCCTTCGCTGACCTCTTGATCCATATCGAGCAGTTGCACCTGCTGAAGTTGCAGCAAGACTTGGTTGCGGCGCTCCAGGATTTCGCTTTTGCGCTGGTTTACCTGGAGCTGAAAGTTATTCATTTGTTGGGCGATCGCCGGGTCGTCGGGTCGGATGATTTGCTTTCGCATTTCCGCCATCATGCGCTGCTCTTGGGTTTCAAGCTGCTGCTTTTGTTCGTCAAGCTGGTCAATCTGGAGCTGAAGCTGCTGCTGTTTTTCTTCTTTCCAGCGGGGGGTGACCACAGCCTTGACGTTCACGGCGCGTTTGAGGAGCAAGTAGGATTGGGAGGGGTCCATGAGGAAGTTGAAATCGTCCATTGAATAAGGGTTTGAAGTGTTTGTGCAACGATGGGGTGCAACACTCTGGCGATCGCCCTACCGCCGCTCCCAAACCATACAAAATGCGGGAACGACCTCAGGCAAACATCGATTCGATCATACTGCTATAGCGTTCCATCACAACGTTGCGACGCACTTTTAGCGTTTGAGTCAGCAGCCCATTATCTACCGTAAATGGCTCACTGAGGATGCGGAACGGCCCAATCCGCTCATCCGGACGGAAGCCCGGCCGATTTTGCACCGCCTGAGTCAACTCCCGGCGAATCAAATCCTGCACAGGCTTAGACTCCAGGTTAATCGTGCCATCAGCATTTCGCACTGCTTCACCCTGGGTCGCCGCCCAAGATTCCAGCGTTTCCAGATTAGGCACCACCAGCGCCCCAATCATTCGCTGATCCTGCCCCACCAGCATTACTTGGTCAATATACACGCTGCGGATGATGGCGTTTTCGATCGGCTGCGGCTCGATGTTTTCGCCATTGGTGAGAACGATCGTGTCCTTAGCGCGACCCGTAATAATCAGGTCGCCCCACTGCGTCACCCAGCCGAGGTCGCCCGTATCGAACCAGCCGTCCGGGTCGATGGCCTTGCGGGTGGCTTCAGGATTTTTGTAATAGCCCTGCATGACCTGCGGGCCGCGAATCAAGATTAACCCCTGCTGACCCTGGGGCAAATCCTGACGAGTTTCCGGGTTGACGATGCGCGTCTCCGTATAGGGCAGGGGCTGCCCATCGGCCCCGCGCATGTTATGCCTGACGCGGCGGACATGGGTAATGGGCGAGGTTTCCGTCAGCCCATAGCCGCCCAAAATCTGAATGCCTGCCATTTCAAAAAAGTCTTCCAAATGCTCTGCAATGGAGCCGCCGCCACTGACGACGAATTTAATTTGTCCGCCGATGCCGTCGCGCACCTTTTGGAACACTAGCCGATCCGCCAGCAGGTAGACCGGAGACGTAATTGCCACTTCGGCCATCGCTTTTAGCTTGTCTAGCGGCGATGGGTTGAGGTTTTCCAGGTTCAGCCCTTGCAGCGTGCGGTTGGCTTTGACGTAGCGATCGCTCTGCGCCAGCAAGAAATTCACCAGCTTTTGCTTTTTCTCTGGTTGCTCGCGGAACTGTTTCTGAATGCCTTCATAAATCGACTCCCACAGGCGCGGTACGCCGACCATAAACTGCGGGCGAAACTCCTTTAGGTCTTTTTTGACAAAGCGAATATTGGTGTAAATTTGCGTGCAGCCGTGGGCAAAGATGAAATATTCAAACGTACGCTCGTAGCAGTGCCAGATGGGGAGAATGCTGAGGACGCGATCGCCCGGTTGCGGCTCCACCACCGTCGCCGCCCCCTCCACCTGCGACAGCAAGTTGCCGTGGCTCAGCATCACCCCCTTGGGCACGCCAGATGTTCCTGAGGTATACATCAGCGTGGCCAGCGTGTCGCGGGTGCGCTGGGTGGGCGGCTGCACGGCACGGTCTTTGCCCATCTCCAACACCTGCGAAAAGTTGAGAATCTTTAACCCCGGAGCCTCCAGTGTTTCGTCCGTCAGCAGGATCACCGTTTGCAGCGGCAGGTCATCCAAATTGGGCGAGACTTTCTTCAGCGTGGCTGCGTCTTCGGTAATCAGCGCCACGGCTTCGCTGTTGTCGAGAATAAACCGCAGTTCGCCTCGGTCTGCCTGGGAGCCGCGCACCGCGTCGATCGCCCCAGCGGTCATAATGCCCTGGTCGGCAATCAGCCAGCGGGGGCGGTTGTCGGAAAACAAAGCGACGCGATCGCCCTCCTGAATACCCAACGCTTGCAACCCTGCGGCAAATTGCAAGATCTGCTGATACAGCTCGGCGTAGGTCAGCTTGATCTCCGGCGTGCTGTGGGGATCATGCACAGCAGTTAAATCGGCAATCTCCGGTCGCTGGGCACAGCGGGCAAACAATTCAGGAACCGCTTGCATTTGGCCAAAGGGCGATTTGCTCAATGGGGCAACAGTAGACACGGCAGCAGTCATGGGAGTTCCCTCAGCGCTAGACGGCTCAACAAAAACGCTCAAAAGCTCAGACAATATCCCATAGGATGCTTTCCAACGTTTTGTTTCTGGCTTTTGTTTCTGGCTTTTGTTTCTGGCTCTAGTTTAGGCAGCATCGTGTCATGCGACACCCCTGTCTCGGACACTCGCGCCAAAATCGCCAACTGTCCGCCTAGTTGGCTCTCAATCCTCAACCCACAACCCCAGTTTCTATCTTGCGTTCAGGTGAATCTTTTGGCGATCTTTTAAGATTGGCAAGCTCACGCGCTAGAATTGGCCGTTGGGACTCTTTTGCAAGTGTCCTGGTTAGGGATTTCAGATAAAGTCTAAAGCTTAAAGCCAAAGCTTAAAGTTCAAGGCTTAAAGTTCAAGCCCAAAAGTCTAAAGTCAAGACCTACAGTCAAAGCACACAATCCAAAAGTAGTTTGTTTAAGGATATCCCGTGCGGTTCATCGGTTGACTGCCTACTTTATTCGCTGTCAGTTCTCAAGGCTGTCAGTTCTTAAAGAATCTGCACCACTATCTATCCCACTATCTATCAAAGACACTCGAAACCCATGCCCAAAGCAACTTGGAACGGAGCCGTGCTAGCTGAGAGCGATCGCTGCGTGGTGGTCGAAGGCAACCAATACTTCCCGCCCGATGCCATTAAATCTGAATATTTTCAGCCCAGCGACACCCACACCACCTGTCCTTGGAAAGGCGTTGCCAGCTACTACAACATCGTGGTCGAGGGCCAGGTCAACAAAGATGCCGCCTGGTACTATCCAGCGCCAAAGGATGCTGCCAAGGAAATTGCAGGGCACGTTGCCTTTTGGCGCGGCGTGAAGGTCGAAGTTTAAAACACGGGCAACCTAAAGTCGAACCCTCCAGTCATAGCGTTCTAGTGATACAGGTTTGTCCGGGTGCTGGTTATCCAAATCTGGTCGTCAAAATGCTGGCAGACTGGCTCTCTGGGGCAGGCCGAGATGAATTCACCGCATGAGAAGTAGTGCAAGTACAGTAATGCAAGTACAAACGCCGCCCGACCAATCCATCCCCCCCATTTTGGGAACCCTACCGGACATTGCCGTTCCTGGTGACACCCTTCCCCGGCGGGCGCGGGTGCAACTTGACTTGCTGCTGTTGGCTATCGAAGCGCTGGATCTGGGCGGTTCAGAGGCGCTGCTGATGACTGCTAGCGACCTGAATCTGCAAAGCATTGTGAAAAATCGCGTGGGGCTGTGGCGACTCCGCAGTGCCAACCCGCTCCGCCGCTATGGTAGCCAGCGCAAAACCCTGACCCAGGCAGAAGGCAAGGCGATGGTGTTGATGATTTGCAACCTAGCACGACGACTGACGGGGGTGATTCGGCAACTGCTGCTGGCGCATCAGCAATTGAGCGATCGCCACCTTTCGGCAGAGCATCACTTCCGCCTGTCGGAATACCTAGAGCGCTTTCGGGCACACTTTCGCGCTCGCATGAACCCGCGCCGTGCCGCTGTGCTGCTTTACGACACCGACGAAAAGCTGAATGACCTAGCACTGGGGCTATTGCGTCAGCTTCTCTTTTGCACAGGCACAGCCGGCCCCCAGCGACTTTGGACTAGCTTGTTTGATGGAGAGGTGGCATGACGATTCAGCGGCAATATACCCTGCCCAACTGCAAGCTAGTGGTGGAAGGCCTGAGCGACGGGGCAACCGCAGCAGCGCCGCGTCCGGTCTTGTCGATGGTGACCAATGCCGAGTGCCACTTTGCTGGACAGCCGCAGTCGATTAGCGGCGGGCGGGCGTTTTTAGAAGATCTGGCGATCACCGTCAGCAACTATGCCCAGGGGATGCTCAGCGGCGTGCCCCACCCCCACACCCAGCCAGGGCAAGGTGAATTGGTGTCTTTGGAGCGGCTCGCGCCAGATCTGCATCGGTTGACTGTTAAGCCAGATTCGTTTGTGGGAGAGGCAAACGGCGGTAGCTCGGCCGGTTCAATCCAGCTTGATTTGAAAACCGTGCAGCTTTTTGATTTGGTGGAGGCGATTGACCAGTTTTTGGCAGATAGCCAAACGCTGCCAGAGTTCGCCCCCCAGCTTGCGCCCGTGTCGCGCCGCTACGCAGTGACCCATGAACCCATGACCAAACAGGTTGTGCCTGCTGCTGTTGGGCTGGCGGGACTGGCTGCTGCTGCGGTGGCGCTGTTCTTTTTGCCGATTCCAGAACGTCGCCCCGAAGCGGCCGTCGAGTCGTCGGCTACACCCACGCCCCTGGTCAGCCCTGCGTCTCCGGCGGCCAGCCCGCCAGCGGGTTCGCCCACGCCCTTGGCTTCGCCTGCTCCGGTCGAAAGCCCTAGCCCGATTCAGAGTCCAGATACCACTGTTTCAGACAGCCCCGGTGCTGAAAGTGCCAGCCCTGCCGCTAGTCCTGCTAGCCCTGCGTCAGAGACAACCAGCTCGGTCGGCGAAGCGCTGGTCAATGCGAATGAGATTACAGAGCCGGAGCAACTGGATCGGCTGAAGACGCAACTGCGCGATCGCCTCGATGATGCTTGGTCGCAGCGGCCAACCTTTACCGAAGATTTGGTCTATCAGGTGTCAGTAGCCCAGAACGGCGACATCTTGGGGTTTCGCTATATGAATAATGCCGCTGTGCAAAACGCTAACCAAACCCCCTTGCCCGACCTGCAATTTCAGCAGACCAACCGCTCCGCAGAACCCAGGGCACTCTTTCGAGTCGTGTTCACGCCAGGCGGCGTGGTGCAGGTTAGCCCGTGGCACGGCCGCCCGCCCGAATAGGGGCCTGGCGATTGATGAGGGTGATTAGTAGGGAAAATCTGTGAAGTCGGGCAGCAGGCCCTAGATTTCAGCCTACAACTTCGGCTTCATGTAAACGATTGCGTTGCGCCAGATCACGGTTTGCTGGTCGTAATGATCGACCACGCAGATACAGTACGGGTCTTGCCAGCGCATTTTGCCGGTGATCAGGTCGTTGGTAATGAGCTTGAGTTCCACTTCGCGTTCTTCTCGAATCAGGGTTTGGATCTGACGGACGCTGGGCAAACCCGTTTCTAGTTCGATGCTCATAGGTTAAGAAGCTCTGAGTTTTAGATTTTGGAGTTTAGAGTTTGGGCGTGGGGCGATGCAGGGCGATAGCGGTTTCTTTTCAGTGTAGGAGATGTCTTGCCTTGATCGGGATGATTCCAACAAGGCGTGATGCGATCGCCCGTAATGGGCTGCACTAGACTGCGATATACTGCGGTATTCAGAATGCCCACTCGGAGCCTAGGATGATTCAAGCAGGCTGCTCAAAGCCTCCTTCCAAGGCCTTGGGTCGCTGGCATCGAGTTACCGTTAGACTTCTCTGTTAGACAGTTCTGACAATCACTATGGCGATCGCATTTACGAAATATCACGGGCTAGGCAACGACTTTATCCTGATAGACAATCGGCAGCAGCCAGAGCCGTGCATCACCCCAGCGCAAGCGGTGGAGTGGTGCGATCGCCACTTTGGCATCGGCGCAGACGGCGTAATCTTTGCGCTGCCGGGGCAAGGCGACACCGACTACACCATGCGGATTTTCAACTCCGACGGCTCTGAGCCAGAGATGTGCGGCAACGGCATCCGCTGTCTGGCCCGCTTTATTGCCGACCTAGAAGCCGCCGAAACGGGGTCACCGAAACCCGTCTACAAAATTCACACACTGGCAGGGCTGATCACGCCGCGCCTAGAGGCAGACGGGCAAATCACGGTAGATATGGGGCTGCCGCGCCTGCTGGCGGGCGAAATTCCCACAACGCTGGCGGCATCGGAAGAAAAGGTCGTGAACCTGCCGCTAGAAGTCGCCGGACAAGTCTGGCAAGTCACCTGCGTCAGCATGGGCAATCCCCACTGCATCACCTTTGTAGACGATGTGGACGCAATTCCGCTGGCGGCGATCGGGCCTCAGTTTGAGCATCATCCGGCGTTTCCCAAGCGGATCAATACCGAGTTTATTCAGGTAGTGCGCCCCGACTACCTGAAGATGCGGGTATGGGAGCGGGGCGCGGGCATTACGCTGGCCTGCGGCACAGGAGCCTGCGCGTCACTGGTGGCGGCCGTGCTGAATGGCAAGAGCGATCGCCGCGCCACCGTGGAGCTTCCGGGCGGGCCGCTGCTGATCGAGTGGTCGGAGGTAGATCAGCATCTCTACATGACGGGGCCAGCACAGAAGGTCTTTAGCGGCACGGCGCTGTAGCCTCGGCGCTGTAGCGTCTCTGATTAACCTCTGCAAATCTTGAAAGCAAATCTTGAAAATAGAGGCGCTGACCTCGCTTACCCAATTTTGCGGCGATCCCTTATCCTTGAGGTTCAACCGCGTAGTGATGGTTTGGCATGAAGCTACTGTGTCTGAGCAATGGCCACGGAGAAGATGCGATCGCCCTCCGCATTCTCCGAGCCCTGCGGCATCGGGCTGATTTGGAAGGTCGCGTGGCGGATATTGTGGCGCTACCGCTGGTGGGTGAAGGTCACGCCTACTCTCAGAGCGGCATTCCAGTGATTGGCCCCGTTAAACAGCTTCCCTCCGGCGGTTTCGTCTATATGGACGGGCGGCAGTTTGCCAAAGACCTGCGCGGTGGTTTGGTACAGCTTACCCTCAGCCAGCTTCGCGTGGTGCGTGAGTGGGCGAAGCAAGGCGACCTGATCTTGGCAGTGGGCGATCTGGTGCCGCTGCTGTTTGCCTGGTGGAGCGGTGCGCCCTATGCCTTTGTAGGCACAGCGAAATCAGAATATTACCTGCGCGATGAAGCTGGACTCCTGCCCCGCGCCTCTTGGTTTGAGCGGTTGGAAAGCTGGTCGGGGTCGGTGTATCTGCCGTGGGAGCGCTGGCTGATGGGGCGATCGCGCTGTCGGGCAGTGTTTCCCCGCGATAGCCTGACTAGCGAAGTGCTGAGCCGCTGGAAGTTGCCCGTGCATGACTTAGGCAACCCCATGATGGACGATCTGGAGCCGATGGGGATCGACTTTGCAATTCCCGATGAGGCGCTGGTGGTGACCCTGCTGCCTGGTTCACGCGTGCCAGAGGCCTATCGCAACTGGGAAACGCTGCTGGATGGGGCGCAATCGCTGGTGACAACCTTCGACCGACCCGTAACCTTTTTGGTGGCGATCGCCCCATACTTGGATTTGGCAATCTTGCACAAAGCCTTGCAGACTCGCGGCTGGCACTTGACCCACCCCGCTCCCGTACCGCCGCTCGCCTATCGCCAACACGAGGCAACCCTGCTCCTGACAACGGCGTTTAATGGCTGCGTCAACCGGGGCGATGTGGCCATGGCGATGGCGGGCACCGCCACCGAGCAGGTTGTAGGATTGGGCAAACCCGTGCTGATCTTTCCGGGCGAGGGGCCACAGTTTACCTACGCCTTTGCCGAAGCCCAAACGCGCCTGCTGGGGCCGTCGGTGATTTTGGTTGAGCAGCCTAACCAAGCGGCCGATGTCGTGCGATCGCTCCTACAAGACCCCGATCGCCTACAACTGATCGCCGAAAACGGCCGCCGCCGCATGGGGCTACCTGGTGCGAGCGATCGCATTGCCGCCTGTTTGCTCAGTCAGACGTTAGGCGTTGGGAGGCAGGTCTGATTTTGGATGTTAGGTTTTTGGATGTTAGGTTGGCGATTTTAGAGTGTTTAGATTGGCAATTTCGACTTGATCAGCAGGTAGGACGTTTGTACACATAAACCTCAAAGGGTCTGCGCCGCCCACGCAGCAGGCCGCCCAGGGTTCAAGATTTACTTTTAAGATTTACTTTTAATCTTTTAACTTGGTTTTAGTTTGGTCTATTTGCTTGAGACTCTCCATCCCCAAATTCAAAAACTTTAGACTTCAACTTTAGACTTCTAGCTCAATTACGACCGGGCAATGGTCAGATGCTTTGGGGTAGCTGTTACCCACGCCGTTAAACCGCTGCACGGCCGTGCGTTCGGCTCGTTTGGGCAGGCCGCGCCGCTCAATGTAGGGGAGCGCCTGGGGATTGGCTTCGGCGAGCGATCGCGACAAGAGAATATAGTCAAGCTGGTGATAGGCCTCGCCCCGTGAAAAGAAATGCGTCCAGCGCTGATCGGGGCGCAGCCGTTCGATCACGTTTTCTAGCCAGGGCTGGCTGAGCAACGGTTCCAGACCCAGTGATGGCAGATAATCGTTGAAATCCCCCAAAATCACCCAGTTTGCTGCGCCCGGATCAACTCCAAACCGCTCATGCAAAATCTGTACGACTCGCTGGGTCTGGATTTTGCGGATATGCATGGTTTCCTCGCGCCCTTCGTGCATAGACTTGAAGTGGTTAATAAACACCGTCAGTGGTTTGCCGTCGGGCAGCTCAATATCTACTTCTAGGCAGTCGCGAGAAAAGATAAGGTGGCCGCTAGGAGCGCGATCAAACTGGTGGGTGCGGATATGGCGAAAGGGATAGCGGCTGAGCAAGCCTACATCGATCAATCGGCGATCGTTGCCGTCAATTACTAGCTTGTAGGGATAGTCTGGCATCAACGGGCGGAACTGGCGCACAAACTGCTTCAGGGTGTCCATGCTCTCGATTTCTTGCAGCCCCAAGATGTCTGCTCGCAACGCTCCGATTGCTTCCGCTGTGAGCCGATCTTTTCCCTCCGAAAACGGAATGCATTGCGTCACGCTGGTAGTCCACTTGTCGGGAAGCTCGTCGTCGAGAATGCCGCCTTTGAACTGGAATCGGGCGAACAGATTTTCGGCGTTGAATGTACCAATGCGGATACGCATAAACAAGCCCAAATCCTCAACCCTGAAGTCATCGTGCTGCTGCCTTCAGCTTTATTGTCTCCCAAGAATCACCCTTCTCCCCAAGGGGAGTCAGAACCGCTTGGCATCTGATTTCTGATTGCGGTTCCCGCCTAACGCGGATTTTGCCGCATCAATTCCCGTACCTGCTCAGCGTGATAGGAACTGCGCGTCAGCGGCGAAGACACCACCTGTAAAAAGCCCATTGCTTCGCCTGCCACGCGCCATATGTCAAACTGTTCTGGCGTGATGAATGCCTGGAGCGGCAAGTGCTTGGGGCTGGGCTGGAGATATTGCCCGATGGTGAGAATGTCGCAATCGACCGCGCGCAAGTCCTGCATCACCTGGCGCACTTCTTCATCCGTTTCGCCCAAACCCACCATAATGCCCGACTTGGTGTAAACCGAGGGAGCCAGCTTGCGCGATCGCCCCAACAGTTCTAGCGTGCGCTCATAGCTCCCCTGGGGGCGCACCCGCCGATACAGCCGGGGAATTGTTTCCGTATTGTGGTTCAGCACCTCCGGACGAGCGTCCAAAATCTGCGCCAGCGCGTCCCAGTTGCCACATAGGTCAGGAATCAGCACCTCGATCGTCGTCTGGGGCGATACCCGCCGCACGGCTGCGATGCAGGCCACAAACTGAGCTGCGCCGCCATCGGGCAAGTCGTCTCGGTTCACCGAGGTAATCACCACATGGTTCAGCTTCATGCGGCGCACGGCTTCGGCCAGGTTTTCTGGCTCCTGCGGGTCGAGTGCTTTCGGCTGTTTCTCGAAGTCAATATCGCAATAGGGGCAGGCGCGGGTGCAGGCGGGGCCCATGATCAAAAACGTCGCTGTCCCCGCATTGAAACACTCGCCAATGTTGGGACAAGAGGCCTCTTCACAGACCGTGTTTAGCCCCAAATCCCGCAGGATTTCTTTAACACTTCCGACTCGTTCCCACTGCGGCGCTTTCACCCGCAGCCAGTCTGGTTTCGTTGGCTTGACCGTCACGCGCTGTTGCCCAAATCACACTGTTTGAATTATAAAGGCTGAGCCGATTGCAGCGTGTGATAGGCTAGAATGTCTGAGGTAGATTTCTAGATGATAGATTTCACCGCCGGGATGTAGCGCAGCTTGGTAGCGCACCTCGTTCGGGACGAGGGGGCCGAAGGTTCAAATCCTTTCATCCCGATTTTCAGATTGATCGATTAACTTCAATCGATTAATTTTAAGCGTTTTGGCTGGGCTGAGCCGAGGTAGCGCTCAGTTTCTCGCATTCAGGCGTGTTGACGGAGCGCGATCGCCTCTTTGCGCCAAGCCTCCAACTAAAAAGCGCTAAAAAGCGGCGCTGGGTTTGCAGGTCAGCACCGCCTTTTGGGAAATTTTACAGAAATTTTACGACAACCCTTAGCCCTAGCCAGGCTCAGACGGAGAACTGGGTGGAGTGGCGATCGCCCCATCTTCAGCCTTCGCTGCTTTTGCCCTAGCTCGCTCCTCTTTTTTCTTGCGGTCTGCCTTCAGAATGTCATCTAGCACAGCCCGCGCCTGGGTCATCTTGTCCAGGTTACTGCGATAGAGTTCCAGATCTTTCTGCATTTTGTCGGCCGACAGATTCAGCGCGTCGCCAAGAGACTGAAGCGCCGCCGCACGGCGGGCATCGTCCTTCATCATTTCGCTGTCCATCTGTTCCAGCAGCGTATATAGCCCGATGGCAAACAGGCGGCTGTACTTAAAGTTCGCATTTCCCGCCACGCCGCGCAACACGCCGACCAGTCCGTCCGTTGGTTCCGTCGATTCTCGCACCTTAGACACCACATCTTCGGGTGACAGATGGGCTGCCTCTGCCAGCAGACGTTCCGCGTCCTGCCGATAGACCTGGGGATCGCCGCCAACCGCCCGACACAGGGCATTGAAGATTGACTCCCGATCTTGCTCAGGACGATAGCCCTGCATAAAGCGATCGTAGGTTGTGACTACGCCGAGGGCGTATACAGGGTCGTAACGAAAGCTAGCGTTGACGAGGAGCAAATGCGTTTCTACCATCAACTCCTCCACCACGCGCCGATAGATCGAATGAATCGGGCGCGTGTGCAGGCTATAGAAAGCACGCTTGGTATCTGAAACAGTGCGAACGTCGTTCACGGGAAGTCTTAAATTATTGTGATCCCATTATCCCATATCACGGAGGAATGGGGCGCGATGGGCACGAGACAGCGGCATGGGGGCGATCGCCCGTTTCCTAGCTGCACTTCCTAACTCATCAGCCCGTGACAACACTCCGGGGCACGCCCTCTAGTGCTTCTTCCTCGGTCTCAAAAATCTCAAACACCGAGTCCATCATCGTCACCTCAAACACCAGCTTGGCTTCGGGGTGGACGTTGCAAATTCGGAAGCTGCCCTTGACCTTGTCGGCATCCCGCATCCCAGCCACCAGAGACGTAAGACCAGAACTGTCGATAAAGTTTACCTGCGACAGGTTTACAACAATGTGGGGGCTGAGTCGGGAAATCGACTCTTGCAGCTTTAGGCGAAACTGCCAGGCCGTTGTGATATCCAAGCGTCCGGTAGGCATCAGGATGATGACCGTTTTCCCGTCTGGAGTGGTGTGTGTCCGCTGCTCCATAGTGTTGCTTCAGTCTCCCCTTTGTCCAAAAGGTTTGTAAAAGTTTCTACCAGTGTTCCCAAAAGCCACCCCAGCCAAACAATCTACAAGAAAACTCGACTTGGCCAGGAAACACTGCCAAGTTAACAATAGCCAACATTGGGTTTAAATTTCAGCAGAGCTTATTGCCTTGGAGCAGGAAGCCGGGTCAATAGACTTCTTGCGTGAATCGTGGCGCGGTACCGCCACGCTACGATTCATACCCTTAAAACAGCATTCATGCAAGAGGTTTAATGTTGGATTTGGGATTGTTGCTTGTGGATTTGGTAGGAGGGTGAATCGAAGCGTCTGCGTTGATCAGCGAATTGCAAAATTAGGCAGAATGTTAGGGGTTCTGTCCTAACTCAGCAAAACTTGGCAAACCGGATGATGCAATCCATCCAGCCCCTTTCAGAAGCA
>JBDNCP010000043.1:0-32029 GCA_046719575.1 Cyanobacteriota bacterium
CTTTGACTGGGCGGCTCGGCTCCCCCCTTATTAAGGGGGGTTGGGGGGGATCATAGCTTCAACGCGCTCTAAAGAACTCAGCCAGATGTTCTGCCAGCGCCAGATCAGGAACAGCGGGCGGGCTTAATTTCGGCTCCTTTTAGAAACACGCTATTGGCAATAAAATCCGTCAAGAAATTGGGCGGATCGGCATCGGGCTTTTGCTGGAGGACACGCCGCAGCCGCCATAGGGCAAAGGTGCTGGCCCACACGGCATCGGTTGCGGCGGCATAGAGCCAGCCGTGGTTTTTTACAAAATAGCGGCGGCGCGAATCGAACCAATACTGCGGGCGACGCTTGGGCGCTTGTTTTTGGTTCGTGACACCGGAGCTTTGCCCCACCAGATGCACGACGCGGCTCTCTGGCACATACCAACAGGGCCAGCCAGCGCGATGGGCTTGCAGGCAAAAGTCCATCTCTTCGTAATACATGAAATATTCTTCGTCCATCAGTCCCACGGCATCGAACACCTCGCGGCGGATGATCATGCTGGCTCCGGCCACCCAGTCCGTCTGGAAGGTGTCGTCAGACACAGGCGGCGCAACCGTCCAGCGGCTCAGCAGCTTGCTGACCACGCCCAGCCGCAGCCCGTCGTCAATCTCGCTCATCAGCGTGTGAAACCGGAAAGCCGAGCGCTGGGGTGTGCCGTCGGGGTCTTCTAGCCGACTGCCCGCAATGCCAACCTTTGGGTGTGCGTCCATAAACTCGACCAGCACTTGCAGCGCTTTGGGGCGAACGATGGTGTCCGGATTCAGCAGCAGCACGTAGTCTGGCGGATGTGCTGATCGCAGCGCTGGGCGAATTGCGGCGTTGTTGCCATAGGCAAAGCCTCCGTTTTGCGGCAGGGGCATGAAGGTACACCAGGAGTCCCACCCTTCAGCGGCGATCGCCCCTCCAATTCGTTCCACCGAGTCATCCGGCGACAGGTTATCGGTCACCACGACGCGGGTATCGGGCATGGCCTGAATTTCGGGGACGAGCGATCGCAGTGTGTCAATCGTCAGGTCGGGCGTTCGATAGTTCACAATCACCACCAGCAGACGGGTTGCCGGGGTCAGCGGTAAAGATTGAGTCATAGAGGTAGATCAAAAACTCGCACAACTGGGCTGTTTTTGGGGTCGCGATGGGTAGGTGAATACACCACAAATGCACTGAAACCTGTCCTTTTCAATCCACTGAGATTAAATCACACGGCGGATGAAATCACAGTATCAATCCACTCATCCGTCAGATCACGGTACAGAGCTTTTGATATTCGGCGGCCTTTTGCTGGCGTAGCCGATCTAGTCCTTTGCTCAGCATTTTCCACTGGGGCGGAGCGCTGTTGACCAAGGGGCCCTGCGCGGCCAGCCAAGTCGCCACATCGGGATGGGTGTCTTTCAGGCATTCCAAAAACGTGTCCCAAAACGGCATCCACATCGCGTCGTGATAGTGCAAAATTTTGGCTTGTCGCAGCTTTTCGGGGTCATACCACTGGGCGTGGGTTTTCGTGCCCATGCCGTAGTTGTGGGAATGGGGCAACGCCCGCCAGCGCAGCCCCATCTTCACCATCGCCATGCCCAAGGTGTGCTGGGTGAAATATACGCCCGCTTTGGCGGAGGCGATGTGGGCATCCAGCAGCTTTAGCGTGGTGTCTAGATGGACTTTAGAGAAGCCCGTAGCGCGGCGATAGACGAATACACCGCTGTTCCAGTACAGCCGGATTTTGATGCCTTCACGCTCCGTCACCACCCAGGGCAAATCAGAGAGTTCTAGCCCTGCGACTTTGCAGGCTTCGCGCCAGTAGGGTTCAAACGGGTCTTCGGGGCCCGCCGTGCCGATATTTTTGTCAGGGGCGCAGGCGGCAAAGTCTTCGTCGTCAGACAGGCGGAGTTGGTCGGGTTCGCCCAAGATCAGCAGGTCGCTATCCAGCCAGCCGAGAAACTCTGTCGTGCAGCGTTCTTCGACTGCCGCCATGGCGTAGTGCTTATTCAAAAAGCTTTTCCAGGCGTAGGGGTTCTGCGCCCGAAAGCGCAGATATTCCACGCCCATGCGGTCAAATGCCCGCAGCGTTTTGCCTGACAGCGGCGGCCCAAAGCGCGGCGTTACTGCCACGACAGGCGCATGAGCAAAGGCTCCGCCCCAGCGTCGCAGGCTCTCGACCATGCGGATGGTTTGGGTTTCCAGCCAGCCCGACTCGACACAGCAGACAAAGGTTATATCGGGCGAAGAATTGGATGTAGATGACATAAGTTCGCTCCGTAATTCGCTCCAGTTCAGGGCTTGTTCGATTCAGGTTTGCCAAACCTGAGTTCAGGTTTCGCGGTATTCGGGTTGCAGTGCGCTTGCGCCGTAGTCTTGGGATTTGCAGGTCAGCAGTAGTGTTTTCAGTCGGGCGGCCCAGCCGCGCTTGGGGTCATAGAATCGGTCTTGCAGTTTAAGGCAGGCCTGCTGCTTTTGCTGATAGAGAGCGCGATCGCCCATCAACGTCACCAGCGCTTTGGCATAGGCGGCTGTATCGTTTGGCGGCACTTCAACGACCGCTTCACGAACGGCAGACAGGGCGGGGCAGGCCGCAGACGTGACCACCGGACGACCCGCCAGCACGCCCTCCACGACCACTTTGTTGAACCCTTCCACGAAGTCGGTGCGGGTCGGCACGATGACGGCATGGGAGGCTTCGTAGCGCCGCCGCATGGCGGATTGGTCACAGTGTCCATGACAGATAAAGGAATCTGTGAGTCCTGCCGCTGCCGCCGCCCGCCTCAGCGCCTCTAGGGCCGAGCCGTCGCCGCACAGGTCAAAGACGATATTCTGGCTAAGGTGGCGGGTCTGCTTGGCGATTTCCAGCAGGTCAAACACGCCTTTTTCGGGTTCGATGCGTCCGGCAAACAGCACGCGGAAGGGCGATCGCACGTTATCTGGAGGAGCCAGCAGCGCAAATTGCTCTCGCCGATAAACAGGAGTGAAAATTGAGATGGTGCGATGCTGTCGGTTGGTCAGAAAGGCGACCTGCTCGGCAATATCCTCAGAAATCGCCAAAATAGCGCGACAATCTTGCTGAAATAGTCGTTTCCCCCATCTGAGCGCAGCTTTTTCCATTCGTCGCATGGGCAAAAACTTGCGCCACAGGACACAGTGCAGCGATGGGATGACCTGCACCCCCAGCCGAGGCAGCAGCGAAAGCATAAACCAGTGGGTTGTGCCGTCAGCGATCACGGCTACGTCGGCTCGGAATCGCACGGCCGTCATCACCAGCCGCAATCCGTACCAGATTTGCCCCGCGTGGTAGAGCAGGCCCGCTGCCTTCCGAAAGGGAATCGGTCGATGCTCTAGGGTAAATGCACCATCCTGAAGCATTCGCCGATCTGGATGGGAGGAAATCACGTAGGCATTCGCATTGAGTTCGCGACAGACTTCAAAGAACTGGCCAGAGTACGTCACTGCAACCTGCGATGGATCATCTTTTTGCTGGCTCCAGTGTTGATACGTGCCAATCACGTTGCCGGGCCCAGCGGCGTACAAAACGCGCAGAGATGATGGCATCATCTTTTGCATGAAAACAACCTCAGAAGCAGCAGAAAAGTGGGTCGCAAAACGTCGCAAAAGTCGAAAAAGTCGAAAAAGTCGCAAGGCTATATAACTAGCGTTCCCAAATTCAGGGTGAAGCGAGCGGCAGGCTGGGCCTGCGACGAGGGAGCGATCGCCCCGCAGGTTTTCGTTTGGGCACTCGTTTTCGCAGCGGCTCCGGCTTTAGCACCAGCCCCGCGATGCCGCCGCTAGAGAGTGTGAAAATGGGGTTGGGCATGGCGTTTAGCACACAGTCCAGCGCAAAGAGAATCGTTACCACTGCCACACAGACCGCAGGAGCGGCCAGCGGATGCGCCCAGACTTTTGGCGGATAGCGGCTGACGCAGAGTACAAGCGACGGCACAATCATCGTGCTAAACAGCGTAATCAGCCCAAACGCACCCTGATTGCCAAAGGCGATGATCCACAGGCTGTCTGTCACAGAAATGTCTTTGCCGTAGTCGTCGTAGACACGGGCGCGACCCCAGCCGCCCCAGCCAAAGATCGGGCGCTGCCGTGCCTTTTCGCTCAGCAGTTCCTCATTTTCCAGCCGGAAGATCAGTGATTGGGCGCGTTCTGCATTCAGTGCTTTTGTGACGAATTCTTCGATGCTGTCGCGCCGATCGGGCGTAATGTAGCCCGTTGCGCCCATATAGAGGTACGTGCAGATGAACACGACCAGGATGAGAAGCGGAATGTAGGTTTTCAGCTTGCTGCCGAGAAATAGAATGATTAGACCAAACACCAGCAGCAGGTAGGCCCCAGTCGAGCGGCAGTTGAGAAAACTGACCACCAGCACGGGCACCAGCGTTTTCATGGGCTGATCCCAGAACTTTTTCAGCACGCCGCTTTTCCAAAGCCAGATGCCAACCAGTGCTGCTGCCATCATCCAGGCCCCCACGGCCAGCCCGTGAGCCATGAACACCGTAGGGCGATAGCCACCCATCCGCATGGTTTGCGAAAAGTCGGCGCGGGCGTGATAGCCGTAGACCATGCGGTGAAGTTGGGGACTAAAGCGCGACTCGTAAAGCGTGAAGGGGATGTAGGTAAGTCCACCAGCAAAGATGGCGATCGCCAATTGCTTCATTCCCGCCAAGTTACTCAAATACAATCGCCCAAACAGATAAGGCAGCCCCCAACTCACCACCTGCTCCAGGCTGCTGGAAACGCCGTCATAAGCGCCCAGCCCATTCGCCATTGAAGAAATGAATGGGCTGATGCAATATAGCGCCATTAGCCCGTCAATCCAGCCGGGTTTGAAGGTGCTGAATCGTCCCGAATCGAACACAAATGCCGCCAACAAAATGCCATAGCAAGTCGCCGACATTTTCGTGTAATCAGGAATGCTGGGCAGCACGATAGCGGCCTGCGGTAGGAACAGCCACGCGATGACAAAACTGATAATGACGGCCCGCTGGGGTGAATAGCGCGTGAACAGATACAGCACGATCGGAATCCAGCCGTACATCACGAGGGCAACTGTCGGACTCATGGCGATCGCTCCTCAAGATTTACACCGATCCACCAAAGGCGGGCAGCCCCCAACCCAGCGCCAGCCGCAGCCCTAGCACCACCGCCAGCAATCCCAGAAACACAGCGGTTGCCTGCAAATCTTGCCGCCAGCAGCTCAGCCGCTCTTTTTCTAGTCCGTATAGCACCACGCCATACATGGGCAGGTCACTGAAGGTAATCGCCAGCACGCCGCCCCACAGCCCCGCTGCGTCAAATCCGTAGGGAATCCCAAGGGCGATCGCCCCAAACCGCAGCAGATTTCCCCAAGCGCCATAGACCGACTTGCCCACGCTCAGCAGGCAGGGGTTCATCGTGCTGTAGAGCAGCGTGTGCCACAGCCCAAACGACATCACAGGCACCATCCACGCCGCATCGCGATAGCGGTTGTCATACAGCGCCAAGATGAACAAATCGCCAAAACCGACCACGCCCGACAGCAGCAGCGCCGACCCCATTAGCAAGAGCCAGCGCTTTTTCAAAATCTTGGCCCGCAGTTCGGGGCGAGGCAGATCTGCCGTGCGCGACACCACCGGAAAAATGACCTTGGTTCCCAATGCGCCGATCACCTGCCGAGGAATATCCGACAACGTGAAGGCAATGGTGTAAATCCCCAGCATCGTGATGGAGATGTATTTGCCGAGAATCAGGCGGTCGGCCTGGGTCGCCAGAAATGTCAGCGCAGTAGAGATAAAAATCCAGCGGCCAAAGTTGAATAAATCTCGCAGCGATTCTTTGTCCCAGCACAACTGGTTGCGATAGCCCGGAATCAGCCAAAAACTGCGGGCCGTCCGCAGGGCAGCCGCCACCAAGTTGCCGCCCACCAACGCCCAAATTGTCGGGCTAAACCAGGCCCAGGCGATCATGAAAATCAGCGAGGCTGCCTGCATCAGCGCGTCGAACTTGATGGTCTTGGCGAGGTCAACGTGGCGGCGCAGCGTGGCAACGGCGGTGGACTCAAACCCGTTGAGAATCGTCGTCAGCCCCACGACCGGAATCAGCCACAGCAGGCGCGGCTCGCTATAAAACTGGGCGGTGGGATAGGCGATCGCCAAACAAAACAGCCACAGCCCAAAGCCCCGCACAATTTGCAGCGTCCAAGCTGTGTTGTAAAACGCTGGCTCGTCGCCGCGCTTGTTTTGCACAATGCTGGGAATAATGCCTACGTCAGAAAACAGTTGCAGCCCGATGATGGGAATATTCACCAGCGCCATCAGTCCGAAATATTCTGGCAAGAGCAGCCGCGTCAGGATCAAGTTGCCGCCAAAGCGCATGACTTGGCTGGCTCCGTAGCCTGCGATAGTCCAAATTACGCCGCTGAGGGCTAGTCGGTTGAGAGAGGCAGAAGAGGCCATGCGAATTCCATCAGAAGGGGCAATGGGAAGTTCGGTCGCGTTCCGAGCCAGCTAGATGCAGCAGTTGAGCGAGAGCGCAGTAAGAGGATTGCGAAACGCTCAGGTCAAGGTGGACAGGTCAAGGTGGGCAGGTCAAAACGGCTAGGAGCAACCGTAGGCAACTCCTAGCCTTCGGGAATCGGTTGGGACAGGTCAGGCAGGGCGATCGCCTCAGACCGTCGCACTTCGGTTTCGATCTGTTGGAATAGGGCAGCCAGTTTTCGGGCTTCGGTGGCGGCGTTGTGCTGCTGAAACACGCGCGATCGCCCCCGTTCTCCCATCGCGCTGAGTGTCTGGGTGTCTGCTAGCAGCACCTCTCGCAGGGCCGCCGTCAGGTCTTCGACCGCGCCCGGCGGCACCAGCCAGCCCGATCGACCCGGCTCTACCAGTTCGGGAATGCCTGCCACGTAGGTACTCACCACCGGCCGCGCCAGCGCCAGCGCCTCCATCAGCACGACGGGCAGCCCCTCGGCAAAGCTGGGCAACACCAGAGCGCGAGACTCCTGAATCCGTTGCCGCACCTCAGCGCTGCTGGCCCAGCCCGTAATTTGGACGTGCGATTTTAGTCCGTGCTGTGCGATCGCTGCTTCTACCTGAGGACGCAGTTCGCCATCGCCCACCAGGACGAGCCGGAAGGGAATGCCCTCAGCCGCCAGCGGGGCGATCGCCTCCAGCAGCAGCAAGTGCCCCTTCTGCTCGCTCAGCCGCCCCACGCAGACCAATTGCTGTGTTTCAGGAACCGGAGTCGCCGCCTGGGTCAAAAATTCTTCATCCACGCCGCAGTGAACCACCTGAATCTTGCGCCAGTCTGCCGCGTCACACCAGCGCATCAGTTGGCTCTTGCCAAAGGCGCTGATCGCCACCACAGCCGCCGCCCGCCGAATCTTTTCGGGCAGCAGCAGCGCCTCTGGTCGGTCAAATTCTTCGGGGCCATGCACCGTAAAACTATAGGTCGGCCCACCCAGCGCGTGACACAACATGGCTACGGTTGTGGAGTTCGTACCAAAGTGAGCATGAACATGCGTAATTCCCTGGAGAGCAAATTCACGCCGTAAAATACAGGCTTCTGCTAGATAAGCCAGATGATGAACCAGCCCGCGCTGACCCCGACGACTAATCTTCACCGTAAAGGCAAGTGCTTTTAGAAACTGTCCGGGATGCGCGAATGCGGTTTGGATCAATCCCTTTACCAAGCCGGAAATGCCCCGCGACAAAATCACCCGAGTTTTGTGCAATTCTGCTTGGTCAAGGGGATCAACCAGCTCGCTGCCGCAGGAGCGTACTGAAAAGCGAGCGATGGGCGTGCCCCCAGCCTCCAGCGCCAGAATTTCTCGCCGAATAAAGCTGTGGCTAACCTTGGGATATTGATTCACCAAATACGCAATCGTCATGGCTGCTATTGCAGAAGTGAGGTGCTGGAGGGACGGACTGAAAAGCGGCTGGCTCAACGTTGTTCGGGGGCTTGGGCTGCCCTAAACACGCTCTCTTGCTGCAATCACAGAGGCGTGAAGGTCACTTGACCGTGCCCTAGTTCAGTGTGCCCATCCGGGATGAGGTGGTAACATTCGCCACGCTGAAGATCGGACATGGAACCTTCACCCAGCATGGCTCAATCCCAATTCATAGGAAATTTCAGTAGGATTCCATGCACCAAAACCCGTGCCAAGACCCGCGCCAAGACCCATGCCAAGACACACAAAACTTGGATTTTGACGGGTAATCTCCGTGGTTTTGACTAGATTTGCGGGCGTTACTGAGAGCTTGTAGCTGGGCATTCTAAAGTCAGAGTTTCTGATCAAAGCAACGTGCGATCGCCCGCTCTAACCGTATCTAAGACCTGAATAGGACCTGCAATTGAAAGCCCCCGCCCATTCACCTGAAACAGATTGCAAACTCCACCAATCGCAAAGATGCGTCTCACTTAAACATCAGCGGCTATGACACCCCCAATCCAGACTGTTGCGACTCATCTTCCCGACGCTCCCTGCCTTCCTGTTCCGCAGCGCGTCCGTGCAATTGCCCAACGCAGCAGCACCCGTATTAATACGGTGATCAAGGTTTTTATTGGCACTATCGCTCTGCCAGCTCTTAGCACCTTTGCCCTGCCTGGAGCGGCCCAAACCACTTCCACAAGCTTGACGACTGCGCCAGCATCACCCGCTGCACCGATAATGGGCACGCCAGCACAGGCGCAGCCCGCCCCCGTTCCCCAGCCAGGGTTGCAGCCCCTGATGCCGCTGTTGCCCGCTGCACCCCAGACCGACTCGCCCTTCACCCTCCAGCAGCCGCTTCCTGCACCCCAGAGCCGGGATGCCTATATCCTGGGCGCAGGCGACGCAATTCGCATCGATATCTTCGATGTTCCAGAATTCAGCGGACAAAACGGGCAGTACACCATCCTGTCAGACGGTTCCCTGAATCTGCCCTGGATTGGCAACGTGTCGGTACAGAATATGACGCTGGAACAGGCCGCCAACACGCTAGCCCAGCGCTACGCCCGCTACATCGACGATCCGCTGATCACCGTAACGCTGCTGGCTCCCCGACCCATGCGGATTGGGATTATCGGTCAGGTGAATCGTCCTGGGATCTATACTGTGAATCCAGCGACGGGCGCAACGTCCCAAAAGCAGACCGTTAGCACTGCCATTCAAGCAGCGGGGGGCATTACCCAACTGGCCAATGTGCGGAGCATTGAGGTACGCCGTCCTACGCCTAGCGGAGAGCAGAGCATTACAGTCGATCTGTGGCGGTTCTTGCAGGCTGGCGATATTTCTCAGGACATTGCGCTGCAAGATGGGGATACGGTGGTGGTTCCCCAGGCCGATTCCATTGACCCCGCAGAGTCGGCGCAAATCGCTGTCGCCAGCTTTTCCCCAGCCACCATCAACGTCAACATTGTGGGGGAGGTGATGCGGCCGGGCACCCTCGCGCTGCCGCCCAATGTCTCGCTAAATCAGGCCATCATGGCGGCCGGTGGGTTCAATCGGCAGCGGGCGCGGCAGAGCGAAGTCAGCCTGATCCGGCTGAATCCAGACGGAACGGTGACGAAGCGCGAGGTTGACATTGATTTTGCAGCCAGCATCAACGACCGCACGAATCCGCCGCTTCGCAGCAACGACATTATCGTGGTCGGGCGATCGTCCCTTGCATCTACCTCGGATTTTCTGAATACGCTGCTCAGTCCACTTAACGGTGTGTTTTCTATTTTTCGCGTGTTTGATGGGCTAGGCAATTTGCTGGCTCCATCGCCTCGAAATCCCTAGAGCTGTGCGATCGCCCCAAAGGGTTCATCGTTTCGGCCTTTTCTAAGGGTCCTTTCTAAGGAAGACGAATAAAGACGAACGCAGGGCTGGTCAGGCGGGGGTGCATTCTAGAAACGCCTTTCAAAGTAGGGCTTTCGACCTGAAATTTAAGCGTGGGTTCTCAAGGTTCTAAGCAAAAGATTCAGGGGTTCCTATTAGCCTTTAAGCCCTGGCGCTCTCAGTAGGCAAATATAGGCAAATGGATGCCCCCGCATTGCGAGAGACATCACAGCGAGAAAACTATGGATCAGGATTTGGATTTGCAAGCCCTCGATGAGCCTGGAGAAGCCAGCGCTCCGAAAAAGGGCGGACTGCCGATCGGCGGACTGATCCGCATGGTGAAACGGAAGATCTTGGTGATTGGTGGTATGACGGGTATGCTGTCGATCGCTGCCTGGTTATCGACCGCTTCTGATTTGCCCACCTATCGCGGCAATTTTCAACTGTTGGTGGAGCCGGTGACTTCGGAGGCGCGAATTGCAGAACCAACCGCGCTGACCCGTTCTGCGGGTGGTGTGCCCAGCCGCGATATTTTCAGCCTAGACTATCCGACGCAACTGCAAATTTTGCGGAGTCCCAAGGTGCTGGAAGAGGTGTATGAAAATGTTCGGGCTAAGTATCCGGCGTTTACCTATTTTCAACTGATCCAGGGATTGGAACTGGGGCGGATTGGCAATACCCGCACAACAGAGACGAAGATTTTGCAGGTGGGCTATTCTGGCTCTGACGCTGAACTGGTGCAGATGGTGCTGAATGAATTGGCGAATAAGTATCTGCGCTATAGCCTGGAAGATCGCAAGTCGCGCATTAGTGAGGGGGTAAAGTTCATTGAAGATCAACTGCCTAGCTTGCAGCGGCGGGTGGCTGAGTTGGAAAAGCAACTCCAGGAGTTGCAGCAGTCCTACGAGCTAATCGATCCGTCTTCGCAGGGGGGGCAAATTTTTTCGCAACTCCAGACGGTGACGGAGCAGCAGGTGGCGACCCAGCAGCAGATTCAGGAACAGCGCGTGCTTTATAATACGCTGCAACGGCAGTTGGGTCTGTCGCCCAATGAGGCGATCGCCGCTTCGGCCCTCAGCCAAGACCCGCGCTATCAGCAGCTTCTTAGCAGCATTAACGAGATTGACAGCCAGATTGCGCTGGAGTCGAGCCGGTTTACCGACGAAAGCCCGATTATTCAGCGATTGCGGCAGCGGCAGGCAAATTTGTCGAACTTGCTGAAGCAGCAGGCCAATCGCATCTTGGGGCCACAACTGTCTCGTAAAGCAGATTCGCTCACCTACCAGGACTCTTTGCGACTGGAGCTGATTCAGCAACTGATTAACACCACCAATGAGATGCAGGTGTTGCAGATGCGGGATCAGTTTTTGGCGCGGCGGCAGGCAGAGGTGTCTCGCCAGGTGCAGCAGTTTCCGGCGATCGCCCGTCGATATGGCGAAATTCAGCGCGAGCTGGGCGTGGCCACCCGCACTCTGGATCAACTGCTGGGGCAACGCGAAACGCTGCGCGTGGAAGCTGCCCAGACCCAGGTGCCTTGGGAATTGATTTCAGAACCCATGCTGCCTCGTGATGCGAATGGCGAGGCGATTCCCGACCCCAATAGCTCGCGCAAGAAACTCATGATGGGCATGGTGGCCGGACTGGCGCTGGGACTAGGAACGGCAGTGCTGATTGAGAAGCGGCAAAATATCTTTTTCAGCGCCGAAGACGTGAAGGATGCTGTGCCCGTGCCGCTCCTGGGTGTGTTGCCCGCCTGCCCTACGTCTAACCCCTGTGGCAGTTTGCTTAGCATTGCACCCAGCAGTGAAGAACTAAGCGGCGATGCCTTTTTGTTTTTGGACGCGGTGAATAATTTTTATGCCAGCCTGCGGTTTTTGAACCCCAACAACCTAGTGCGATCGCTCGTTGTTTGCTCTCCTGCGGCGGGCGACGGCAAGACCACCACTGCCCTGCATCTGGCGCAGACGGCGGCGGCGGCGGGTCAGCGTGTGCTGCTGGTGGATGCTAACCTGCGATCGCCCAAGCTGCACAGCATTCTGAACCTGCCGAATGAATGCGGACTGAGCGAACTGCTGGCTCAGAAGGTCTATCCCGAAGAGGCCATCCAGGAATGCCCCAGCCTAGAGCATCTGTGCATCCTCACCGCAGGGCAAACGCCCCCTGGCACGACCAAAATGCTGGCCTCACCGCAGATGAAAGACCTGATGGCAGCGTTTGACGCGCAGTTTGACCTGATCTTGTATGACACGCCCAACCTGGGCAGCACCGTCGATGCTAACTTTTTGGCGGCGCAGGCAGACGGCATTTTGCTGGTGCTGGCAATTCGCCAGACGGCCTATTCCAAAACCAAGGAAGTGCTGAAAAAGCTGGAGGAATTTCATCTGCCGATTATCGGCACCGTGGCCAATCGGGCGATCGTTCCGGTCGAGGCATCGGAAGAAGACGACGAATACGATGAAGATTCTGAGGGAATTTGGGCAGCAGCGGCGGCGGAGTTGGAACCCGACTATAATCCTGCCTACAATGTCGATGTTGATAAACTCGATGACGACGACGCAGACGAAGCCCCCCAGCCCGTCCTAGACCCCCTATTTGTGGATGACATCGCATCATGACTCGACTTTTGGCAGGCGATATTGGCGGCACCAAGACGATTTTGCGGCTAGCCGAAGTCCACAGCGCCGACGGGCCAATTAAGCTACAAACGTTGCACGAGATGCGTTATGTCAGTGCAGAATATCTAGATTTGGTGCCGATGGTGCGGGCGTTTTTGGCGGATGCCGAAGCCTGCATGGGCTGTTCGCCTGAGATTGAGAAAGCCTGCTTTGCGATCGCCGGGCCCGTGGTCAACAATACCTCCGTGCTGACTAATCTTTCTTGGACACTGGAGGGCGATCGCCTCAGTCGAGAACTCTGCATTCCTAACATTGGCTTGATTAATGACTTTGAAGCCGTCGGCTATGGCGTGCTGGGGCTGAGCAGCGACGATTATGACACCCTCCAGGTGGGCAAGCCGCAGCCCACAGCCCCCATCGCGGTCATTGGTGCAGGCACAGGGCTGGGACAGGGCTTCTTGATTCCTCAGGGGGGCGTGTATTACGTCTATCCGTCGGAGGGCGGCCATGCCGACTTTGCGCCTCGATCCGATCTGGAATTTCAACTGCTGAAATATTTGCTAGACAAGCTCAACATTAACCGTCTGTCGGCCGAGCGCATCGTGTCGGGGCAAGGCATCGTGTCAATTTACCAGTTTTTGCGCGATCGCCAGCTTGCCGAAGAGTCGCCCGACATCGGCGCAAAAATTCTTACCTGGGAGCGCGAAGCGGGCAAGGCAGAAAAATCCGTTGATCCGGGCGCGGTGATTTCCCTGGGCGCTCAGGCGGGCGATCGCCTCTGCCAGCAAACGATGACCCTGTTTGCCTCCGCCTACGGAGCCGAAGCAGGCAACCTAGCCCTAAAGCTGCTGCCCTTTGGCGGACTCTACATCGCGGGCGGCATCGCCGCCAAAAACCTGGACGTGCTGAAGGCGGGCGGCTTTATGGAAGCGTTTCTCGACAAAGGGCGTATGAGTTCGCTCCTAGAGCAAATCCCAGTTCATGTTGTGCTGAACTCTCAGGTCGGGCTGATTGGTGCAGCGGTCAGAGCCGCCCGTCTCTAGCGAAATTGGGTTTATCATCTAGCTCCGTCATCTAGAATGATAGTCCCTATAGTCCTGGTGTTTGCGATACAGTTGACTGCGCCTGGAGGGGCTTATGTATCCCTGACTAGGACGGCCAGCCGCCTACATCGCTCAGCAGGGACGCAACTTGGAGGCAATCCTCAATGAGGCGGAGACGAATAGCGCTGTTCATGGCGAATTTTTGGGAGACGGTGAAAACGCTCCAACGGGGGCGGATCAACCTCACAGAACTGGAGCGCCTGCATAGCGACATGCTGAGTGAGTCGGTCGCCGATACACCCTACCTGGTGCTGGTGGTCACGTCCTGTGCGATCGCCACCTTTGGGCTACTGTCTAACAGCGCGGCGGTGATTATCGGCGCAATGATTATTGCTCCTCTGATGTCGCCGATTCGGGCGCTGGCCTTTGGGGCGCTGGAGGGAAACATTCTGCTGGTGAGGCGAGCGGCGGCATCGGTGCTGCTGGGAACGCTGCTGGCGCTGGCGATCGCTTGGCTTTTGGGGTGCGTCGTGGGCATTGCCAGCTTTGGTAGCGAGGTGCTGGCCCGCTCTAGCCCCAACCTACTGGATTTGGGAGTGGCGGTGGCGGCGGGCGGGGTGAGCGGCTACGCCAAGATCAATCCCAAAGTCTCTGCCTCCTTGCCTGGAACGGCGATCGCCGTTGCCCTCATGCCTCCTGTTTGCGTGATTGGGCTGGGACTCTCCCAGGGCGACTGGGGCCTCAGCCTGGGAGCGACGCTGCTTTATCTGACCAACCTGCTGGGCATCACGCTATCTTGCATGTTGACCTTTTTGCTGGCGGGCTACACACCCATCGAGCAGGCCCAAAAAGCGCTGCTGTGGGCGTTCACCTTCACTGGGCTGCTGCTGATTCCGCTGGGCGTGAGCTTTGTGCAAATGGTGCAGCAAAACCAGCTTGAAGCCGCTCTGAAACGGGCGCTGCTGACTCGCACAGCGACTTTTCAGCGTGTGCAACTCGTGGATAGCGACATCAACTGGTATGTCCAGCCGCCGGAGGTGCGGCTCACGGTGCGGAGCCGAGAACCCATCACCCCGCGCCAAGTGGAACTGCTGGAAGAATTCGTGAGCCGAGAGATGGGACGGCCGATGACGCTGATTCTTGCCGTCAGTCAGGTTGAGGAAGTGCGGCGCGAATCCTACGCAAACGAGTAGATGAGAATGTCGGAAAGACCCAGCAAACAAGCTGAGCAATATGAATAATATCAATCAATAATATCAATGTGCCCCGCCCGGTGCCCCGTCCGGTGCCCCGTCCGGTGCCCCAGCAGCAGACGGCTAGGGCGTGCGAGTCCTTTAAGTCAGCAAATCAGTAAGCAAACCTTGCGGCCCAGATCAGCCAGTCGATTCCGCCAGCCTCGAGGCAACGCCATGCAAGGCGAATCCGCAGCTCTTAAAAAGTTGTAAAGAAGTTAGCGCTCAATCTCAATTTTCTCCTCTGGCATCAGAATCGCCTTTCCGTTTCGCTCTGCTAGGTCAGACTGCAAATCCTCAGACGAGGTTTCGCTCTCGCCCAAGGCTTTGGTGATGCGGGCAAGGCGGGCGGCAATTGTGATGCTCTCCTGAGTCAGCAGGCCGATGACGTGGGTGGGGTGGTCGCGCTCGACGACGGGAATTTGGTGCAGGCCGCGAGTGCCCATGCGGGCGATCGCCTCTTTCACCGTTTCATCGTGATAGGCAAACAGGACGTGGGTCGTGCAGAGGCTGCGGATGGGTCGCTGGAGCAGGTCGGGGGCTTCTTCGGATTTGAGAATGAGCCGATTCACGTCGCGCAGGGTCAAGATACCCACCAGTTCCTCGTCGCCGCTGAGATAGTCTAGATTGTTCAGGTGATCGACGTTATCTAGCCCCGCTAGGTTGTCCATCACCAGGGCGCAGGTAGCCCGCTGGTCGATGAGGGTGCGGGCGGCTTGCGCCAGCGGCAGATCAGCCGACAGCTTAAGGGCAATCGGTTGCAACGCATCGGCTACCCGCAGCGACGAGGGAACGGAAATTCCGGCGATTGTCTCTTCGGGCGCTTCCTGCTGTTCGCCATCGGAATCCATCAGCTTGGTGGGTTGCAGCGTTTCCACCAGCCAGATGCTCAGCCCCACCGCCGACATCAGCGGCAGAATGATGCGGTAATCTTGCGTTAGCTCAAACAGCAGCAGGATCGCCGTCAGCGGCGCGCGCACGCTGCCCGCCAGCACCGCCGCCATGCCCACCATCGCATAGGCGGGGGGCGAGGCCATGTAGGGATGCAGCACGGGCAGGGCGATCGCCAAAGTTTTGCCATACACCAGCCCCAGCGACGCACCCAAAAACAGCGCTGGCGCAAACACGCCGCCCACAAAGCCGCTGCCAAAGCTAATGGCCGTCATCACCAGTTTTAGCCCCAGCAGCGCAATCACCATCCGCAGCGGAAACTGCACGTCTTGCAAGATCGACTCGACCGTTTCGTAGCCCACGCCTAGGATTTGCGGAAACCACAGCGCCACCGCCCCGACCGCAATTCCCCCCAGCACCGGATGCAGCGGGTTGGGAATCTTCGCCAGCCATTGCGTTCCCCGAATTTGCCCCTGAAACGCCTGTTGGGCGATCGCCATCGACTGTCGATAGAAAATCGACACCAAGCTGGCAAAGACCCCCAACCCCACATATAGCGGTAGTTCTAGCAAACTCCGCACCTCATAGGCCGGCAACGCAAAGGCCGGCTTTGCCCCCAGCCCAATCTGCGCGATCCACGCCGCCACCACCGCCGACAGCAGCACTACACTCGCCGACGACGGGGCAAACATGCTGCCCAGCACCACTTCCAGCGCAAAAAACACGCCCGCAATCGGCGCATTAAATCCGGCAGCCAGCCCCGCCGCCGCGCCCGCCCCCAGCAGCAACAACTGCCGCTCTCGAGACACCTTCAGTGCCTGCCCCAGCAGCAGGCTAAAGTTTGCGCCAATTTCTACGCTCGGCCCTTCCGGCCCCAGCGATGCGCCACTGCCCAGCGACACCGCCGCCGCCACCATCTTGCTCACGGGTTTTAGCGGGGCGAGTTCTTTGCCACCCTGCACTGTCTCCATCAGCGCCGACAGCCCCGGACCAAAGCCATTTACGCCCCAGCGCAGCCCACCCACCAGCAACCCACCAAAGATCGGCAGCAGCGCCAGCGTCCAGTGGCCCCAGACAGACAGCGCCCCAGCTATGCGCCCCAGCATCAGCAGATTCACCAAGTGGATCAGGTAGCGAAACGTGACCACGCCCAGCCCCGCCCCCGTGCCGATCAGTAACGCCAGCCCCAACAGCCGGGAGTCGGGGGTTGGCTGAAACCGGGTCAGCACAGCGCTGAAGCGTAGAGGCCTGGCGGGAGCCGCGCCATCGGTTGCGTTTGGCAAAAGTGACCCCACAGTGTAAGGAGAAGCGGGCATGGCGGCGAGTTGGGGGGCGAGAAGAGGCAGACCTATTTCTATTCTGTGGGATTCCGCGCCAAAGGCGATCGCCCCCACCTCCCCAATTTGCCCAAATGCTTAGCAAGTCCAGCCGTATGAGATTTCCTAAGATGCTCACTGCTCCATGCTCACGTTTCTCACCAGCGCCAGTGGTTTTTGCCGCGCCAAAACACACCGATGATCAGCCCCATCAGCGCAATCTGGCTAGGCGGCAGCAGCGAGGGAATGCCAGAGAGCGATCGCACCCACACCATCACCACGAGGCACGCAATCAGCCCCCACAGCACGCCCAAGTTAATGAAGATTGCCCGCTGAAACAAATCCAGCAGATGCACCGCCAGCGCCCCTACGCCAATAGCAATCGACAGCACAATCAGCATGTCTAGCGGCGGCGAAAAGATCAGGTCATTAGCCCGCGCCACAAACGGCAGCCGAGAATTGCCCCACCACAGCAACAGCTCCACGGCAAATAGCCCCACTACGGCATACCCCGCCGTCTGAAATAGCGGCAGCCAGGGCAATTGTCTAATTCTGCGGAGGGGATTGGACATGGGTGGGGGTGTTGGGGTGTAGGGGTGACAGGGAGTTGGAGTGTTGGAGAGGGAGAGGGGGGATGGAGTGTTGGAGTAAGGGAAGAGAGAAGAAGGAAGAACGAAGAGCGAAGAGGTTCTGTTTTTCGTTTTTCGTTTTTCGTTTTTCGTTTTTGGTTCGTCACCCCGTCACCTCCTCACGCCACCAACTGCTGACTCGCCGACAGCACCTCCTGCCGCGCCCACTGATCTGCCGCGAGGATGTCTTCTAGCGCGGGCTGGGGCTGGTTGTGCGGATGGTGGCGATCGCACGCTTGTTCGATGAGCCGGGGGATGTCGAGGAACTGGATTTTTTCCCGCAGGAACAGATCCACCGCCTGCTCATTGGCGGCATTTAGCACGGCGGGCATGGAGCCACCTGCTCGTCCAGCGGCGTAGGCCAGCCCCATGCAGGGATATTTCTGGTGGTCGGGGGCGCGGAAAGTCAGGTCGCCGCATTTCACCAGATCCAGCCGTTCCCAGTCGGTGGGCACACGATCGGGATAGGACAGGGCATAGAGCAGCGGCAGGCGCATATCGGGCAAGCCCAGTTGCGCCAGCACGGACGTATCTTCTAGCTCGATTAGCGAGTGGATAATGCTCTGGGGATGGATGACGATTTCGATATGATCGTAGTCCAGTCCAAACAGGAAGTGCGCCTCGATCACCTCCAGCCCTTTGTTCATGAGGGTGGCAGAGTCGATGGTGATTTTGCGTCCCATCGTCCAGTTGGGATGCTTGAGCGCGTCGGCCACCTTCACCGTGGCTAACTTTTCCACAGGCAAATCGCGAAACGCGCCGCCCGATGCCGTCAGCAGGATGCGCCGCAACCCGCCGGGGGGCACGCCCTGGAGGCATTGAAAAATGGCGGAATGCTCGGAATCTGCGGGCAGCAGCTTGACGTTGTGCTGTTGCACCAGCGGCAGCACCACCGGCCCGCCCGCAATCAGGGTTTCTTTATTGGCCAGGGCGATGTCTTTGCCCGCTTTGATGGCGGCGATCGTGGGCAGCAGCCCCGCGCAACCGACAATGCCCGTCACCACGGCTTCGGCATCGCCATAGCGGGCCACTTCGACTACGCCCTCTTCGCCTGCGAGCAGGATAGGCTGCGGTGTGATATCGGCGATCGCCGCTTTCACCTGGGGCAGCAGCGCCGGATCGCAAATCGCGGCGATCTGGGGGCGAAACTGGCGAATCTGTTTTGCTAGTAGGTCTCCGTTGCGGCCTGCGGCCAGCCCCACAATCCGAAACTGGTCAGGATATTGGCTCACAATGTCCAGAGTTTGGGTGCCAATGGAGCCAGTGGAGCCGAGCAGAGTAATCGCTTTCACAATTGCTTAAGGAATGAGCAGCAACTCCACTATAAAACGCAGCGCTACCGGAATCTCACTGTCAGTCAGTCGGAAAACTGCGGCTAGGCAAAGTGCCCCAGGCTGCGACGGGCGGCTTCGGAGAGAACATCTTGCGCCCAGGAATCTATGCTTTTGCCTGCATGGTCGGCAGCACGGCAGAGATCCGGCGTGGCCTCCAGCGCAATCGTCTTGGGGCTGGGGTGAAGACCAGGGCGATCGGGTTCTTGCTGGGTTTCCTTGCAGAATTGTAAGTACACATCGATACAGCGGTGAAACTTGCGCTCTAGCTCGGCGGCAGTCTCGGCCTCAAAGGTCAGGACATCCTGAACGTCGCGGACGCGACCATGCAGCACGCCGGCCTGAATATCGACCTCAATCTCCGCTGTATAGCCTTTATATTCCAGCATGTTGCATTCCAACATCTCGTATTCCAGCATAACGATCTCTACCCAGACCCATACTCAGCGGGATTCATGCAACGGATGCTCAACTAAGAGTTGCACCCCATGAGAGTTCCGTCATGAGATTTCTACCTTAGTGGAGGCGTGACGGATCTGGCGTTCCTCAAAGGAGGGAGACTTGGATCTGTCCTGAGAAAGTTCCCAAACCAGGGCGATCGCCCTGCAACATGAAAACGCAGCAACGAGTAGACAGCAGACCCCGAAAGCAAACTTAACAGAAGAACTTTTGGGAATGAATCTACATTAAACCTGATGAACTTTTGAAAAAGCCTATCAGGTTCCGCAACAAGATCCCAAGAAGTTCAATTGAAGTTCAATTACAAAGAGGGGCTAGCACCTGCTCCTCAACGCTTTTCGCCAACAAGATGCCGAAACCCGGATCAATTAAATTCCTGGTTCAGACATCGACCCACAGCAAGAACTCTTGCGGTTGCACGCAGTCAGTTGCACACAGTCAGTTGCACGCAGTCAGTTGCACGCAGTCAGTTGCACACAGTGGGCGATCGCCCAATCAGGGATTCTGAGCTTCGGGCGATTTCGATCTTAGCGTGGCAAGCTGGCAGTTGTGGTTAAGGCTACAGGTCGAGGCTGTTGGCAGTTGTGATAGAAGCTACAGGTTAAGACTACAGGTTCAGGCTGCGGATTAGGTAGCCGTGGAGTTTCCCGTTCCATCAAACAAGTGATTGAAGTCCAGGCTATTGGGCTGTATGTTCTGCAAGATTGCAAGCGTCCGTCCTTGGTAGCGGATCAGGGTGTCGCTGCCGCTGCGGCTAAGGGTCAACTGGTCAGGGGATAGGCCGCCCGTCAGTCGAAGCTTGTCTATCCCGACCTCAAAATCGGCGATGGTATCCACGCCCGGCCGTGGACCCAGCACGAAGGTATCGCGCCCAGCACCGCCCACCAGCGTATCGTTGCCAATGCCGCCGTCTAGCAAATCATCGCCATCGCCGCCCCGCAGCAGGTCATCACCACTCAGCCCTAGCAGCACGTCGTTGCCGCCCATGCCGTTAATCGTGTCGTCAGAGTTGTCGCGACCCGTAACACGGTTGTTGTAGTTATTGAGGAAGGTAACGACGTTATCCCGGAAGACAGTCAGGTCTTCGCGCCAGTGAATGACATCAAAGTCATCGGCGATCGCCGTTTGCCCGTCAAACAGCAGGTTGCCTACCCCCACAAAGTTATCGAGGTCTTTCAACGCAAAATCCTTCAGGCGAATCGTGAAATCGGATACGCCCTCAAAGGTAATCAGCAGGTCAGCGCCTGCCTGGGTCAGCAGCATATTTCTTGCGGTGAAGGGCGCACCCACAAGCTGAATCGTATCCAACTCACCCGGATTAGCCGCTGCCACGCTGCCTGTGCCGACACCGCTAAAGTTCGCAATCACCACTTCACGGCCCACGGTTACCGAGAGGGTTTCCTCCCCAGAACGCACTAGGGCTTCAGGATGACCCAGTTGCAGCACAAAGGTCTTGTTGCCACCTGCACCATCCAGCGTTGCGGTGGGCGGTGTCGGCAAATCCGGCAAGTTTGGCTCTGGCAAGTTTGGCAAGTCGCCTCCTCCTGCCTGTCCATCATTGCCCCCACCTGGCGGGCCAGAGCCGTCCGGTGGAGTCGGTGCAGTTGGTGGGGCACCGTCTGCGCTTCCAGAATTGGGGGGCGGTGGCCCGACCGGCGGCTCCGGAGGGTTGAGAGGGGGAGGATCGATGGGCCTGTCAGGAAGGTCATCGCCGCTATTCCCTGACCCTGGCGGTTGGGGCAGTCCGCCAGGATTGTCACGGGATGGATTGTCTGGGTTACCCAAATTGGGCGGCTGGGTTGGCTCTGGTAGGGGAGGCGGGGGTTCGGGCTGGTTAGGAGAATCTGGGTCAGGGGGATCACCCACAGGTAGCTGGGGATCGAGCGGAAGCTTGGGCGGCTTTGGCTGCCCGCCGCCTCCGCCGCCATGATTGGGACTTCCAGGATCGCCACCGCCGCTGCCATGATCGGGATTTCCTGGATCAGCGCCATCCAAACCGCCGCCAGAGGGGGTGTCTCCTGAACCGTCCTTCCCCGGTTCGAGAAGGTCTAAGGTCGGGTCGTCGAAGTTGGGTAGGGGGGTGGGGGGAGTGGGATGGTCGTGGTCGCTGGAGTCTGGACTGAGTGCGGACGGATCTGGGGTTCCATCTTCAGGCCGGGGTTCGCCGTCAAGAATCGGAAACCGCGATCGCCGACCCCCAACTTTTGGCAGGCTGGGGCTACCGTCTTCGTCCAGTTCTCCGGGGCTGGTCAGTTCTAGTGGAGAAATTGTCTGAGACCACAGCGCATCGGGGGCGATCGCCCCCTCCTCAACAGGCTCCCCTGTTCGTCCCGACAGATGCAATGCAATGAGGCTATCAAACTGCCTGCCTGCTCTAGGCAATGCCTCCGCTCTGCCTGTTTTAACTGCATTGGTCCAACGGCGGAGCCAGTCGAGGCTCTCGGCCAGTTCTACAGGCTTAGCGGGAGTCCAGTGCTGGGCGTGGGTAGAGAGCAGGTGATAGAGCAGCAGTGCTACCAACGCTTCGGTCTGCTCTGGTCTTTCTGAGTGGAGGCGCAAAAACCGGGCCGACAGTCCTGCAAGGCTCAGCCCGATCCAGGGCAAGGCAGATTTTGTCGTAGCGGTAGCAGCATCCGTATCCAGGGCGGGGCTGCCCTCTTCAGCGACTGGCGTTTCGTCGGGCGTATCGACAGGGTGTGGAATTTGCTGCAACCATTCGAGGAAATCGCTGGCGGTATGGATGGCAATGTTGCCATCAAAATTGGGGTAGATTCCAGGGACGACGACCACGATTCCTAGCTTTTCGCGCTGGGCGATCGCCAACTCATGCGGCTTAGAGTCTTGATCTTCTCCCCATTCATGCTCATCTGGCAGGGGCATCAAGCGGATGTTGATTTGATCAATCAGGTCTTCAACTCGCTGTGCCAGTTCTGGATGGCAATGCTCTCTGCGAATCACGTCTAGGACTCGATCTAGCCCTGGCTTTAGAACCACTACGGGGACACGAGTGCGGATCAGCTCCTGGATGATACGATGAGCCTGCTGTTGCAAATCGACAATAAAAGAATCGATCTCTGCACCCGGATATAGGAACGCGAATACCTCGCTAGCCAAGATTGCAGCAGGCAGGCTAGTCGAGGAAACCAGCGAAACGTGAGGGGGGCGGGCAGGACTCACGAGAAATTTCCTGAGAGGAGCTAAAGCCAGTAGTAGTTTATAGGTTCACCTATTTGGGGGATGCGATGACCTATGCCAGTAGCTTAACCGGACGAGTTCCACTCTCAAAAGTGGCACAGCCTGGAGGTCTAAACCCTGGCATAAAATCCTATGCCGCAGGCTTAAAAGCGCTTCCTCTCCGAGCCGTCTTCTTTATCTCCAAAACGCCTGACCCAGTTGTCAGGCGTAAAAGCCGCATTAAAACATACTCAATTCGGTCTAAATTCCGCTTAATCTAAATTCCGCTTAATCTAAATTCCGCCTAAAAAGATTGAAGCATTGCAAACAGCTTCTTGTATAGCTGCTGGATCAACGGCTGAAGAATTGCCGGAGCAATCGGGCGGAAGCCGAGCAGCTCAACCGAAGCAGCGTGACGAGGGCGATCGCCCCAAAGTCTGTTGAGTTCAAGCAGTCGAGTTCAAGAATCCTTGCTTCAGAGAGTCACTCCGTTTTAAGCGTCAACAGAGAACCAAACCTGGAACGGACTGATTCGTCATGTCCCACGCTTTCAAGCTGATACAGCCGATACAACGGCTCAGGTGCTAATTACGGACTGATTTTCTGGATGCAGCGAAAAGTCTACATTCGTTGGCGCAGCCGGGTCCAGATTAATCGTCCTCAACATCTGATCTGAAATTGCTCTCAGCACAAAGGGCGGGATCTCAGCAGCATCATCTGATTTGGCTAAGCTCAAGAGTTTCGACATCCCCTCCTGAACTTGAGCGCGATCGATAGCAATGCCTCGCAAAATCAAATCCAGAGATTTCATAATCTCCAGGCTGGCGTGGGGGTCTTTGCGGCTAGCGTAGGGGTTAAAGGCGCTGACAAGCTGAGGGGCGATCGTCCCATCTTGGCGCAAAACTTCAGTCAACAAGACCGCAGATGAGGCTGCTACTGCCTGCTCCAGCGGCACAGCCACAAGCTGATTGACGGTTCCAGCATTGCCCCGCTCATAGCGATAACCCTTTAACTCGGCATCAGCCGCCTCACTCAGCACCTGATCCATCCACGCATTAATGCTCATATCGGCCCGAGCAGCCGCCAGGGAAATCTTCTTGTGAGTCGTCGAGGAGGTGCGAAAGGCTATGTTTCCTTTGAACGGCTTTTCGGGTTCTTGGCCCGTGCGCTCCATCAAACTCAAATACTGGTCAACGGCATCATGAAAGTTGCGCTTAACGTCTTTTAGCTCCTTTGCCTGAAAAACGATAGCATCTCGCAAATCTAAAACTGTTCCGTGAAGAACTTCAGCTTCAGGGTCGTAATCTACCTTTGCGGTATAGCCTCGATAACTCAGCAAAGTACTCATAACGCTACTCGTTCGTGCGGGGAGGGTGTATACCTGACGCAATCAGGAATCGACGGACTTCGACTACCATTAACGGCGCGAGGCAAGGCTGAGAATCCAGTCGGTGGAAGATCGCGTTTGCTCGGCGCGCTTCACACCAGACTTGAATCCATTGACCGTCGTTGCCGCCGTTTTGGAATAGCTTCGCTCCGCATACGCGAAACAAATCCAAAACCTTTTCCCAAGCAATATCAGACCGAGGGGGGTTCTCAAAAATTGCCTGATAGGTTTGCTGATGATTGTCGCTGACCGTCATGAAGATGCACTCTGGAACCGCAAACCCAGTTGTGTTGCCGGAGCGAAACCTCTGGCAGATGGATTTCAGAATCTCCCCTATCCTACCCCGGATATCTGACTGAGGCTGAGAAAAATTAGCCCCACCTCAGACCCAGCGTAGCGGAAATCATCAACCTGGCAGGATCTGCATCAACGGTTCAGTCAGACGAATCGCTTCCAAAACAGAAGCCTGAAACAGACTGCGGAACGTCTAAGAAGTTCTCTGACAGGGCGGTTGTAGAGTCTGTTTTACGCTATCAAGATAAGCTATCAATGTCAAGGCGATCGCCCGTCTTTTGCTGGATCTTAAGGCGCATCATTAAGGCGCATCATCAATAATTCAGCACAGAAACCTTAAGGAATCAGCAGGATCGCGCCTGCCCAAACAAACCGAGCTTAGGGGCTGAACCTCTCAGGCAACCCAATGCTGGGCAGACAATTCATGCTGGGCAGACAATTCATGCTGGGCAGACAATGGGTGACTGCTTCTAGATGACCGCCCCTAGGCTACAACGCTAATCCATTTTGAGAATCGTGAGATTACCATGAGATTAGTAGGTTGTAAAAGTAGGTTGTAAGAGGCAGACCCGGCAGGATGTGTCCCCTTACAGCCCATTTGAGACTGCTATAGCTAGCCCAAATAGCTAGCCCAAAATGATTTTCAAAAATGATTTTCACTTGATTTTCACTTGATTTTTTCACTTGATTGATTTTCGTGATTGGGAAAAAGCTGCGCCCGTCAAACATGAGTCAGAAATAAGTCTCAAAGCAATAAGTCTCAAATAAGTCTCAAATAAGTCTCAAATAAGTCTCAAGTCTGGCTCAAAACAAGCCTGCTTAGAAGATCAAAAAAGAGGGAGCCAGAAAACCCTGCGTTGATGCCAAAAAAGCTTTCGTGCAGGACACCCAACTCCCTGAGCATTCATTCACCTGTGATTTCAAGTTATCAATCGGGTTTGTCGCTGTCGTGAAAGGGGGATGAACTTTGCATGACAAACGCCAGATTCCATGCCACCCCTCGTTGCCTGACAAAATTATTTATCGCTGTCGGCTGGAAGCCGCACCTACACAGGCGAAACCCGCCTACGCGGGTTTTGGGTCAGAGTAGAGAGTCGGCGAAGTCCGACTTCGTTGATTTAGCAGCGGTTTCAACCGCCTGGTGTGCAGGTTTTGTCAGTCAATCAAATGCCTCTCTCAAAGCCTGTCCTTATGATGGGATGCAGCCCTTCACAGGGTTGAGATAGCCTTGTCATTTGATTGACAAATTCCTCTATTAGATTGGGATTAGGTATCTTGAGATGTAAGAACATTGGAGCCGAGACCCGTGGCCGGAAATCTGAAGAGACGGTCTGGTCAACGTCCGATAGATCGCATCTGGCAGAGCGCAACTAAAGTACAGAGACTCTGTGTTGCAGCATTATTCTGTATTGCAGCATTGTTACTAATCAGTTACTAATCATTAGTAATTATTTAGTAACGGAGATTCTATGTTGTAGCACTATTACGGTATGTGTTGGGGTCGGTTTTATGCTGACGACTTAGCACTGCCGCTTCAAACCAGGATTGCTTTCCTGAATCTGTAAAAAATCTGGGAACAATTGGATATAGCGAGGAATCTGACACCGTGACGACCTCTAGAAAGCCTGAGCGCAAATCTTCCATGAAACAGTCTTTGATCTATCTAGCTCTGATGATGATGGGGGCTGGCGCTGTAGTAGCGGGCGATCGCCTCTTAGCTAATCAGGCCTTGGCTCCTATCTCTACATCTGAAGGACCCCTGGTTAGCCAGGTTCAGGCCCCAGCGGCGGTTTCTGCGCCTTCTGCGGCGGCGGCATTTGCGTCTGGTGGGTCAAATTTTATTGCGAATGCAGCCGAGCGAGTCGGCCCAGCCGTCGTGCGGATTGATTCATCCCGCACTGTAACCCGGCGCGTGCCTGAAGCCTTTAACGATCCCTTCTTCCGGCGCTTCTTCGGAGAAGAAGGGCTGCCGCCGTCTTCTCGCGTGCAGCAGGGCATCGGCTCCGGTGTCATTATTGACGCGAGCGGGCTGATTATCACCAATGCCCATGTGGTGGACGGGGCCGACCGAGTAACGGTCACCCTGAGCGACGGGCGAACCTTTGAAGGGCGAGTGCTGGGGGGCGATCGCGTCACTGATGTTGCTGTGGTCAAGATCGAGGGCGATCGCCTGCCAACAGCGCCCCTGGGCAACTCGGATTTGCTGCGTCCGGGCGAATGGGCGATCGCCATCGGCAACCCGCTGGGGCTAAATAGCACCGTCACCGCAGGCATTATCAGCGCCACAGGCCGCAGCAGCGCCCAGGTCGGCATTCCCGATCAGCGGGCAAGCTTCATCCAGACTGATGCAGCCATTAATCCTGGCAACTCTGGCGGGCCCCTGCTCAACGAGCGCGGCGAAGTCATCGGCATCAACACAGCCATCCGTGCCAATGCCCAGGGACTTGGCTTCGCCATTCCGATTAACACTGCCAAGCGTATTGCCGACCAGTTGATTGCCAATGGCCGGGTCGATCATCCCTATCTGGGCATACAGATGGTCAATCTGACCCCCGAACTAAAGCAAAACATCAACAGCGACCCCAATAGCCCGATTCGCGTTCAAGAAGACCGGGGTGTGCTGGTGGTGCGTGTGCAAAACAACTCCCCCGCCGCGCGTGCCGGGGTTCGCGCAGGAGACGTGATTACCAAGGTCGGGCAACAGCCTGTCACGGCTTCTGAGCAGGTGCAGCAGGTGGTGGAAAATAGCCGCATCGGCAGCCCGCTGCCAGTCGAAGTTCGCCGCAATGGGCAGGCCATGAGCCTCAGCGTCACGCCAGAGCCGTTGCCAACGCAGGCGAGAAATTAGGGGTTAGGGGTGGACCAAAGCCTGCGGTTACCAGGCACAGTCAGGAGTCAAACGAACAATGCTAAAGTTTCAGCAAGTTTCTGACTCCTGTCCCTGTCCTCTAGAACTTCTCCTCATGACCTGCGAACATCTGACAATCTGACCTTTGAGACGCTGATTCCCAAAGCCAATTTCCAGTCTTCTGCTGCGAAGAATGCATCTGCATCAACAGCCAGTGGGTGCATCTGCGAATTTGCCAGACCTGTGGCAAGATGCTGTGCTGTGACTCGTCCAAGCATCAACATGCCCGTCGCCATTACGAGGAAACTGGGCATCCAGTCATGAGTTCGGCGGAACTGGGTGAAGACTGGCTCTGGTGCTTTATAGACGAAGCTGCAAAAGAGTATTGAATTTGCGCTCCCAGTCCTCGCAGCAGGCGTACTGGTTTGTGGCAGAGGTCTGAGCTGCGCTGAACTGAACCTTAACCCCAATCTCAACAAACCCCGCTAGGCTGTAGAGGTGGCGGGGCTTTTTTGTGAGCGCCAACGGCAGTTTTTGGGAATGGGGATAAGCAGTTGACCTGAGCGCTCAAGGACTCCCTGGTTTCCAAGCTTCTCCATCCGAACTTCAAGACCGCCAACTTAAAACAAAAAAATCAAAAAAAAATCAAAAATCCTCAATGCTTTCTCAACTTGTTCAGACCAGTTCCCGTCAAGGCGAAATCGCTGAGGTCGTGCTGCGGCATGGGTGGGACTATATGCGGCGGCTGCTGTCGGGCGGCAAGCTGGACGAGCCAAAGCTGCCTACCCCTGCGGTGTTGCGAAATATTTTGGTGGACCTAGGGCCGGTGTATGTCAAGCTGGGGCAACTGCTGAGTACGCGCCCCGATCTGCTGCCGCCCGACTATATTGAGGCACTCAGCACGCTCCAGGCTAAGGTTCCGCCAGTGGAGTGGGCAGAAATTGAAGCCGTGATTCGAGAATCGGTTTCGCACCCTGTAGAAGATGTTTTTTTGACCATTAACCCGGAACCCGTAGCAGCAGGGTCGATCGCTCAAACCCACCGGGCCACGCTCAAAGACGGCCGCGAGGTGGCGCTGAAGGTGCAGCGACCGGGGCTGTTGTCGGTGGTGGAGCAGGATATTGCGCTCATTCGGGCGATCGCCGGATTGGTTGCCCAAACCGAGTTTGGCAAGCTCTATGACGTGGTGACGCTGGCCGAAGAATTTACCCAGGCGCTGCGGGCCGAACTGCGCTTTACTCAGGAAGCGACCTATACCGACCAACTCCGCACCAACCTGGGCCGCAGCCGCTGGTTTGACCCAGCGCAACTGGTGGTGCCGCAGATTATCTGGGAGCATACGACCGACCAACTGCTGGTGATGGAGTGGCTAGACGGCAAGCCGCTGCTGCTGGCGGAGTTTCCCCACGCAGAGGACGCGCAATCCGAGAAACGGGCGATCGCCAATTTGCTGCTCCGCGCCTTTTTTCAGCAGGTCTGTCTGGACGGCTTTTTTCATGCTGACCCGCATCCTGGCAACCTGTTTTATCTCAGCGATGGGCGAGTGGCGCTGTTGGACTGCGGCATGGTAGGGCGGCTCGACCCCCGCACCCAAGACATCCTGCTGGAGCTAATCTTGGCGATCGTCAGTCTGGATGCTCAGCGCTGTGCCCAGCTAACGCTGCAACTGGCTCCGTCGGAGGAACCCATCAACTTCACTCGGCTGGAAACCGACTATGAGCGGCTGCTGCGGCAATATTACAGCCTGAACCTGGGGCAGATTAATTTCAGCCTGCTGTTTTATGAAGTGCTGCAAGCGGCCCGCAAAAACAAGATTCGCGTGCCGGGAAATCTGGGACTGTGCGCCAAGGCGATCGCCAATCTCGAAGGAGTTGCTCGCACCCTCGACCCCGAATTCAACTTTTCGGAGCAAATTCGCCCGCTGATGACCGACCTATTTCGCCGCAAACTGGTGGGCGATGCGCCCCTGCCGGCCTTTTTGCGGACGCTGCTGGATGTAAAAAATCTGTCGCTACAATCGCCCCGCCAAGTCGAACTGTTGCTCGATCGCGTGACCTCTGAAACGCTGACCTGGAACCTGACCGTGCGCGAGCTAGACACGCTGCGCCGCACCGTCGATTCTTCTGCCAATCGGCTCTCCTTCAGCATTGTCGTGGGAGCGCTGATCATGGGCGCGGCAATTATCACAGCGAATGCTCCCGTCAGCCGCGTGGTGTGGATCAGTGAGGCGCTGTTTGCCGCCGCCAGTATCCTGGGGCTATGGTTGATTATCAGCATTTTGCGATCGGGGCGGTTGCGCTAATCTCCACCTATCGCAGGCTCTCCAGTCTTCCATCCAGTCCTCAAGTTTCTTGCCGTCGCGCATAGGCGGTCATCGGTTCTTTGATGAAGCGGATGTAGAGATGGCGGAAGGTGGATTTGATGACGCGGGGCAGCCCAAAGTCGATCGGCATGAGGCGATCGGAGAGTTTCCAATCCTCGATTCGCAGGTCGGCGGGCTGGCACAGCGGAAAATCGATCTGATGCAGCGGCGGACATAGCCCCATGCGTTGGGAGGCGGCAACGGTAGGCACTTGGTCTGGATCGACCTGGAGGATATCGACGAGGGCACGATCGCATGCAAACACATCTGCCGAAGCCGCCAACACCCCCAGCATCCTGGGTTCGCCGCCGCTGGGGCCGTTGCCCTCGTGACCCAGGATGCCGTCGGCAATGGTGAGATTGGGGGCGATCGCCCGCGCTGTTTCGACCAGCATTTCCCCAAAGCGGCGGCTGTCTTTGCCCGCTTCCATGTGCCACCAGGCTTTCATCTTGCCTGGAACGCAGCCAAACAGATTTTTCACGCCCAGGGTCAGGGTGAGTTGCATGTGTGATTTCACCTTGGGCAAATTGATCACCACATCTGCCTCCATCGCCTCCTTGCACAGCAGCAGGTGGTTGAAATGCTCACTTACGGTTTCGTAGCGGCGGCCGTTCCATTCCACAATGGGCAGATTTAACTCATCGATCAGCGGCTGATAGCCATTGGCGATCGCCACGCCCCGCGCACTGCCAAAGGCCGGGCTGTCGCCCAAAAACGGCTTCCCGCCTGCCGCCTGCACCAGTTGTGCAACGACGTAGACCAGTTCCCAGCGCGTTACGCATTCCTTTTTCGGTCGCGCCCCCGTCAGCAGATTGGGCTTGAGCAACACGCGATCGCCCGGTTTCACAAATGCACCCATGCCGCCTAGCGGCTCTAGCAGGGTTTGCAGCGCTTGGCGCAAAGCGGCATGTTCGTAGCTGGTGGCCCGCAGCAGACTGACGGTAGACATAGCGCAACGTTGAAAAACTATCTTGATTTTGCACTATCTTGCCCAAACCAGTAGCCGCCCGCCCGTCCAACCCGAAATAATAGGAGAGAACCCACCCTAACCCCCATCGCCTCCATGCCCCACCGCCGCTTTCTGGCGATCGCCCTCGCCTGCCTGTTCTGGCTCTGCGGAATGTCCCCCAGCCGCGCCCAGGACCTTGCCCCTGTGCTGACACTCGACCCACCGCCGCCCAACACCGAGTTTTATGAATATCGCGTATTGCACAATCCCGACGGCATTGGCAAATTTTACATGGGCCGAGAAATCGCGCAGGTGATGGGGCATCAGGGGGCGGCCTGGTTAGAACGGCCGGGGCGATCGCTCCAGGAGCAGCCCGATAAAGTGCTGCCCGCGCTCAACCTAAAACCGACCGATGTAGTCGCTGATATCGGCGCGGGCACAGGCTACTTCAGCTTTCGCCTGAGTCCGCTGGTGCCCCAGGGCAAGGTGCTGGCGGTGGATATCCAGCCAGAGATGATCGATATTCTGGAATTTTTTAAGCAAGAAGCTGCCAAATCGAATACGCCTGCCGACAATGTGGAACCTGTGCTGGGCCAGCCAGATGACCCCCAGCTTGCGCCAGAAAGCATCGATCTGGCGCTGATGGTAGATGCCTATCACGAGTTTGAATATCCCCGTGAGATGATGGAAGCCGTTTTTAAGGCGTTGAAACCTGGCGGTCGCGTGGCGCTGGTGGAATATCGCGGCGAAAATCCCTTTATTGCTATTAAGGGGCTGCACAAAATGACCCAGCGCCAGGTGAAGAAGGAAATGCAGGCGGTGGGGTTGGTCTGGCAAGAAACCAAGAGCTTTTTGCCGCAGCAGCACCTCATGATTTTTCAGAAGCCCTCTCAGAAGCCTGCGTAATGCACTGGCAGATTCGCGATTTGCAGCCTGGTGAAGTTGACCTGATGCAGCAGTTAGCAGCAATGCTGGTGGATGCTTTTGGGCAGATGGCGCACGGCTGGCACGATTTGCCGTCTGCCTTGGAGGAGGTGGAGGAATCGCTGGCGGGCGATCGCCTCAGCCGCATTGCCCTGTTGCCCTCTGGTGAGGTGATTGGCTGGATTGGGGCGATCGCCCAATATGGTGGTTCCGCTTGGGAAATACATCCGCTGGTGGTGCAGCGCAACTGGCGCAGGCGGGGTGTGGGGCGATCGCTCATGCGCGATCTGGAACAGCAAACAGCAGCGCAGGGCGGCCACACGCTCTATCTGGGCACGGACGATGAACTGGGCCAAACCAGTCTATTTGGGGTTGACCTCTACACGGACCCATTTCAGCACATCGCCCAAATTCGCAATCTAGACCATCACCCCTACGAGTTCTACCAAAAGATGGGCTTTCGCATTGTCGGCGTGCTTCCCGATGTCAATGGGCCAGGCAAGCCCGACATCCTCATGGCAAAGCGGCTAATGCTGGCTCAATGACTCGCTCAATAACCCGCTCAGTGACCGTCTTGGTGACTATCTCAGTGACCATCTCAGGAACAATCAGCAGGCTCTCCAGAGAACCCTAGTGGGAATGGGAATGGTCGTGCGCCTGTCTATGGGGATGCCCATGAGCATTTTCGTGAGAAGGTGAGTGATCATGCGCGTGATCATGCGAATGGGCAGCTTCGTGAGCATGGCTGTGGGAATGCCCGTGAGCATGCCCGTGAGAAT
>JBDNCP010000044.1:0-31571 GCA_046719575.1 Cyanobacteriota bacterium
AGGGGGCTAGATGCAAGGGGGCTAGTTGCAACTGGCGAACTGCAAGCAAAGCAGCCTGCTTTGGCAGGAACTCAGTTGTTTGCAGATCATCCAGTAACCCAGTTTGAGAACAAGAATCGTGGCTCTGTGATCGTTGAGAAGCGACTCAGCCAAAAGCCAGACAACCAGAGTCGAAGTTTACAGTCAGAGTTTTCATCTGGTTGCAAGATTGCCCTGATCATATCAATCAGAAGGCGATCGCCCTCTTGCCAGAGCATTACGTTTCTCAAAGTATTTTTGATTCCAAGGTGCTTTGACCACCACAATAGTCCATGTGGTTCGGTTCTTTTGCTGGTTTGCTGCTTTTACTTTTTGCAATCACCGCTATGGCTCGCCCAGATCGTCGCGCTACCGTGCGCCGCGTACTGCTGATTACATTGGTGTTGAACCTGCTAGTGATGGCGCTGAAAGCGACTGTGGGGTTTTTGACAGGTTCCCTTAGTCTGCTGGCCGATGCCCTACACAGCGTCACCGACTCTGCTAATAACATCCTGGGGCTGGTCGCCAGCCGATTTTCGTCCCCCTACCCCGACCGCAACCATCCCTATGGACACCAAAAGTTTGAAGCGGTGGGGGCATTGGGGATCAGTGCGTTTTTGGGTATTGCCTGTTTTGAAATTTTGCAGGGGGCGATCGCCCGCATATTGGGCGGCGGCGACCCGCTGACCCTAGAAGGCTGGGAACTATGGCTCTTGCTGCTGGTGCTGGGAATTAATATTTTTGTCGCGTTTTACGAACGGCGGGTGGGAGAGCGCATTGGCAGTCCTATCCTGCTGGCCGATGCCCGCCACACCATGAGTGATGTTTGGGTGACGATTACGGTGCTTGCTGGACTATTGGGCGTATGGGTGCTGGGGGTGCAGTGGCTGGATGTGGCCCTGGCGTTTCCGGTGGCGCTGCTGGTTTTTTGGAGTGGCTGGCAAGTGCTGCGGGAAAATTTGCCTTGGCTGGTGGATGAAATGGCGATCGCCCCTGAAAAGATTCATACCATCGTCACCCAGGTTCCAGGCGTGGTGAACTGCCACAGCATTGCCTCGCGGGGTGTGGTGGGGCGGCAGGTGTTTATCGAAATGCACCTGGTCGTCAATGCGGAGGATGTGGATACAGCCCATACCATCACTGAAGCCGTCGAAGCGGTCTTGGAAGATACATTTAGTCCCGTGCGTACTACGATTCACGTCGAGCCACAGCGGTATGTTTCTGATCAACTGACCTACGATACAACCACTGAGAAGTAGGATTTCTAAGAACTAGGGCGATCGCCCAACCCGGCCGAGCCTGTGCAAAGACAGGGCAGGCAGATCGGGCCAGGTTCAACTCGGCCCAGTCTAGCTCAGACAACAGCTACGCTAGCCACTTGGCACTCAGCACAATCGTCAACCCAATAAACAAGACCGTCAGCGTCCAGGTGACGCGGTTCAGCGTGGTTTCGGCACTTTTGGTGCTGGTAAACAATTGTGCCTGTCCGCCCAGCCCGCCCAGTCCGTCACCCTTGGGGCTATGCAGCAGCACCAGCACGATCAGTCCAACGGCAGAAATCGCCCAAATAATTTGAACAATAGAAACGAGAGTCATAACGGGTTGGGGGTGAAGGGTCAGAGGTCGGGGCGATAGTCTGCACGCCAAGCATTGCGAACCTGAATCGCACCTCGTCTTAAAAACTGACCAAAAAATAAACCTCTTGCATGAATGCTGTTTTGAGGGTGTGAATCGTAGCGCGGCACCGCGCCACGATTCACGCAAGAAGTCTAATGGTCAAGCTCTATTCTATCGAGAGTTTAGCGTGGTGAGAACTGCCCGCCTTGGAACCCCATCCCAAGGGCGATCGCTTCCAGAACCGCGTCTCACCCCTAATCCCTACTGCTTATCGCAAAACGCTTCTATAGCGAAACACGCACTGGAGTCCGGTTCTGGCGCACTTCAAAATCAACAGGTTCAATCAGCGATCGACCTGTCATTTCCGGAGGCTGGGGAATCCGCAAAATTTCTAGAATGGTTGGCGCAATGTCTGCCAGGATGCCGCCGTCGCGCAGAACGACAGCGGTGCCGTGGCCAGGAATTTTACGCTTTTCCCCTTCTACTAGGATGAAGGGCACTGGATTAGTTGTATGAGCCGTCCAGGGTTGACCATCCTCATCCAACATCACTTCAGCGTTGCCGTGATCAGCTGTGATGAGCGCCGTACCGCCCGCTCTGCCGATGGCTTCGAGCAGTCGCCCAAGGCAACGATCGACCGTCTCTATCGCCTGAATTGCGGCCTCCATGTTGCCTGTATGTCCCACCATGTCGGGGTTGGCGTAGTTGATCACGATCAGCGCGTAGACACCTTGTTCAATAGCGGCGATCGCCCCCTCGGTCACCGCCTCAGCCGACATCTTGGGCGCACTGTCGTAGGTAGGCACTTGGGGACTGGGCACCATCGCCCGATCTTCCCCCTCAAACGGTTCCTCAATGCCCCCGTTAAAGAAGTAGGTGACATGGGCATACTTCTCGGTTTCGGAAGTGCGGAACTGGCGCAGCCCATTGCGAGAAACGACTTCACCCAGAATGTTGTTGAAATCTTGGGGCAAGAAGGCAACCAGCACTGGAAAAGCGGGATCGTATTGGGTGAAGGTGACAAACGTCAGATTAGGAATTTGCGTCCGCTCGAAACCGCTGAAGTTGGGATCGACAAATACTTGAGTGAGTTGACGCGCCCGGTCGGGGCGGAAGTTATAGAAGATCACGCCATCGCCCTCGCTGACGGCTCCAGGCGCGATCCGCGTTGGCTTAACAAATTCATCGGTCACGTTTTCGGCATAGGAGGCTTGCAGCACCTCCAGCGCCGTGCGACCGTCGCCCTCACCGTCCTGGGTCATTAGGTCATAGGCGGCCCGGGTGCGATCCCAGCGGCGATCGCGGTCCATGCTGTAGTAGCGGCCGCTAAGGGTGACGATGCGCCCCACGCCGATCTCGTCAATATAGCGCTGGATCGTTTCTAGCGCGGCTACGCCATCGGTGGGCTTGGTGTCTCGCCCGTCGGTGATGACGTGGATGCACACGTCAGAAATGTTCTGCTCTTTGGCCAGCTCTAACAATCCTGACAGATGGCTGATGTGGGAATGCACGCCGCCATCGGAACACAGCCCGACGAGATGCAGCTTGCCACCGCTCTGGCGCACGGCTTCACAGGCTTTGAGCAGGGCAGAGTTGCTGAGAATTGTGCCGTCTTCCACTGCGTCGCTGATGCGGACAAGTTCCTGAGGAACAACGCGCCCCGCACCAATATTCAGGTGCCCGACTTCGGAGTTACCCATTTGCCCTTCAGGTAGCCCGACGCTTTTGCCAGAGGCTTGCAGCAGGGTGTGGGGATAGGCAGCCCAGAGGCTATCCATGACGGGTGTTTGGGCGGTGGCGATCGCATTGCCGTCATCACTGGGACGATAGCCCCACCCATCTAGAATGACCAGTACTACTGGAGAGATTGGCGCTTGTGCCATGAGAATCGCCTGAATGACAACAGTTAGGAACAGCTAGGAACGGAATAGAAGTGCTTCAAACAACTGAGTATGTAAATAGTTACATGAGTAATGCAAATTTTTCAGCAATAATATCATCCAATTCTTAAAAATCACCTAACTGCGTACAGAAAAAGATTTTTATGAGGCTTATGTAAGGAATTGAGTAGTTTTCCTGAGTAATTTCACCCAAGCGGATTAGAGGTGACTCTACCCCGTATAAGTGCCGAGTGAGACTGGGTTCTCAACTCTCAGGACATCCAGAAAACACTCACAATGCTCAAGTTTTGAAACGCTGACATGCCCTCCAGATCTGGGGTGTCAGCCCCTAAACCCACTTAAGAACTGGTTAAGAAATCTGCGGTAAATGCTCACGCTTCTCTACGAGTGTAGGGCATTACAGAACTAGCTCAACCGAATTAGTTGGCACGATTGATACCAGGTTTTTGCTTGAGGATTCGCAGGGCCAAGCTGACTTTAGTTTGCCCCCACAAAACCATTGAGCCTGAGGCACAAGAAGCTGTTATTCAACTGATTAGCAATCATCAGCAATCATCAGCAATCATCAGCAGTTCTTGGTAGTCAACAGTCGTGATCAACTGCAAAAGTTCTACAGATTGCGATCCCCAGTCTGTCTAAGTTTTCAATTTTCGTCATGCTATCTCTGATTCCCGTACTCGTCATCTCCGAATCTATTTGCCTTGGTCGCAAGTCTAGAGCTGTGCGTTGGCGGCGGCGATCGCCCTCCTAAATCACCCTTCTAAGACGATTCCTTTTTGGCTTTCATTTTCTGTTTCTGCTTGTCACGCTTGGCGGCGGCTTTGGCGGCTTTTTCAGCGGCGATCGCCTCTAGCCTGGCCCGCTCTCGCTCCTCCGCCACCTTTTCCAGGTAATAGTGATAGTCGCCGCGATAGAGCCGCAGTTCCCCGTCGCGCACTTCCACGATTTTCGTTGCCACCTGGGAGATAAAGTAGCGATCGTGCGACACTACAATCAGCGTGCCGTCGTAGTTTTGAATCGCCTCCTCCAGCATTTCCTTAGCGGGAATGTCGAGGTGGTTGGTCGGCTCGTCCAGGATCATCAGATTCACCGGGCGCAGGAGCATCTTAGCCAGCGCCAGCCGCGCTTTTTCGCCGCCGCTGAGGGCTTCCACTTTTTTGAACACCATGTCCTTGCTAAATAGGAACCGCCCCAGCAGCGTCCGCACGTCTTCGTTTGTCCAGTCAGGCACTTCGTCGTGGATCGTTTGCATCACGGTCTTGCTGAGATCCAGCGCCTCGGCCTGGTTTTGTTCAAAATAGCCGGGGATCACGTTGTGGTCGCCCAGGGTGACTTTGCCCTCGGTCGGTTGCTCCAGACCCATGATCAGCCGTAGCAGGGTAGACTTGCCGCAGCCGTTTGGGCCTAGAAACGCAATGCGATCGCCCCGCTCGATCAGCAGGTTTGCCCCCAGAAACAAAATTTTGTCTTCGTAGGTGTGGGTCAAGTCTTGAATCACAACTACTTCGCGGCCGCTGCGGGGCGCTTCGGGAAAGCGAAAATGCAGCGTGCGGACACCGCCCACAGGCGCTTCGATCCGCTCGATTTTCTCAAGCTGCTTTTCGCGGCTTTTGGCCTGGGTGCTGCGGGTGGCGCTGGCGCGAAATCGATCGATAAAGGCTTGCTGCTTCTCCAACTCCTTTTGCTGCCGCTCGTAGGCAGAGAGTTGCGCCATCTGGGCTTCTTCTTTTTGCTGGAGATAGGCGGTGTAGTTGCCCAGGTAGGTGGTGGACACGCCGCGCTCGGTTTCTACAATCTGTGTGCAGAGGCGATCAAGAAACTCCCGGTCGTGGGAGACAATCACCATCGGCGTGGTCAGCCCTTTCAGGTAGGTTTCCAGCCACTCGATGGTCTCCAAATCTAGATGGTTGGTCGGCTCGTCCAGCAGCAGCAAATCGGGCGATTGCAGCAAAATTTTGCCCAAGCTCATCCGCATCTGCCAGCCGCCGCTGAAGGCGCTGACGGGGCGATCGCCATCTTCGGCAGTAAATCCCATTTCCGGCAGGATTTTTTCAATCTTGGCTTCTAGCCCGTAGCCGTCCATCGCTTCAAACTTACGCTGGAGCCGATCAAGCTGGTGGATCAGATCGTCCAGTTCCTCTGGCGAAGCGGTCTGCATCCGGTGCTGAACATCCGCCAGCCCTTCATGAATCTGGTTCACTTCGGCAAAGGCTCGCCAAAACTCGTCGCGCACTGTGCGGCTGGGATCGACCTCAAATTCCTGGGTCAGGTAAGCGATGTGCAGGCTGGCGGGGCGAATGATTTCCCCTGTCGTTGGCTCTATCTCGCCCGCAATGATTTTGAGCTGGGTGGATTTGCCCGCGCCGTTGACCCCCACCAGCCCGACGCGATCGCCCGGTTTCACTTCCCAGTTGATGTCCTTTAGGACTTCGCCCGTGGGGTAAATTTTGCTGATGTGTTCTAAACGCAGCATGGGTGACCCAGTGATAGGAGAGCGTGAATCAAGCCAACACTTATCTGTTACAGTCGGTCATGAATTCGTGTAAAGCTCTACATAATCTTAAGCATTTTTTAAGCATTATTGGGACTGTCCTGGACAGAAGGTCGCGCGATCGCCGCGATTTGGCATCAGACCCGGACATCAAGCCTGAGAATCTAAAGCAGCGCAGCAGCAGGGCTGACCCGTCACCAAATTTTTTCGAGACGCAGGATAAATCCTGGAAGTTCGGGATCGCCGCTCAGGGTTTCTGGATTTTCTAGCACTTGCACCGGGCGTTGCTCCGCAAGGCTGTCACCAACACGCCGATACACATACACGACGCGGGCAGGGCGATCGATCAGCCAGCCCAAGCTTGCGCCGTTGTTCATGTATTCCTGCATTTTGTCTTGCAGCGTGTTGAGGCGATCGCTCGCCGACCGCAACTCCACCACAAAATCAGGGCAAATCGGGGCAAACGATGACTTTTGCTCCGCACTCAGCGCGTTCCACCGCTCTAGCCGAATCCACGCCGCATCGGGCGATCGAATCGCACCATTCGGCAGGGTAAAGCCCGTGCTGGAGTCGAAGCCGATGCCCGTGCCATCTTGCTCCGTCCACACTCCCAGCTGCACACTGAGGTTGAAGTTCCGGTTTCCGCTATCAGAAAATGTTGGGGGCATAATCATAACGACTCCAGTGGCGCTGCGCTCGATCCGCAGGTCAGGATTGGCGCGGCATAGCTCGTGAAATTGCTCCAGACTCAGCGACATCTGAGCAGGCAGTTCCAGCGTCAGCGGCATCAGTTCGGCGTGGATCAGGAGCGTAGTCATAGAGTCGGCGGATAGCGGCGGTGATGCTATTCTAATTCAGCCTTTGAGCCAGGTTTGAGCAAGGTATCTGGAAACGCGAGTCGGTTAAAGCTGCTAGACGGCTTTGCGCTGCCAGTTTCCAGACTGGTTTCTAAGTCAGCCTGCCTAACCAAAATTTTCAGTTCTGCTAGCAACGTTTCCTCTTCACGGCGCACCTCGTCCAGCCGAGCAAGGATCTGGTCAAGCCGCTGCGTAGGATTCGTTACACCATCACTAGACAAGAAACTAGACGAGTTGTTTTGCTGTGCCGAAGACTTGGCCAGCATCCTGGCAAGCCGAAACCCGCCGCCCAAGATCGCCGCAAACACCGCCAGCGGCAAGCGAAACAGTCGCAGCCAGAGATTTTCTGTCAGCCGCCCCATTGCGCCGAAGAGGCCGACCAAAAGGGCGATCGCCAGGATTACCAGCCCTAGTAGCCATAGAGGATGCATCACCAACCATTGGGCGATCGGGTGGGCGGCTAGCCAGGTTTGCAGTGGGGCGCTGAGGGATTTCAGAAGGCGATCGCCCACACCATCCAGCAAGGGTTGTCCGAAGGAGTTCATTGGAAAGTCAGGATCAGAGGTCAGAGGTCAGAAATCAGGTAGCAGCCCTCACTCAAAAAGCCATCCAAAAACAAAAGCACAAAGAAACAGACCAACTCTCAAGATATTCACCCAAAGTATTCACCCTGAGCGTCAATTTCTAACCTCGTTTCTCCCCTCTTTCTCCCCCGCGACCCTCCATCTCTATTCCCAACCGCTAACTCCGTCCCGGCGCAGCCAAGTTGCGGAAGCGGGTAAACTGTGGCTCAAACAGCAGCTTGACCGTGCCCACCGGGCCGTTGCGGTGCTTGGTGATGATGATCTCAGAAATGCCGCGATCGGGCGTGTCGGGGTTATAGTATTCGTCTCGATACAGCATGATGATCAGGTCAGCATCCTGCTCAATCGCGCCAGATTCCCGCAGATCGCTCATCATCGGGCGCTTGTTGGTGCGCGACTCCACGCCCCGGCTGAGCTGCGACAGGGCGATCACAGGGACACTCAGCTCTCGCGCCAGTCCTTTCAGTGCCCGCGTCACGCGAGAGAGTTCCTGTACGCGGTTTTCGCTGCCGCTGCCCTCCATCAGTTGCAAATAGTCGATCAGTACCAGCCCCAGTGCCCCGCCCTGCTCGGCCTGGAGTCGCCGCACCTTAGAGCGCATCTCGGTGACGGAAATATCGGGCGTGTCGTCAATGAAAATCGGCATCTGCGACAGGGCGCTAATCGCGTAGCCTAATGGCTCCCACTCGTCCTGGCTAATGCGTCCCGCCCGCAGCCGTCCGCTTTCAATCTGGGCTTCGCTCGACAGCAGGCGATAGACCAACTGCTCCTTCGACATTTCCAGGCTGAAAATAGCAACCGGCAGCTTATGAAACGCGGCGATATTGCGGGCGATGTTGAGGCAGAAGCTGGTTTTGCCCATTGCAGGTCGTCCGGCGGCGATGATCAGGTCTGACCGCTGGAAGCCTTGGGTCATGGCATCCAGGTCATAAAACCCGCAGGAAATCCCCGGCAGCACCAACCCCAGCGAGCGGCTTTCGATGTCGGAAAAGGTGGCGGTGAGGATGTCGGAAGTAGCGGTGAGGCTCTGGTTGGGGCGGGACTGGGTAATGTTGAAAATCTTTTGCTCAGCCTGATCTAGTACCTGCTCTAGGGGAGTGCCCGTTTCATAGCCCAGGTAGGCGACCTCGTTTCCCGCCTGAATTATCCGGCGACGCAAGTATTTATCGACGACGAGGTGGGCGTATTGGTCGATATTGACGGCGCTGACGGTGCGATCGACCAGCTGAGCAATGCGGCTCTGCCCGCCGATTTTGTCGAGCTTGTTGTGGTCGTGGAGGTAGCTGGTGACGCTCATCAGGTCGGTGGGTCGTCCCTCGCTCTGGAGCGCTAGCGCGGCGCGATAGATTTCCTGGTGGGCAGAGATATAGAAGGCTTCGGGGCGCAGCAACTCTGCGACGCGACCTAGCGCCTCCGGATCGAGCAAGATGCCGCCCAGAATGGCTTCCTCCGCGTCAATGTTTTGCGGTGGGAGGCGATCGCTATAGGTTTGAAAGTTCAGTTCTTGAACCATAGGGCGGGGCGGCAGAAGCGGGACAGCAAGTAGAGCGGCGAGCGCAGACTTGGATAAGCAAGGTGAAGAAGGCGATCTGAAAAATCCTGTCCGGAGAATCCTATCTGTAGGAGGTTTGTAGGAAGTGATTGCTATTGTAACCCTATGGGTAGGGTCGGCAAGGGGGCGATCGCCAAAAAACACGACAGACGTAGCGCTGGATGGAGACTGGATTGGGGCTAAATTTGGCAGGTTTTCTTAGGCTCAAGCGGGTACGCCATAACGCTGTTAATTTGGCGTTAATTTGGCGTTAATTTGGCGAATATTTTGTTTATTTTGTTGCAGCACTTCTCACAGGGCTTTACCAAAAGAAACCTTCCCAAAGAAATCTAAAAGAGATGTTAGCTAAGGCAAAAAAATACTCTACGATCATTCTCGCAGAGTATATACGTACTATTCAATAACCTTGCCTAAATCTTTACGCATCTGCGCCCGCAGGCACTACCTCAATGTCTACAGTTGCGACCACTTCGGGATGCAGCTTGATATCTACTTTGTAGGTTCCCAGCTTGCGGACTTCGGGCACCGTAATGCCGCGCCGATCCACCTCTTGACCGATCGCCGCTTGCAGCACCTCAGCCACTTCTCGATCCGTCACTGAACCAAAAATTGCGTCTTTTTCGCCCACCTGCTTGGCAATCGTTAGCCCAGACAGCTTCTCTAACTTGGCTTTGATCACATCTGCTTCTTTCTTTAGCTCGATCAGGCGCTGCCGCTCCAACTCGCGCCGCCGCTCAACCTGCTTCAAAATACCAGGAGTCGTATGTACGGCCAATCCCTGGGGCAGCAGATAGTTGCGGGCATAGCCAGGAGCCACCTCCACTAGGTCGCCTGCCTTGCCCAGCTTGCTGACATCTTGATTGAGAACTAACTGAATCCGTTTCGCCATGAGCCTTCCCAAATAGTCCAGTCTGCTATTGTACCGAAATTTCGGGAGGAGTGTAAAGGAAGAAAGAAGAGAGAAAAAGGAAGAACGAAGAATGGAGAGCGAAGAGGTTCTGTTTTCCTTTTTTCGTTCTTCGTTCTTCGTTTTTCGTTCTTCCTTTTTTCTGTTCCTCCCCTTCTCTCCCTGTCCTTCCGTCCCTCCATCCAAGCGCTCTCTAGGTAGTAGAATCTGAATCGACCCCTCACCCGATGTTGCGCCTGTGAATTTTCAGTCCGTTATTGCCACGCTACACCAGTTTTGGAGCGATCGCGGCTGTTTGATCGTGCAGCCCTATGACACCGAAAAAGGCGCAGGCACTAAGAGTCCGCACACGTTTTTGAGGGCGATTGGGCCTGAGCCTTGGTCGGTGGCGTATGTGGAGCCGTGCCGCCGTCCGGGGGACGGGCGCTACGGCGAAAATCCGAATCGCGTGCAGCATTATTATCAATATCAAGTGCTGATCAAGCCGTCGCCGAATAACATTCTGGATGTGTATCTTGAATCGCTGCGATCGCTCGGCATTCAGCCCGAAGACCACGATATCCGCTTCGTAGAAGACAACTGGGAAGATGCGGCTGTGGGTGCGTGGGGCGTGGGCTGGGAAGTGTGGCTAGACGGCATGGAAGTGACGCAGTTCACCTATTTTCAGCAGTGCGGTGGCATCGATTGCCATCCGGTGTCGGTCGAGATTACCTACGGGCTGGAGCGGCTGACCATGTATCTCCAGGGCGTAAACTCGATTTTCGACATTCGCTGGAATGACACGCTGACCTACGGCGATGTGCATCTCCAGGGCGAAATCGAAAACTCCATTTACAACTTTGAAGCGTCGAATCCGGATTTGTTGTTTAACCTGTTTACCCAGTTTGAGCAAGAAGCCACTCGCTTAATGGAAAAGGAATTAGTGCTGCCAGCCTTTGACCATGTGCTGAAATGCTCCCATACCTTTAACCTGCTGGATGCGCGGGGCGTGATTTCAGTCACCGAACGGCAGCGCTACATCCTCAAGATTCGCGGGCTGGCGCGGCAGGTCGCCCAGCTTTATCTAAAACAGCGGGAGGCGCTGGGCTTTCCCCTGCTAAACAAAGCTCCCTGCCCCGTCTGACGGGTAATGCCGCTGCGCTATAAAAGTGCCGCAAGGGGGCAACTGTAGACGATTGGTTTGGCGGCGCAAGACTGGGTTCAGGACGCTTCATGTTCTGTAGCAATATATTCTGTAGCAATATATTCTGTAGCAACGTCTGTAGCAATACTTTATTCGCGCTGGGCGATCGCCCCTACTACACTCGTCTATCAAGCTGGAGAGTGTAAGTTTTTTGGTGCAAGCCATTGACTAGTAGCGAGGAAAGCGATCAGGAAACTCAATAGACCGCTTTAGACTGTTTTAGACTGCTTTGACGGTCTTAGAGGACTACCCGTTACAACTCTTGCGACGCTTGCTAGCACTGTTTTTTTCTGGGGGTGGAGTTTTAGCTTCGGCTTCCAGGTGATGGTTTAATTCATGGCTTAATTCTATTTTCAGTGCGGGTTCCACCAGTCGTTTGGTGAGTTATTTAAGTATTTAAGTATTTAAACAAAACAGTTCTTATTCTCCCAAGATTTGCTCCTGATTGACGGACAGCACTCCTGCTATCTGGACTATCTTGAGCCTCTTGTAGGTTGGGTTAGCATCAGCGTAAGCTAGCCGAAGTTAAGCGGGTATTGGGTTTGACGTTGCTCAACCGAGCCTAGGCAAAAGATTTGCCGGTCGGCCAAGGATTTGTTTTGGGGGTGGAGTAGTCGGTAAGCAACTTATCCGGCAGGTAGTCTACTTTATCTTCAGGGCGACAACGGCGAGGTATGGGTGGTCTCCCTCGTTGACTGATAACACATTAAACCTCTTGCATGAATGCTGTTTTGAGGGCGTGAATGGTGGCGCGGTGCCGCCGCGCCACCATTCACGCAAGAAGTCTATTTATCGCTGGCGGCTGGAAGCCGCGCCTACAGAGGCGGGACCCGCCTACGCGGGTTTTGGCTCAGGGTAGAGAGTCGGCGAGGTCCAACTTCGTTTATGGAGGAGCGGTTTCAACCGCCTAATGCTCAGGTTTTGTCAGTCAATCGGGGCAGTTGCTTTATGTTTGAGCTAATTTTGACCGCTTACACAAAATACGCTTACACAAAATAATTTACAGTCTTGCGATCGCCCGTCCCAAGTTCCTAGCTACTGGCTCAACTCACTGGCAAAATAAAAACGCTAGCTCGGCGCGGATTGGGCAAGCCAGCGTTATGGAGTTCAAGCTGCGTTCAAATGTTATGAATAGCCAGGAGCCAAGCCCTTTGCAGACTACTACGCCAAGGTTTCGGGGCAGTAGCCCAGCCCCTGCACAAACTGCCGACGAAACTCTTCGATCTCTTCGCGGTCGGGACTGCCATGAGACACAACCGCGACCTGATAGCGCCGCATCACGTCTACAGGCGACTGACCAGTTTCCAAGCCCCACAGCGCCATCCGCACCCGAATATCGGGTTCGTAGGCAATACCCAACTCATTCAAAAAAGCGCGAAAATCAGCGTCTCGATCGGCATCCAGGCAGCGTTCCAGTTTAACCTTAACTACCCAACCGTCGATCTGATGAATGACCGTCATGAAGCGAACGGGGAGCCAGGGCGTGTTGTGGAGATATTCAACCACCCGAAGCGTTAAACTGGCATTCGCGAGGTAATAGATGTATTCCATGCGTCCAACCCCAGCAAATGCAATTTCAACTACAGTTTTATTTTCGTAATAAACTCTGACGTTTCATAGGGGAAAGACCCCCTAACTGGGGGGGTGTTTCTCCCCAATCTGCCTGGATTTAGTGGATTTAGTTGAGCATGTCTTTGAACCCGTTGCCAAATCCCCCTGAGCCATCTGCTATCCCTCAGGAGTATCCGCCAAGCTCAGAAGCGCCAAATTCCCTCGATCTGCGGTTGTCTTCCTATAATTACGATTTGCCCGCCGAGCGGATTGCCCAAAATCCGGTGGTGCCGCGCGATCGCGCTCGGCTGCTGGTGGTTGATTCTCCAAACTCCCATCAGCACCGCATTTTTCGAGATTTGCCAGATCTACTGCGGCCGGGCGATTTGTTAGTGCTAAACAACACTCGCGTCTTGCCAGCCCGGCTATTTGGGCGCAAGGTGGGCGGTGCAAAGGTGGAGGTGCTGCTGCTGGAGGAGCAGGTGGAAAACTGCTGGCTGGCGCTGGTGCGACCGGGGCGACGGCTCAAAGTGGGCGCAATGATCGAATTTTTTCAGCCAGATCAGCTAGAAGGTGCTGATCCGCTGATGACGGCGACCGTGATGGCGGTCGATGCTGCCACATCTGGGAGAATTTTGGAATTTCGGGTTGCCGAAAACAAGCCCTTCTTGTCGGTGCTGCATACGCTAGGACAAGTGCCCCTGCCGCCCTACATTGAAGACTCCCGGGCTGATCCAGAGCAATATCAGACGGTGTATGGCGATCGCCCTGGTTCTGCCGCCGCCCCCACTGCCGGACTGCACTTCACACCAGAACTGCTCGATCGCCTAGAGCAGCGAGGCATCCAGCGCACGTTTATCACGCTGCATGTGGGCGTGGGAACTTTTCGCCCGGTGGAAGCGGAAACCATCACCGACCACAAAATGCATGGCGAGTGGCTGGAGATCCCGCCAGAGGCCGTAGAGGCGATCGCCACTACCAAAGCCAGCGGCGGCCGAGTGATCGCCGTAGGCACTACAGTCACTCGCGCCCTCGAAGGCGCATCCCAGAGCGGGTCACTCCAGCCCTACTGCGGCAAAACAGAGCTATTTATTTATCCCGGCTATCAATGGCGCGTGGTAGACGGGCTGATTACCAACTTCCACCTGCCCAAATCTAGTCTGATGATGCTGGTGAGCGCCCTCACCGGGCGAGAACGGCTGCTAGCGCTGTATCAAGAGGCGATCGCCCAGGAATATCGCTTCTATTCCTTTGGCGATGCCATGCTGATTCTGCCGGAGGCAAGGGGTGAGGCATCCGCAGCGTAGGAGCAAGGTTGTGAAAACAGACTTAGAAATAGGCGGAGAGACACTAAGCTGATAGCCACGCATGAGCTGGTGGGCGGGTGCTGCTGCATAGAGCCATACTTCCCCTTGCCCCACCCAACCATCATCCGCTATGCTGCGTATCCTGCTGACTGATGCCTTCTCCTTGGTTGAGGCGTTCTCTGAGGCGTTCTCTGAGGCGTTCTCTCTAGCCCTATCGCATCCCAGAAAGAACCCGAATCGGGAGCCTGTTAACCGCGTAAATTGCCCGTCGATTTGTCCTCATTCCCTAACCCCCTCTCCCCTAACCCCTTCTCCTACATTAGAGAAGGGGAGCCAAATTAAAGGCCCTTCTCCCAAGGCGGAATCAGGAGTTAGGGTGAGGAACTCAAAGGTGACGTGCTTCCTAGAAATCAGCCTGGTATTTTTTTTTGATTAACCAGACCTGATAGCTAAGCAATCCTGATCACTAAGCAATCCTGAAACCTGACCTTGGTGACCGTCCCTTTGAAACCTACTTCAAATCAATGCCCAGATAGGTCTTGCTAAGGAACCGGGCCAGACGCTTCACTTGGGATTGCACTTTGTCCGGACTGTTGGTGAAGGAGGTTCCCAAAATCCGAGCAAATTCCTCGTCCGATAGTGTGCCGTCTTGATGTTGCTGAAAGGCGCTGACCACGGCGATTAGCTCGTCAGCAGAAAACTGGAAGCCCTTTTGAGCCGCGAAGGCTGCCACGTCAGGCGCGCGATCGCCCGTCAGGGCAGCGGTTTCGGCAGGATCTAGCTCTGCTTCGCTGCTGATGTTGCCATCGCCCACACCAAGCAAAGCTTCAAGCTGTTGCCGCAAGGTATCGTCGGCAGCAGTGCGATGCATAAATTCCAGCACAGTTGCAGTAGTCATGATCGGATGAACTCAACTCGCTATTTCGGCTCAAATCATAACAAGCACTAATTGCTGGCCCGGCTTGGCTTAATGAAAACTGAAGCTTGCGGTAAGCTGGGATGGGAAATTTATCGACAGGGATAGCGCAAGGGGCATTTGTGGGAAACTCGGCAGCCCAAGCAGGGGGGATTCGGCTTTTGGTTGTAGATCTAGACGGGACGGTCGTGGGCGCATCGAACCAGATTTCGGCGCGGGTCAAGCAAGCCGTGCAAGCCGCGCAGGCGCAGGGCATTCCCGTGGCGATCGCCACTGGGCGAATGTATCAATCAGCCCGCCGCTTCCATGCCGATCTCGGCTCTACCCTACCACTCATGAGCTATCAAGGTGCATTGATTAAAGACCCCGCCGACGACACGCTGCATCGCCACTGGCACGTGCCTAAGGTCTACGCACAGCAACTTCTAGAATTCTATGAGCAGCCCTCTGTGCGGGAGGAAGTCTCGGTACACTTCTATATCAATGACCAGCTCTACGTCCGCGAGATCACCGCTGAAACCGAAGCCTATGCAGAACGTTCTAGCATTGAGCCAATCGCCGTGGGAGACTTGCGAACCCTGCTCGATGCCGATCTGACCAAAATCCTAGCCCAGAGCAGCAATGTGGAACTGATTGATAACCTGCTGGAAAAACTGCGGCAACGCTATACCCCGGCTGAGTTATATCTGACCAAATCTGTCGATATCTTTCTGGAAGCGACTCACCCAGCTGTCAACAAAGGCAATGCGGTTCGCTATCTGGCAGAAAACATTTTGGGACTCCGCTCTGACCAAGTGATGGCGATTGGCGATAACTTTAACGACTTTGAGATGCTGCAATATGCAGGCGTTGGCGTGGCAATGGGAAATGCGCCAGAGGGCGTACAGGCGATCGCCAACTGGGTCGCACCCTCAGTCGAAGAAGACGGAGCAGCGATTGCCATCGAAAAATTCATCCTTGGGTAAGGCAGACCTCCAAAGCGAGTCCTCTACAGAACCACTTTCCGCCGCCCAACCTACCACCTGCCTGCCTACAGCACCTACACAGCGCAGCAGGGACGTAGAGCCAGGAAGGGCTAAAAGTCGCGGAGCAAGCCTGCAAACCCAAGCAAAAAGCTGCGCCAGGGCAACAGCTACTCAGCAATGATTTAACTGGTTCAAAAACTCAAAAATATAAAAACGCTTCCTCTCTCTCAAAGAAGCGGGAGATTAGAAATCAGGAAGGGCATCGGCGACTGACCGTGTTTCGTCTCGATGCCCTTGCTGGTTCGCTCCTCACACTGATGAAAATATATCAGACCCTTCTCAATCTTGTCAGCGCCTTAGTGCCAATGATTAACAATTCCTATAATTGTCACAGTCTTGACACTTTCCTCCTTCTGAGAAAACCCCTATAGGGAAGCCGGAGCCGCCACTTGCAACTGCCCTTCTAGCAGCCAGCACAACAACTGCTGCGCTGCCCGCACTAGCCCTAGCCGCGCCTGCGCCAGTTCTGATTGGTTGCCCGCCACGTCGCCCAACACGCGACAACCTGCATCAAACTCATACACACAGCGGCTGAGCGCCTGAGCCAGGGCGATCGCAGAACGATGCTGAACCTGCCCCGATGCATCCACCAAGACATCCACGATGTCTACCAGTTTCCCGATCAATTGCTGCTCTACAGGCTGTTGGATGCGAAGCGTTCCGTCTGCCTTGAGCCACGGCAAGGGCATGGGCCACACTAGTTCGCTGTCCACTGCTCCCTGCGCCTCAAAACGAACCAGTCCAACCCGCTCTGCCAATGCCAAAAGGGAGCAGCATCGAGCGTGGGCCGCCTGCAATTCAAAATAGTTGTCTTGAAAAGAGTTGTCTTGAAAAGAGTTGTCTTGAAAAGAATTGTCTTGAAAATAATTGCCTTGAAAAGAATTGTCTTGCAACCGACCCAAAGACACGCGGGCAGGCGGACGGGAGTCTGAGCTGTAGGGGGCACGGCTAATCGACAGACCAGGAGACAAATCTGGAAATTTGGAATAGGTGGATCTGGAAAACTGCTGGAGCCATGTTGCCAACAGGCGATCGCCCAGATGAATCTGCACCAGATGCTTGGGGGTAACTCGGAGCAGGCTATCAGCCCAGTCTGCTTTGTCTTTGATGAATGGCGGCCAGCTTTGAGCCAACGCCTCTACCAGATCTGTGCTTGGGATGCCCAGGCTTGCCGCAAGTCGGAGGGCGATCGCCGAACTGTAGACCACGCCTGTCGGCGCATCCACTCGGCGCAGTCCGATTTGGTTTTGCAACTCTGGTAGGTCAGGCAAGGGATGACGAGCGATCGCCCTCCGCCAGCAGGTTGCCAGCGCCACCTCTAGATGCGATCGCAAACTCCACACGCCTACTAGCCCAGCCCATTTCTGACGCAGTGCCTCTGACATAGCACGGTTTGCATGGCTAATCTGGATCTTGCTTGCCGCGCCGGGGAAAACGGCGATCGCCCATGCCCGCTTGGGCCCGATACCACTGCTGCCATGCCGTTGTGCTGCGAATCGCCAGCCACAGCAGCAGCAGCGCAATCAACCCACCCTGGCGCGGCGCATCAAAGGCAAACAGCACCAGCAGCACGCAGAGAAAATCTTGCAGAAAGATTGCCCACAGCGGTAGCCCCCGCAACCGATAAAACCAGCCCACCTGCACCAACTGAAGCACCAATGCCAGCAGACCACTGACCAGTGCCGCCACAGGCACCAGTTCTTGGCTGGCTTGCATGAGGCGGGCAACCGTGACTCCGGCGATCGCCCCCACCACCGGACTGCACACCATCTCCACAAGTTGCAATAGCCGTTGAGCGAGTCGATCCTTCGAGAACAGCAGCTCCACCAGCGACCAACTCACCAACACCCCCAATACCAGCGGCGGCGGCACCCGCGACAGCAGCGGCACCGACGACCAGAGCGACTCGCGCTGCAACAACCCAATCAACAGCAACGGCAACGCAATCCGCATCCCCGTGGCGGCTGAAATCGAAAGAATCGCCAAAACTTCAAGCATGAAGGGGCTTCACAGGCGTTGAGTCATATATTGAATTGTGACGCAGTTTTACCGTTTCGCACAATTGCCATGCACGGGTTGTGCAGAGCGATCGCCCAGGAGGTGATTAAAAACCACATGTAAGACGCAAACGACGAGGTGATACTTCCCCACCACCAACCTGAATCATCGCTCAAGATGATAAGGTATGCGATCGTCGATAGAGTCGTCATCGAGGTCATCAAGAAATTCATAAAGCCTGACTCTCATCATAGGAAAGTCATGTCCTTGGCTGTATAAAATAAAACTTTGCTCATCTCCAGATGCAGCCCCTGGGAATGTCCTGGCTGTACATTTGAAACTGGTTGACCGACAAATCTTTTTGCCTAAGCTAGTTTGCCCAGGCTAGGTTGAGCAATGTCGAACCAGTACCCGCTTTAGATTCAGTTGGGTTACGCTGACACCAACCCAACCGACGAGAGAATCAAGATTGTAGGAGTTTTGTCTGTCAATCAGTATTTGAAGAGTCTTTAAAGACTATTTAAAGACTCGCTAAAGAGCCACACTACAGAAAACAGCTAATCTCTCCATTCCGCCGATCAGTTTATTTTTGCAGCCCTTCAAAAAATTAATCAAGACATTAAAATCGGCGTTTATAAATCATCCGGATCTCGCGTAGGAGAGCAGATTCAAGCTGTTGATTTATAAACTCATCGCCTCACATTCGTCGCTTCAAAGCTGCGTCTAAAGCGGCATGGCCCCGAAACTTACTGAGTCGAAAGCTTCACTATCCCTTACAAAAAAGGAGAGAATTTCAGATTCTAGACAAAGTTTCCATAAAGTTCTCCGTGAGAGCTAGAAGCCTATCCGTAATTTGACTATGATTTCGAGCAACGCAGTATAAAGCTCCGTGGTTTCACATAGTGCTTACATATCTCGCTTACATATCTTGCTTACATACAGTGCTTGCATATTGTGCTTGCATATCTTGCTTACATACAGTGCTTGCATAGCGTGCTTGCATAGCGTGCGCTCAAGCAATCTCCGAGTCCTTTAGATGGGATTTTGAGACAACCCGCTGAGTTTTTAGGCAAGCATTCTGAAAATGAGCAATCGCCGGAGGCACAGCTTGCACTGGGTTCGCAGCAGCCGTGGCGCAGTGGGTGAACGCAGTGAGTTAACACCTTGTGCTGATTAACGAATTGCGTTGATGCACTGCATGGACACACTGTATGGACACACTGTACTGATACGTTTCGTTAACGCATTGCCAGCGCCCCACGTTGGGACTTGGCTAAGCTGACTCTGCTTGGGTTTCCCAAGGATAGGCACATCTGCGCCTAGTTCTAGATCTCCCGCTTTTAATTCGTTGTTTGTTGTGCTTTGTTGTGCTGGAGGATAGTGTGAAAACTCCCGTAGTTGCGATTGGATTAGATGCTGCTGACCCAGTGGTTCTCGAGGAGTGGATGTCTCAGGGGCATCTCAAAAATCTCAGTCGTATCCGTGAGCAGGGTGCCTACGGTCGCCTGGAAAACATCGTGAACTACTGCGGTGTGCCCACGCCTGCCGCTTCGACTGAGCGATTGTGGGCGATGACCTGGACGGGCTGTATGCCCGACAAAACGGGCTTTTGGGGCACGTCTAAGTTTTACCCCGAAAGCTACGGCATCGACCGAGACATTCTCAAGGTCGGATGCGACTTTGAGCAAAATCCTCCCTTCTATGCGCTTGGCGAAGACTATCGCGTATTCGTGCTTGACCCGCCAACGTCGGGGCTATCTAGCCAGGTCAACGGGCTTCAGGTTTTAGCGTGGGGCGGACACTACCCCTTTACTCCTAGCGTGTCTGTCCCAGCAGAGGTATTGCCTGAAATGATTCGGAAGTATGGAGAAAATCCGGTACTTTACAAAGACGATGGCATCTGGTGGGACAAAGCCTACGAAAAGTGGGTTCCAGGCGCAATCAAGGGCAGTGTAGAGAAGCGTGCCCAGGTCTGCCGCGATTACCTCAAGCAAGAGGATTGGGATTTCTTCTTTGTTGGCTTTGGAGAAGCACACACCGCTGGACACGACCTCTGGTATACCCATCACGACCATCCCGTGTATGAATATCACGGCAAGCCTGCGGGTCCGTTGATGCGGGAGGCCTTTGAGAATATCGATCGGGCGATCGGCGAGATTTTGGACGCTGCACCAGAAAATGCCTATGTCACCCTCTTTTCTCCTCACGGCATGGGCGCAAACTACACGGACTTGCTGAGCATGGCTGTGCTGCCAGAGATGATGTATCGCTTTAACTTTGGCAAGGCGGCGATCGCCCCGGGCAACCCCAACGAGGAGCCTGGCCCAATCATCAGCCACCCGTTCCGCAAGTCTTGGATGGGTGAAATGTGGGCGCGGAACTATGAGCAAAATCCCCTCAAGCGGGCGCTGCGTCCTTACTTGCCCAGCAAACTCTTGCGCGATCGCCTAAACGGGCTGGAATCGCCCTACGTGCTGATGGAGCAAAATGCGCCGCTGTTCTGGATGCCTGCCATGTGGTATCGTCCGCTGTGGTCGCAGATGCGAGCCTTTGCACTCCCCTACTTCGCCGATGGACATGTTCGCATCAACGTGCAGGGGCGAGAGGGTAGTGGCATCGTGCCGCCGTCTGAGTACGATGCCGTCTGCGAAGAAGTGATCGAAAAGATTTGGAAGTTGAAGGATGCCAGAACGGGTAAGCCCATCGTGCGGCAAATTTCTCGCACTCGCCGCACCCCGTTTGACGAAGGCAATCTCTCAGATGCAGACATTGTGGTGGTCTGGGAGGAGGTGATTACCGACGTGGTAGATAGCCCCGACTTTGGGCGGATTGGCCCCATTCCGCACTTCCGAGCAGGTGGGCACCGATCTAGAGGGTTCTTCATGGCTAAAGGGCCAGGCATCGCCCCCAACTCCAGCATTGAGCGGGGTCAGGCGCTCGATATTGCGCCAACGATTCTGGGTCTATTGGGTGCGCCGATTTCTGAGCGCTTAGACGGAAGGCCACTGTTGGAAATATCCTCTGTTCGCTCGGCGGCTGCCCGATAGCAGACCTCTGCAAACAGGCTTTCGCATTCAGCAACTAGGATGCGGGCTGTGGAGGCAATATCTTTGCACTTGCAGCCCGCGCTGCCTCGCAAGCAATCAATTTTGCAGATCTACCCTAGCGCTTCTTATGAATCCCGAAGTTTCGGTTATTATCCCTGCTTACAATACTGAAGCGTATATTGCACGGGCGATCGCCTCGGCCCTCGATCAAACGCTGCACAACATTGAGGTGATTGTGGTAGACGATGCCTCTACCGATGGCACAGCAGAGGTCGCCAGACGCTTTCAGGATGAGCGGGTGCGGGTCTTTGTGAATGAGCAGAACATAGGGGCGGCAGGCGCTCGAAATCGCGCTCTGCGAGCAGCGCAAGGCAATTGGGTTGCCGTCTTAGACTCTGATGATTGGTACGCTCCAGAGCGCCTGGAACGCCTCGTCCAGGTTGCTCAAGCGGAGCAAGCAGATATGGTAGCCGATGACCTTTATTATGTGCAGGATGGCAGCGAAACCCCTCTGAGTACGTTAATTCAAGGAAGCGGATACGAAATTACAGAAATCCGCCGAGTCGATCCGGTCTTCTTTGTGGAAACCGATGTCTATGGACAGCAAGGGCTGCACCTGGGGTTGAGCAAGCCGCTGATGCGCCGTCGGTTTCTGATAGAACACGGCATTGAATATGACCTCTCGCTTCGCCTTGGGCAAGACTTCTGGCTGTACATGAATTGCCTGATCAACGGCGCACGCTATTTTCTAGTGCCGGAACCGTATTACTATTACCGCTTCCGACCCAACTCCCTCGTCAAGCAGAGTAAAATCGCTCGACTAGACGGCTATTGCCGCGCTGCACAGAGTTTTTTGCAAAAAGAGCAGGTCAGGAGCAATCCTCGACTCGTGCGATCGCTCTCTCATAATCTCGCCGTCTTCAAGCGCAACCGAGCCTACTATCGAGTGGTTGAACCCCTCAAACAAAGGCAACATCTCAAGGCCTTGCTTGCCGCAATACGAAATCCTTATTTTTTTATACATTTTGCGGGCCAGTTGAGCAATATTCTGCAACGACGCTGGCGCTATTATTTCCAAAAAAATACACTGGCCTACGAAACTCGCTTATCCAATCAATAGTTTTGATCACTTAGCAGACTGTGATCTTCACAAATACCTCTTATCTCAAGATTTATCTCAAGGATTAGGTGAGAAGGGGCGATCGCAGCAGAGACTCGATTTCGATATATCCAAAAGAGGATCGCTATTGATGATAGGAAAGCGACTACTTGGAAATTCATTCTCAATTTTCATAACGCGCCTGACTCAAAGTATCACTACATTTGCACTCAGCGCATTCATTGCCCGCCTATTAGGTGCATACGAGTTAGGTCAATATCTTCTCGCTTTTGGATACTATTTTATTTTCATGAGCCTTGCCTCTCAGGGGCTCAAGGTTTTGTTCACACGAGAACTGTCTCGCAATCCAGAACAAACTCCAACCTATTTGGTAAGCGGCACCCTGCTGCAACTTCTATTCAGCACCATTGCCTATGCAGTTTTGGTGCTTGTTGTGTATCTACTGCCCTATCAGGACGACACAACGCTAGTGTGCTACGTCATGGGGCTGACTATTTTTCCATTCTCTTTATCAAACGTATCAGAGTCCATCTTCCAGGCCAAAGAGAAGATGTATCTGATTACTATCACCACGGTTCCGATTTACATTCTGCGACTACCCCTCATGATTTGGGTAATGCAGGCAGGGTATGGGGTCATCGGGCTGAGTTTGGTGATGCTTCTCTCAGAAACACTCATCTTACTTTTGCAGTGGGGGTTGTTGCTAAAATCTGTTATTCCCCACTGGCAGGTTGATCGAGCATTGATCCGACAATCGGTGCAGTCGGTGCAGACTTTTATCGCTATTGAGGGCGTTTCAGTCATCAACGCTCGAATGCAAATTCTGATTCTTTCTGTGTTGGGCGGAGAGGTTATCGTCGGACTTTATGGAGCCATCATGCAGTTGATGCAACCCTTCGACATCTTATCGACTAGCCTCACGGTCGGGGTATTTCCGAGTATGTCCAAGGCGGTTGATCTTGGTTCTCAAAAGCAGCGACAGCTTGCAGAAATAAGTATCGAGATGCTGCTGATGGTGTCTTTGCCACTCGTCATGGCGCTGATCTTTTTTGGCAGAGAGTTATTGAGTTTGGTTTATCACAGACCCGATTTTGGAAATGCTGCACTTCCCTTGGCTATTGTATCTCTGGGACTAATCGCATCCTCATTTATTCGTCCTTTGAGCTATCTTTTGGTTGCCAATCATCTCGAACGAATCAATATGCGTGAGGTCATTGTAACCACCACGCTGACGGGTATTACGGGTGTTATTCTGATTGACAGGTTTCAACTAATGGGTGCAGCGGTTTGCGTTTTGCTTATGCGGTTTATTAGCCTAAGTCAATATATTTATGGAGTCTTATTTAACTTATTTTCAGTCCGATTTTGGAAAGCACTCCAGCGTCCACTTTTAATCACTGGACAAATGACGCTAGTGTTTTGGATTCTTAAAAGCCATGTTCAAGAGATTCTAAAAATTATCGCGATTTCAATCTTTATTTATCTTTTACTTGTGGGCATGTTGGTCACTTTTCAATCGGGGGGAATCAGAGTGGTTTACACAAAACTTTTGCAGAAATAGGTGGGGTCACGTATGAAGGTTGTTCTACTGCATTTTTGTTTTACGGAATACACGGTTGGGCTAGCAAATGGATTGGTGAATTATGTTGATTTGACGTTGATTCATCCAGAAAAGATTTCTGCGGACTGTCGCAAGGCGCTCGATCCACGAGTCCGGGTGCGAACCTTTGCAAAGCCTCGAATTCGAGATCCGCGCAATATCTTTGCGATGGCGGAGATGATGCGGCTGATTCGGGCGGCGAAACCGGATGTGCTGCATGTGCAGGAAACGAACGACTATTGGTATGATCTGACGCTGCTGTTGAACCCAATGCCGCCGCTGGTGACGACGATTCATGATGTGTTTCGGCATCCGGGCGATCGCGACAATGTGTGGGGGTCTGAATACACTCGCCGCATCGCGTTCTATAAGTCGCAGGCGCTCATCGTTCACGCCAATCCGCTCAAAGAAGCCCTGATGAGTCAGTTTCGGGTGCCGGGCGATCGCATTTCGGTCTTACCCCACGGCGAGATCGGCAGCTTTTTTCAAAAATGGGCAGACGGGGTGCATTTGCCGCGCGAACCGCACACCCTGCTGTTTTTCGGTCGCATCTGGCCCTATAAGGGCTTGAAGTATCTGGTCGAGGCGATGCCGCTTGTAGCAGAGCGTTTTCCTGAGGTGCGACTAATCGTAGCGGGGCGCGGTGAAAATTTAGAGCAGTACTTTCCCGCAGGACATGACCCCCGTCAGTTTGAAATTTTGAACGAGTTTATTCCTCTAAAGGCAGTCGCTGGACTTTTCGAGCGCAGCACATTAGCAGTTCTGCCTTACATCGAGTCTTCCCAAAGTGGCGTGGCGGCTGTGGCGTTTGCCACAGGAACCCCGGTGGTTGCCTCCAATATTGGCGGGCTGGCGGAAATGATCCACCACGGTCAGGATGGGCTGCTAGTTCCCCCCAGAGACAGCCGCGCTTTGGCAGACGCAATCATTCACCTGTTGGGCGATCGCGCTTTACAAGAGCGCTTTGCGGCCGCTGGTTTGGCCCGCTGCCAGACGGATCTGAACTGGTCAAACATTGCTGCAAGTACTGTCGAAATTTACCAACGGGCGATCGCCGCAAAGCGGTAGACCAAAAGCGGTAAACCAATCGACCAAACTCAACAGCCCAAGAACTAATTTTTCAAATCACTTCCTCTAGCGACTGCTTCAGGCGGGCCATTCGATTGTTCTTCTCTCAGTTCCACAAATTCTGGATTCTGTAAACCTTTGTAAACCTCTATCTACCAGAAACCATCATGGCTCGTCATCGTACTCCATCGACTCCACGCTGGCGACTCGTCAGCAAATCGTTTCCAAACTGGCTCATTGCGCTGGCGCTGGCGCTGCTGTTTCTCTTCTTTAGCGCAACAGTTGCCTACTCTGCTTACAAGGCACATCGCCGCCGTCCACCTGATCAGGTGCATCTTGCCTGGGTTAAAGATCCGGCAACTACGATGACCATCACTTGGCGCACCTACCGAGACTATACGCCCTCCTATGTGCAATATCGCCCAAAGGGCGCTGAAACGTGGCAAGAGTGGGTAGGGGTTCACCGCCCGTCTGGAACAGAGGGCACATTGCATGAGGTTACCCTCGAAGACCTATCGCCCAATACCGAATATGAATATCGAGTGAAGGGAGATTATTGGTCGGTATGGAGTGATCCCTATACTTTTCGCACTGCTCCGGCGGAAGGTGCGGGTGAGTTTGATGCAGTGTATGTGGCAGATACTGGGTTAGTGGGTCGTAGGGACGGCCTCTCAACCGGAACTCAGCAAGTTATCGACGAAATTGCCAAGCTCAATCCCTTGCTTGTGCTGGGTGGGGGCGATTATGCCTACTACGATGGTGACAAGCGCTATCGGCCGCTCGATCGGGCGATCGATGCTTGGCTTAACCAGATGATGCCTGTCGTTAGCAAGGCAGCCTTTATGCCGACCTATGGCAACCATGAGGCTATGTTGCAGGAAAACGTTGATCTCTGGTCGCAGCGCTTTCCAACGCCCGCTGGATTTGACCATAACTTAAACTACTCTTTTGACGTAGGCAACGTTCACTTTATCTCGCTGTTCACGATTTTTGAAGAGCAGGGCGTTTCTAAGGCAACATTGAAATGGCTAGAGGAAGACATCCAGGCGGCGCAGTCAGCGGGCAAGCAGTGGATTATTCCATTTACCCATGTGTCGGCTTTTGCGGAGGGCAAGAGCCATCCGTCGAACCTGGCCCTGCGGGCACAGCTTGGGCCGCTGTTAGAAAAGTATGGCGTGAAGCTGATCGTTTCCTCTCATGACCAGGCCTACGAGCGAACCTATCCCCTAGTCAATGTGCCTGAGTCCATTACCGCAACTTCCACCTCAAAATCTTGCTATACCCTGGAAGATGGGGTGACTTGGCTGAAGTCCAGTCCGGGTGGCAAAAAGAGCAACAAAAGCGGCTCGTTTTCAATTTTTCAGAGCGACATTGCACCTGCTTGGACTGCTTATCGCAATAACACCATGCATGTATTTACTCGGCTCCACTTCACCCCGGATCAGCGCTTGCAGGTCAAGACGTATGGTCTAAAGGGAGATGGAAAGCCACCTGTCGTAATAGATGAGTTTGAGTATACGACAGGACGCTGCGGCGCGTAGAGAATGCAGTCATCCCAGCCTGACGCTCAACGTCAGCGCTTTTGCTTGCGTCGGCGCAGACCAGCACCTAGTGCCCCTGCGCCGATCAGTCCAAGCAGGCTGGAGGGTTCTGGGGTGGGGGCGATCGCCACGTCTAGGTCTTTGAACGACACGCGGGTCTGGCCCAGCGCGTCTACGCCAAATCTGTTTTGGTTAAATCCGCTACCCAGCAGCTTTTCGCCACCCCAATTTTGGTGCTTCTAGATAGAGCTGGCATTGCAGACGCGATGCTATGAAACCAACACGGGCATTGGCATTTATGCATTGGCGGGGGTGTCGCTGTTGGCGGGGATGGCAGTTCTATCAGGGGACTGCCCTAGCAGCGGAAACGCCAGCACGAAAGTCGTTTGACCCGCAGCGCTTTTGACCGACAATCGCCCCCCGATGAGCGTGGTCAGTTTTCGAGCCAGTGCCAGACCTAGGCCGGTGCCGCCATGTTTCCAGGGGTCGTTGTTGGGAATGCGATAGAACTTTTCAAAGATGCGATCGCGCTCTTGGTCGGGAATTTCTACTCCGGTATTGGTCACACAAATCCGCAGTTCACTGGGAACCGATGCCGCCTCAGCTCGTTCCTGATCCTGCTCAATTAGGACTTGAATCTTGCCTCCAGCCGGCGTGTACTTGCAGGCGTTGTGCAGCAGTTCTGAAAGAATGCGCTCTAAATAGCTGAGGTCAATTGTAAACGGGGTCAGGGTTTCTGGAATGTGGATTTCCAAATGCTGATGCTGACGGTGGACATATTCCAGAAATGGCTCAGCAATATGAGGCAAAATATCCCGCAGGTTTACCGTCGTCCACAGGAGCGGCTCTGTGTCTGAGTCGATGCGGGCCAGATCGAGCAGGTCGTTGACCAAGCTGGTTTCGCGGAGATTTTCTTCTTTGAGAATTTGCACAAACGGGGCGGCGTGCTGGAGCAGTTGGGCGGCTAGTGGCTCGGTCACGCTGTTGGCCATGTCGCGCAGGATGATTTCGAGCATCTGCGTTGCCATCGAGATATTTGACAGGGGCGTTCGCAGTTCGTGAGACACCGTATTGAGAAAGTCGTCTTTGAGTCGGTTGAGCCGTTCCAACTCGGCTACTTGGGTTTGGGCAGCTTGAAACAGGCGGGCCTGGCGAATGGCGATCGCACATTGAATGGCGACCTGTTCTGCTAGCCGAATTTCTGGCTCCGCAAACACCCGCTCCGGCGGGCACACCAGCGTCAAGATGCCCAGATTGCCCTGCTCGTCGGCGATGGGACAGCGGAACAGGCCAACCCAACCCGCTAGCGGGTGCTGGCCGCAGAGGTGGGTGTAGGAACGGGCATTGATGCAAAGCGTTAGGTCGTGATGATCTTCGCAGCGAAACTGCATACCCCGAATCGGCGGCAAAGTCCTCGGAAATTCGTGAGCAATCTGATAGGTCTGGTCATCATGGCTAAAAAAGCCGACTTCACAGGTAGACAGGTGGAGTTGCTCAGCGAGTTCTTGCACGGCTGTTTGCAAAATTTGATGCTCGTCGAGGCTATCGCGCAGGCGATCGCTAATGCGGCGCAGCAGGGCTTCAAAATCGAGCGATCGCTCCAGTTCTGCTGTGCGTTGCTGCACGTTGTCTTCTAGGTGCAGGTTCAACTGTCGCACTTGGTCGTAGAGTTCTGCTTGCTGGAGGGCGATCGCCATCTGATCCGCAATGTGCCGCAACAGATCGGCCTCACTGGGCTGCCACTGGCGATAGGCCTCACAGCTATGCACAATCAGCAGTCCCCAGAGTGTAGGACTCTCCAGTGAGCCACCATCGCCAGCGTCCTCAACCGCATTCCCACCATTTGCTGCCTGCTCCGAAGATTGGAGAGAGGTTGGCTGCAAAATCGCCGCCACCATCTTGGACTTGACCTGAAACTGCTGCATATAGTCAGTCAGGCAGCCCGCCCAAGCATCCTGGCGCACATCGGGAACCAGCCGCGTCTTGTGCTGCTGATAAAAAGCACGACAACTGCTCGCAAAGCACCGATCTTCTAGCTCCATCTCTAGGGTCAGCGGATAGCCTGGATTCACCGATTCCTGAATCACCACACCTGCTTCGGCGCTGACCAACCGAAAAATCAGCGCTCGATCAACCTGTAGCACCTGCCGCACCTCATGCACCGCCGTCGCCAAGATCGTTTCTACACTGAGCGACTGGCGAATGCGCTGTGTAATGCTCCGAAGCGCCTGTTCGCGCCGAATTTGCTGGTGCAGCACTTCTTCTATCTGCTGGCAGTTTTCAGCGCAAGTCGCCCCGGTTTGGCCAACTGCCTGCAACGTGATCAAACTCAGGTCTGGCAACGCTTGGCTTGCGATTCCGTAAGCCACCCGTCGGACGATGCCGTCTTGAGCCGCCCAATCCAGTTCTCCCTTGAGCGGTTTGGTTGTAGATTTGTAGGACTTTTGGCCCCGCTGCAAATCGAGGTAGAGGGATGCAGGCAACACATCCGCCGCAGGTTGCCCCACCAACGCCTCGTGCGATCGCCCCAACAACCTGCAAGCTGCTGCATTGCAGCCCGCAACGCGGCCCGTGGCATCAATCGCCACAAGCCCCTCCAGAGAATCATCAAACAGGGCCCAGAAGGGCTGAACATCAAATGGCATAAGCGCGTTACGCAGGCAGCTTGCAAGCCGGGACATCTCAAGGACAGGCCTGCTTTGATACATCCCAGATCTCAAAAAAGACTGAAAGGTAGCGCTAGACCCCCAAAATGAACCAACTTGGCAGTCAACAGAAAAATAGAGTCAAAAATGCCGCGTCCTAAAGTATTTCCAGAATATCTAGCGTGGAAACTGATGCTTTTAGTGCGGCTACCTTTTGTGGCTATTTCTTAGGTAGTCTGCACTTCAATCTTATCTCAGAAGACAAGGGAACTCTCGGGCCTGATCTATCGCATCAGTTGCATTTCAATCACATTAATCACTCCTTATCAATCACAGGACTTACGCATCTGCGATGAATTTTTTGGATTTCGGACTATTTCTCGCGGGTGCAGCCCGCGAGAAATAGTCCAACTGCGTAAGCCCTAAATCAATCAGCCGCCGCCAATATCCAGTTCTGGATTTTGGATAGGACTTACGCAGTTGAGCAATGCAAATGCGTAAGCCTTGGGAAATGCAGGTAAAGTCCTGAGGCGATGGCCGAGCCAACAGCCTTGGGAGAGCTTCCCCAAACCCCCTCCGAAGGGCGCTTTGGTGAGATGAGGGGTCGCTTCGCATTGCCAGAGTGGGAGGGGCGTTCGCGTGGTGCCTCCTTTTGGAAAGTCGCGTGCGTCCGCAAAACCGTCCACAAAACAATTCCTCACGCCTCAACCTTGGGGCCGCCTTTATGCAAAGGCGGCAGTAAGCCACGCGGCGAGCCAGTACACGAGCGGCGCAAGAAAAGGCGCGGGCAACAAGGAGCCGACCCGCACCTTGCCGATTTCTAGCAGATTCAGCCCGATGCTAAGGATCATCAGCCCGCCAACGCCCGTGGACAGCAGGACGGGGGGTGAATTGGCAGGGTCGGGGAGTGCCTGGGCCAAAAGTCCGGCAGCGAGTGATAGCCCGCCCTGGTAGAGCAAGATAGCCAGGGTCGAAAAGCCAACGCCAACGCCGTAGCTGCCCGTGAGGGCGATCGCCGCCAGTCCATCCATCGTCGCCTTCAGCGTCAGCAGTCGCGCATCGCCCACCAGCCCATTGTTTAGGCTGCCGATCATGGCCATTGGGCCAATGCAAAACAGCAGGCTAGCGGTGACCAATCCATCGGTAAAGCGCCCTTTGCCCTTGACTCGATGCTTGAGCCAGTCTCCGGCGATCGCCAGCCGTTCTTCAATCTGCCACCACTCGCCCAGTAGCCCGCCCGCCACCAGCGCCAGCAGCCCCAAAATCACGCCGTCTACAATGCCGCCCTTGGCCTGGTTGAGGCTGCCCGCCATGCTGATGCCAATAAACAGCGTTGTCAGCCCCAGCCCTTGCTTGATCACGCGCTGCATCCGCTCTGGCAAATGTCCTGTGAGCAATAACCCCAGCCCAGTTCCCAGCAAGACGGTGGCGACGTTGATCCAGGTGCCGCTGGTTTTTGCCCAGAAATCTAGCATTTGGTAGAAAAAATAACGGAATAACCGGATGGCCGAGGGACAGGTGATAGAGTGGGCGCAAAAGTTAAGACAGCAATTAAGACTGCTAAGACCGCCTTCCCAAATTCACCATTATCCCATTCTCTTACCATTGTCCCCTCGCGCTCTTGTCCCCTCGCGCTCTTGTTTCCTCGGAACCCCCGTTCTCCCTGGATCGTCCCGACTGTTCAGGGAATCCCAACTGTTCGGGGAATTCTGTAGGATGATCCCAGGAAGCCTTTCGCCGCGTTAATTGCCTTCATGCATACGCCCGCCTGTCCAGAGGGTTGCCAAGCGCCCCATGCCAACTCGTTGCCAAACTCGTTGCAAACTGCCCATCCCCACACGGTCGATGCTCAAAAAAAGGCGCAACTGCTGTGGGTGGCGCTGGGGCTAATTGGCGGATTTTCGATCGTGGAGCTGGCGGTGAGCCTGTCGAGCCACAGTCTGGCGCTGCTGGCGGAGGCGGGGCATATGCTGTCGGATGTGGCGGCGCTGGCGCTGGCGCTGCTGGCGACGTGGATTGCGGGCTGGCCGCCGTCGGCTGCGGCTCCGTTTGGCTATCGGCGAGTGGAAATTTTGGCGGCGCTGGCCAATGGGCTGGGGCTGGTGGCGATCGCCCTCTGGGTCGGCTGGGAAGCGATCGAGCGGCTGCAACACCCCGGTGCGGAGATTCTGGGACTGCCGATGCTGATTACGGCGGTCGTAGGGCTGGGGGTGAATCTGCTGAACGCGGCGCTGCTGCACGACCACAGCCATCATGATTTGAACCTGAAGGGCGCGTTTTTGCACATGGTGTCCGACGCGATCGGGTCGCTGGGCGTGATTTTGGCGGCGATCGCCGTCTGGGCATTTGGCTGGGCGTGGGCCGACGGAGCCATTAGCCTGCTCGTCGCCGCGCTGATCTTGACCGGAGCCGTGCCGCTGATTCGCCAAAGCCTGAACATTCTGCTCGAAAAAGCGCCCGCCCACCCCGACCCCGCAGCCGTGCAAGCGCACCTGCTGGAATCTGAAGGCGTGCAGGCGGTCGAAACCTTGCGCCTGTGGGCGATCGCCCCCGGCCAAATCGCCCTCACCGCCCACCTCAGCGTGAACTCACAGGATGGTATGGAGCGCGATCGCCTCCTGCAAACCCTGCAATCTTCCCTGC
>JBDNCP010000045.1:0-31422 GCA_046719575.1 Cyanobacteriota bacterium
AAATCCCCATCCCGATCGCCCCTGAATCTGAGAAACAAGCCATCAGTGCCCTTGTCCAAAACTGCCTGGATGCCAAAGGGCAAGGCGTGGCGCAATGGGAAGCAGAGATAGATGAGCGGGTGGCGCGGCTCTATGGGCTAACGGCTGAGGATTTGCAGATCATTCGGGGTAAATAGCGTGGAGCAAAGCTGTATTAGCTAGGCCGATGTCTGCTGTCTCAATCGTCCCCTGGATGATCCGGCGCAATCCAGAGTGTGTTTTGAAGCCGCTAGAGGCTCCCTGAGTTATAAAGGAACGATCGCCAGCAACTTGAGGCAATCGGCTTGCAGTTCTTCAATATAGACGCTCAAGGTTGTTGACACATCCGACATCTCTGCCAGCAGCCCTGAGCCAAACGCTGCTTTGAGCGCAGTGTCACAGTCTCTTGCTGCTGTCACTCTTTCTCGCACCACCTCAAATCCCTCAGTCTCTATTAAACGGGCAATGACCTGCTCAAGGCAAACAACTTTGCCCAGCAGACCATTATAGAGAGGAGCTAACTCTTGATATGCTGGCAATGCTCTCAGAAATCTTTTGTCTCCCATCATCACTAGAAATTCTGAGGACTGTGTTGCTTCAAACGTCAAAATCAGTTCGCCAATATCTACATCCTGAAGATTGAGATTCAAGTAGGGGTTGCTTGCTTGAGCCTTGATAGAGTTGCATTTTTGAACGAGGGCGATCGCCTGCTCGCACACCGCATCAGAATATCTTTGCCGAACGCTAGCCTTGCGAAACACATATTTTGCAGTGTTCAGTACCCTAACGCTTGTGGGGTCGCATTCTAGCGCGGCGATCGCCTCCCAAAACAAATTAAACGCTGCCAGCTTGAGAATGACATCGTTGTCAATAAAGCAAACTCTCGACAATCCCTCACACCTCGATCATCCGCTCAAGGAATTCCTGGTTATCTTCGCTCAATTGCTCCAGATCAAGGCTTTGTCTTAAATAATGATTGATTAACTTAGGAGCATTCGCATTTTTTTCTAAAATTTTCAGGGCACTTTGAGCGGTTGCCCAGCTTGCTCGTTTTGCAGTCTGATCCGCAGCCATGTGGGCTTTATACCAAGCATAATTGAGGGCGATCGCTCCTGAGTCAACCTGATCCTGAGCAGAATAGTCTTCAGCATATCGTGCCAAAGTTTCAGCCTTCAGGTTGCGAAGCTGAAAGTAACTCGGATTGGTCTTGCCAAATAGAAGCTCTAAAGCAAACTCATCCGCCTCAATTTCTTGTTCGTCCTCATTTTGGCTAGGGTTAATCTGCTCATCAATGATTGGACTATCTTGCACATGACCCTTCATCAGATGCCCTAATTCGTGCGCCAAAATAAAGGCTAACCACGCAGAAAACCTGTGCTTTTTGCTAACCACAATCACAGGTCGATCTGCTGTAGAACGCTTGCCATCGCCAAAAAAGCCCACCATGCCATCAAACTTCTTTTGACCATCTGGGAAATGGCTGACATACACCACTGGAATACCAATTTCCCAGCAAAACTCTAATAGCGACTGTAAATTGACAAGCCGATTTTCCTGTTTGTGGGTCAACAGGATTTTGCTTCTAATGTCTTGAACGCTGAACCGTTTATCTCTGTCGTAGTGGTTTCCTCTATACGTATAGGCAACCAATTCGGCAACTCGACAGGCGATCGCCTGAGGCAAGACTAACGGGCGAGAATCATGCTCAGCCTTAAGCTTGTAGCAAGGCTTCGCCATATCCTTGAAGCGAGGCTGGTCATTGACTCGAATTAAGGAATTAAAGTCCAGGTTGGCTCGACGAGCAACATAGGCAGCCGCTTCAACAACTGCATCCGGTTCAGCCTCGCATTCTGGAACCCACCACTCAGGTAGTAAGAACTTTTTGACGAACGGCCTTGGCAAACCAATCTCATTGAGACGGCTGTAAAAGTCCTGAATACCGATGATGGCTGGGTCGGCTCCTGTCATCGTCATCGCTGACCACCCCCTATCGCCCCGACGAATTGCTTGAAGTTGTGCGAATCTGACTTGACTCCTGACAGCTAAAAGTTAAGTTGGGATAGATTTCTATGATCGCATCTTTGTCAAGCGGTTGACTCCCAAATGGGAAAGTCTAGACCGCTCCTTTGCATACAGCAAAGTTTCTTCACCAAAGGTTTGGTTTATGGCACTCCCAGACTACATCGACAACACTCAGCACCGCCTTGATGCCATCCTCCAAGAAATCATCCTGCAAGAAAAAGAAACAACCCTCGATGTCGCTACAGGCTATTTCCGCATTGAGGCATGGCAGCAGCTTGAGGATGCGCTGAATGCGCTGACCCGCCTCCGCCTCCTCATTGGTCGAGATCCCTCCATCGAGCCTGCCAACGAAGACCAAATCAACCTGCGTAAATTTTTCCGGCGCAACGTCCAAAATCAGCTTGAGCAAGAACCCTTCAATCTGGGATACAAGCAACTCATCGATCGGCTGATTGCATACCTCCAGCAAGACCACGTTCAGGTGCGCCTTTATGGAGGCGCAGAGGGTTTTAATGCCAGGTTTCTCCACGCCAAAGCCTACATCTTTGATAACTACAGCATTGTTGGCTCTAGCAACCTCACTCCCTCTGGTCTACGCGGCAACACAGAACTCAATCTGCTTAACAAAAGCACAGCAGTCTCTAAAGATCTGCGATCGCAGTGGTTCGAGCGATTTTGGGATGACCCCTGCGTTGACCGAGACTACAAAACGAAACTGATCGACACCCTAAACGCCTCTAAGTTTGGCAGCAAGGCATACACACCCTATCAAGTCTTCGTCAAAGCCCTCTACGAGCTATTCAAAGACGAAACTGGCATCGAGGGAAGCGATCGCACGTCCTTAGAACTTGCCAACTTCCAGCAGCAAGGGTTTGAACAAGCGGTGAGGTTGCTAGAAAAGCATCAAGCCGTGATGGTTGCCGATGCGGTCGGCTTAGGAAAAACCTACATCGGCTTAAGGCTGATTGAGCATTACCTCCAAAAAGAGCGGCAGCCAGGTTATGTTCCCAAAGCCCTGGTTGTCTGCCCTGCTCAACTGAGAGATTTGGTTTGGATCAAAAAACTTGATGAGTTTGGTATCAAAGCCAATGTCATCTCTCAAGAAGAACTCGGACGATCAAACTTCGACATCAAGCCATACAACAAACACGACATTGTGGTTGTGGATGAATCCCATAACTTCCGCAACTCTGGAACGAATCGCTATCGCAACCTGCAACGGCTGCTAGGGAGCGGCAAACGCCATAAGAGAGTGGTGTTGCTCACGGCAACTCCGATTAACAACACCGTCTATGACCTATACCATCAAATCCTGCTGATGACTCGCAACACCGAAACCTACTATCGAGAATGGGGCATCAGCAACCTCAATGGCTATTTCAAAGCCCTCCATAAGGGAGATGTTGAGATTACAGAACTGCTAATGCAAACGATGGTGAGGCGATCGCGTCAAGATGTGATCAAACGCCAGCAAGCCGGAGAACAGGTCTTCATTGGTGGCAAGGAAATCCACTTTCCCAAGCGTCAGCTCGAAAACTTTACCTACAACTTTGAAGATAGCTATCAAGGGCTTTATGCAGGAATTGCCAGCCAGATCGAAGACCTCAATCTATCACCCTATAACATCAAAGCATTCAAGAAAAAGCTGAACAAACAAGACGAAGCTCAGGTCAAACGAAATGAAGCTCTCGTAGCCCTCATGAAAACTCTCTGGTTGAAGCGGCTAGAAAGTTCACTCGTCGCTTTTGAGAACAGCATCATTGCTCAACGCAATTTTCAAGTTGAGTTTCGAAAGTGCCTAGAACAAGGCAAACTCTTGGACAGTAAAACGTTTCGCAAAATCGTCGCGGCTGAAACAGATGAAGAGGAAACCGTCACGATTACTGAGCTATTGGACTCGTTAGAAGCAGTCGATCCTAAAGAGTATGAACTGACACAACTGGATCAGCACATTTCTCAAGACTTCCAAGTTCTCGAAGATATCCTCAAGAAACTAGACCACATCAAACGGGCTGTGCAACTAGGGCAAGATTATGACTGTAAGCTAATTGCTTTCAAAAATCTGCTCCTACAAAACTTAGCAGGTCAAAAGATTCTCGTATTTAGCTACTTCAAAGATACCGCTGAATACCTCTACAACGAGCTGAGTAAAGATCAAGCTTGGCTAGATGCCATGGGTGCTGAAGAACGACGACCTGTTTTAGAGTTGTTGACAGGTGCAACTTCTGGAAAACAACGAGAGGAGAAGGTTAAACGATTCGCACCTAAAGCAAACTGCCAAGACGAAGAGGATCTCAAATACTGTCTAGAAAATCCGATTGACATCTTGATCTGTACTGACGTTCTATCAGAGGGGCAAAACCTTCAAGATGCAGGCATATTAGTTAACTACGATCTCCACTGGAACCCCGTCAGGATGATTCAACGGGCAGGGAGAATTGACCGCTTAGGCAGTGACTTTGAGACGCTATTTATCTATAACTGTTTTCCTGAACAAGGGTTAGAAACTTTATTGGGTCTAGTCAAGCGATTACAAGAGAGAATTGCAACGATTGACCGAGAAGTAGGGCTAGATGGCAGCGTTCTAGGGGAAAGTATTTCAGAGCGATCGCTCGATGAGCTTCGCAGACTGAAAGAAGCAGATACCGATATTGAGAAAGCAGCCCTGTTGGAAGAGCTAGAACTAACGGCTGATTTGGCTTCCTTGGATGAGATGCGCTTTCCTTTGCTTGAGTTCTTCACCCAAGAAGGCAGGGAAGCAGCAGAAGAAATTCCGTTAGGTATTCACAGTACTCGAACTGACGGTGTTCCTGGCTTAGATGGTGTTTTTCTTGCCTTTAAGGTGGGTAGCAGGAATATCTGGCACTTCTATAAACGGGTCAACGGACATATCTCAACTGATCCAATTAATTTAACTATTGGACTCGGCCAAATCTTTCGGTGGCTAAAATGTAACCGAAGTGATTACCCTAACCCCGATACTCTAGCCCCAATACAGTTTGATAATGCTATTTTCGCTGTCTTAGAAGGAGCAGTCCGTAATGTTTTAGCCGATGTTCAAAAACGACAGACTGAACATCGCTTAAAACCAACCCTCTCAAAGCTAGTTCAAAAGATTTATCACGCGATTACTGAGATGACTTTATCTGACGTCGAAGCCGTCGATTCAGTTCAGGAGCAGCGAGAACAAATTTTGAATGTTCTGACTTCCATAAATCTCCGAGTCTATGAACCAGACCTTCGGAAAATTTGGGAGAAGTACACTGAGCATAAGAGTCTGCACACGCTAATCTCTGAGCTTGATGAGTATTTTGTAGATAAGGAACTTGGGCAAGAATTAGAGCAGCAAGAGGAAGATCCCCTAGAAATCATAAAACGAGAGGATGTTCGTCTTGTCTGCTACGAGTGGTTTAAGCCCAGCAGTGTTGCACCCTCACCCTAAATCCCTCTCCCCAAGCAGGAGAGAGGGACTTTGAATCCAATCCCCCTTTTCCATTAGGGCTTACGCAGTTGGACTATTTCTCGCGGGTGCAGCCCGCGAGAAATAGTCCGAAATCCAAAAAATTCATCGCAGGTGCGTAAGTCCTGTCCATTTTGGGAGAAGGGGTTGGGGGAGGAGGGCAAATTTGCATCACTGGGATGCACCCGTTAAATCCTGTTAAAAATGGCGGATGATGGCATCGGCAAACTCAGAACACTTCAGCGGCTCTACGGGTGGCTCCATCAGTCGGGCCAGGTCGTAGGTGACTTCACCTGCCGAAATCGCGCCGCCAATGCCCTTCTTGATCAAGTCAGCCGCTTCTTGCCAGCCCATATACTCCAGCATCATGACACCGGAAAGGATGACGGAGCCAGGGTTGATGCGGTCTAGACCCGCGTGCTTGGGCGCGGTGCCGTGGGTGGCCTCGAAGATGGCAGCAGAATCGCCAATATTTGCGCCGGGGCCCATGCCCAGCCCACCGACGATAGCCGCTGCTGCGTCGGAGAGATAGTCGCCGTTCAGGTTCATCGTTGCCAAGATGGAGTATTCATCTGGGCGCGTCTGGATCTGCTGGAAGATGCTGTCGGCGATGCGATCGTTCACCATGATTTTGTCTTTCCACTGGCCGCTGCCGTGGGTGTCCCAGATGGCATCGAGGACGGATTTTACCTCGTCGCAAATTTGCGCCTTTTTCTCTGCTGTCAGCGCGTCATAGCCTGGGTCGATCATGCGGGCGTTGTCTTCGATACTGAGGTCGGGATTTTTTTCCCGGTTGCTGAGAATCCAGGATTCACGCTCGGTGACACACTCAGCGCGAAACTCGCTGGTGGCCAGTTCATAGCCCCAGTCGCGGAATGCGCCTTCGGTGTATTTCATGATGTTGCCTTTGTGAACCAGCGTCACCATCTGCTTGTGTTTGGGCAGGCGCAGGGCATGGCGGATGGCGCGGCGCACCAGGCGTTGGGAACCCGTCTTGCTGATGGGCTTGATGCCGATGCCGGAGTCGAGCGGGATGCGCTTTTTGCCGTGTTCGGGGGTGGCGGGGATGAGGTCTTCGTTGAGAATCTTGATGAGGCGATCGCCCCCTTCGCTGCCCTGTTTCCACTCAATCCCCAGGTAGATATCTTCGGTATTTTCCCGATAGATAATCACGTCCAGTTTTTCGGGGGTTTTGTGGGGCGAGGGCGTGCCTGCGTAGTATTTGCACGGGCGAATGCAGGCATACAGGTCAAAAATTTGCCGCAGGGCCACGTTGAGCGAACGAATGCCGCCGCCGATAGGCGTAGTCAGCGGGCCCTTGATCGCCACGCCATATTCTCGAATCGCCGTCAGCGTATCTTCTGGCAGGTATTGATATGTGCCATAGAGTTCGCAAGCCTCGTCCCCAGCGTACACCTTAAACCAGACGATCTGGCGCTGCCCGCCGTAGGCTTTTGCCACGGCTGCGTCAAACACCTTCTGAGCAGCGGGCCAAATGTCTACGCCTGTGCCATCGCCTCGAATGAAGGGAATGATGGGGTTGTCGGGTACGATGGGTTCGCCGTTTTCAAACATGATGCGTGAACCCTCGATTGGGGGAATAATCTTTTCATACATAAAGCGTTGGCGACTCCTAGGTGATAAATCAACGATTTTTGGCTAGTTTAGTGGAGGAGAGCAGAGCCAAGGATGCTCAAGGGTGAGCAGCTTTTGGATTAGTTTCTCCCAAGTTTCTCCCAAGTTTCTCCCTAGTTTCTCCAAAGTTCCTTGGGGAGTGGGCTTCCTTGAGGCAGCGTGCCAGGTCTTTAGCCAGGGGCATGATATCTCAAACTTGCAATTGCTCAATTTCTCAAAGATGCCTCGGAGGAACTGTTCATCTAAGACAATCAATGGTGGAGCAACCGCAAACAAGGCGAAAAAATCCTGAAGATGAGGATGCCGCTGGGGTTGTCTTTGGGTAATGTTACTGTTTTGTCAGATTTATCTGATAATTTTGCTGAATGCTTCCTAATTTGAAAAATTGAGAAATTCCGGTCGCTTAAAAATTTGCCTCTAAAGTTTATTTTTCTGGGTGCGATCGCTCAGGATGAACGAGGCGTTGACTTTGGAAAGTGCGATCGCACCTTGTCCGAATCTAAACAGCGACCGTTATGATTGCTCGATAGATTATGATTGCTCGATAGATCTGGATCAATGCAAAAGAAACCTGTGATGCGGTTGGCAGGGTTGGAACTGGGTGGCTGATATGAAACGCATTTTGATCGTAGATGACGACGCAACCTTGCGGACGGCGCTCACCCGATACTTGCAAAATCAGGGCTACTTGGTGCAAGAAGCTCGGTCTGGGCTGGAAGGTTTGAGCTTGTTTGAGCAGCATCCGCCCGATTTGGTGGTGTCGGACGTGCTGATGCCAGAGATGGATGGGCTGGAGTTTTGTCGCCGCCTGCGGGCCAGCCGCACCGGGCAGCTTGTGCCGTTTATCTTTCTCTCTAGCCGCAAGGAAGTGGACGACCGGGTGCAGGGTCACCAGATGGGCGCAGATGATTATCTGGCAAAGCCCTTTGAACCCAAGGAATTGGTCGCCAAGATTGAAGCGCAACTAGAGCGATCGCGCCGGATTCATTCGGAAATTGTGCGGCTGATGCAGCAGTCGGTCAGCGTCAGCGCTGCCGGGAGCGATCGCCCAACTCCACCAACTCCGCTGCCCCTCACACCAGCCGAAGAAAAGGTGTTTGCCGAAGTGATCCAGGGCTATACCAACAAGCAAATTGGCGAACGCCTCTTTGTCAGCCCGCGCACAGTGCAAACGCATCTCAGCAATATTCTCAGCAAGCTGGAGCTAGAAAACCGCTCACAGCTAATCCGCTATGCCTACGAGCGGGGATATCGGCCGCCAGAATCGACGGAAGAGTGATGGAGTCCTGAAGCGAGGCGTTCGAGTCTAAAAGACACTCGTGCTAACTCTCCTGCCCCTCCACCTCTGGCTGCCTATGACTGCACCCCGCTTCCCTCAAAGCCGCAGGACGATTTGACGGGCGATCGCCCATTGCAGCATCCGCCTTGGAGCGCTGGCTTTGCGGAGTACCTTGGGTCGGAGGAAGCGCCCCAGCAGCAGTCGCCCAATCCCTTTCAGACGGGCTTTGAGGCGAATCCAGGCATAGCGCGATCGCCAGAGGGGCCCGGTTCTGGCATAAAGCGGGCGAAAGGCCAGGGGGCCGGCTAGCACGTCAGCGCGGTGGATGCCGCTAATCCCATGCTGGCGATGCTCTGGGTTGGGGATGCCCCCGTGTTCGCCGTAGTTGCGAAAGCTGATGTAGTTTTTGAAGCCGTGCGATCGCAGATATTTATCCACTTCGGAGTCGAAATTAAAGTAGCCCGTGCCGTGCTGCTCATGCACCCAGTCGGCTAGGCCGCAGAGGCAGCGGGCAGCGGCCGGCGTGACCACGTAGGCCACCAGCGAGGTAGAAAATCCCTCTGCAAAGCCGTCTGGACTGAGGCTGTAGAGTTGCGCCGCGCAGGTATAGAGCCAGCAGAGTCCGGTGGTGGGCTGAGTCAAGTCCATCGGCAGCGGCAGAGATGACATCCCGACCACGGGCACAAAATCCGCTTCGACGATGAGGGTTGGCTGGGGTTCTGCTGCTGCCCGCACCCATGCCCGACGGTGGTTCATCATGCAGCAATAGATGGCGGCGTGGGAACGGGGGTCGGGCGATCGCTCATTGCGAAATAGCTCTACTTGCCAGCCTTCCTCTGCCAAGGCCCGCTCTAGCGGCTCGGTCTTTTCGCGATAGGCAATAATAAAAGCCTGCTGAATCCTGTCTTTGAGCAGGAGCGGCCGAGTCGCTGGGCTGGCAACATTACGAGTCATGGTCAAAACTATGCCCTCAGGTCGGGATAGCAATCTTGAATGGGAACTTGAATGGGAACTTGAATAGGAACTTGAATAGGAAAATGTAGACGCGGCTCCTAAGAAGCGAATCGGGGGTTAGACTTGCCCCAAGAAAATTAGACATACCCCAAAGAAAATGGATGCTGCAACCATGACGCGACATGGGACGCGACATGGGAGGATGGTCAGCGGGTCGATTGCACGACCTGAGCGTGAAGCATTTTCTGGATCGGGTATCTGGATCTTATGAGCAAATTTGTCCCTAGTCTCCAATCTTTGGTCAGCGCTGAGCAACTCTCCGGTTGGGAAACGGTCGCCCCACCGCTAAAGGCGCAACTATCGTGGGCGATCGCCCCTGGGTTTACGCCAGAGTGCATCGTGCAGCCAGATACCCCTGCCCAGCTTGCTGCCGTGATGAAGGAATTGCATAGGCAGAAGGGGCGATCGCTCCCCTTTGGCGCAGGCACCAAGCTGCACTGGGGCGGCATATCAGACAGCATACAGGTCGGCATCAGCACGATCCGGATGAACCAGCTGATTGACCATGCAGCCGGGGATCTGACCGTCACCGCCCAGGCCGGAATGCGGCTAGCCGACTTGCAGGCGCACCTGGCTCAGCAAAACCAGTTTTTGCCCCTCAACCCCTCCTACCGCAACGCAGCCACCCTCGGCGGCATCATTGCCACCGCTGACAGCGGCTCCCTGCGCCATCGCTATGGCAGCGTGCGGGATTTGCTGATTGGCATCACCGTTGTGCGGGCAGATGGCGAAATAGCCAAGGCTGGGGGGCGTGTGGTGAAAAACGTGGCAGGCTACGACCTGATGAAGCTGTTTACGGGTTCTTGGGGCACGCTGGGCATCCTCACCGAAGTCACCTTTCGCGTCTATCCCTTGCCCGAAGCCTCGAAAACGCTGGTGTTGAATGGGGAACCAGAGGCGATCGCCCGCGTTGCCCAGGCAATTCTCTCGTCTGCGCTCACTCCGGTTGCAGTGGAACTAGTCGCTCCTGCCGCCATGCAGCACCTTGACCACACTGGACTGGGGCTGGTAGTGCAGTTTCAGGGACTCGCTGTTTCGCTGGAGGCGCAGGCCGCAGATTTGCGGCAGTTTGCCCAGGCGGCCAATCTTTCTGAGGCAACCTATGCCGACACCGCCGAAGCAGAGCTGTGGAAACAATTGCAAGACCTGTGGGAGGCGATCGCCCCACCCCCTCCCCTGACCTGCAAAATCGGCCTCTTGCCCAACCAGGCCGCCGCGACCCTGGCAAAAATCGCGGATCAGTTCCCCTCGTTGACCTACGGCACAATTCATGCTGGCAGCGGCTTGGGGCTACTCCGGTTTGCCGACCCGCCCAGCCCCAGCCACCTGCTCGACCTGCGCCGCCTCTGCGAAGCCCAAGGTGGCTTTCTCTCCCTACTCGCTGCTCCAATAGATCTGAAACAGCAAATCGACGTATGGGGCTATCCGGGCAATGCCCTTGGGCTGATGCGCGGCATCAAGCAACAGTTTGACCCAGAGAAGTTACTGAGTCCGGGGCGATTTGTCGGCGGTATTTAGGCAGCGGAATTTGGGCAATTGTTGACTAGACTTCTTGCGTGAATCGTGGCGCGGTACCGCCGCGCCACGATTCACGCCCTCAAAACAGCATTCATGCAAGAGGTTGACTCTATGACGCTCGCTTCTCAACCTCTACAGGCAGCGCATATTGCCGCTTGCCTGCTTGCTTGGCCTGATACATCGCCAGGTCTGCCTGCTTGAGCAGGGTTTCGGGGTCGTCGCCGTGGGTGGGGTAGAGGCTGATGCCGATGCTAGTGGTGACGGGGATTGACTCACCCTCTAGTGCGAAGTTCTGGGAGAGGGTGTCGAGAATCTTTTCGGCAACGCGGGTCACGTCTTGCACATGGGGAATAGCCGGCAGCAGCACTACAAACTCGTCGCCGCCAAACCGGGCTACGGTGTCGCTATTTCGCAGGCAGCGCGAGAGGCGCTGAGCCACTGCTTTGAGCAGCAGATTGCCCATTGCATGTCCGTAGGTATCGTTGATGTGTTTGAAGCCGTCTAGGTCTAGGAACAGGACTGCTACAAGCTGGTCGTGTTCCTGGGCCCAGAGGAGGGATTGCAAGAGGCGATCGCACAATAGCTGGCGGTTGGGTAGGCCCGTCAGGCTGTCGTGGTAGGCCAGGTGTTGTAGGTGGTGTTGCACTTGCTTTAGCTCGGCGTTGGAGCGAACGAGTTCGGCAGCAGTGCGGCGCAGTTCTTCTTCCATCTGCTTGCGCTGGGTGATGTCGCGGATCACGCCCACCAGGAAGGTATTGCCCGCCGCATCTTTGTGGAGCGATCGCTTGGTGGCTGTTAAATAGTGCGCTCCGTCCGCGCTGGTAAATTCTTCCTCGCTCTCGCTGTCTATGCCTGTTTCAAATACCCGCTCGTCGTGCTTCCGCAGGAAGTTGGCCTGGTGGGGCGGGAAAATGTCGTGGTCGGTTTTGTCGAGCAGCGTCTCCAGCGGATAGCCCACAAAGCGGCAGAAGGCTTCGTTCAGCACGATCCACCGACCCTGCCGATCTTTGACAAACACTGGATCGGGAATGGTGTGAATGACGGAACCGAGAAACTCTTTGGATTTTTTGAGTTCCTCTTTGAGGTAGGCAATGTAGCTGGTGATGACGCTGCTAGACCCGACCAGCGCCAGCAGGGGCGGCACGAGCGGAATCCACCAGCCCTGAAGAAAGGCGAGGTAGCAGCTACCCAACAGCAGTCCGCTGGCTCCCAAAATAGAAAGCGCTAGCCTTGCTGGGTGGCGAAATCGCCAGCTTACCACTGCCCCCACCAGCGACCAGCCCAAGATCCAGATCCATTCCATTGGGGAGATCCAGACTTGGAGGGGCGATCGCCCCTTAAGCGCCGCATCCAGCAATTGGCTAATAAAGTTGGCATGGAGTTCCACTCCGGGAATACGCTGTAGGGTGCCGTTGACTTCCCGGCTGTAGGAGTTGAAAAAGAAATCATTCAGGCTTTCGGCCGTGGAGCCAATTAACACAATGCGACCGCGCATCAGCGCCGGATCAACCTCGCCATTTAGCACTTCCGTCAGCGACACTGTGCGATAGCGAGAACTGCGCGTGTTCGCCAAAATTTGATAGCCGCCGTCGTCTGCCCGCACATAGCCGCCGTCATTGCGGCCCAGCCGCCGCAGCACCGATCGCCCCAGCTTCACCTCAGCGGGATTGTCAGGTGCGGGTTGGGTGTTGATGCCCCAGTCTTGTAGATACAGCAGCGCCAGCTTTAGCGCAAAACTGCGGCGCAGTTCACCATTTACGCCCCAATACAAAATGACTCGCCGCACCCGATTGTCGCTATCAGCTACGACGTTGTTAAACCCGACTTGCCCGGCTTGCTTCAGCAGCTTGGGCGGCTCTACGCCTGGACTCATCGAGTCGGCGATTTTCTCAATGCCGATCAGATTCGGCGTGGTGCGAAACACTTCCTTGAGCGCGTCGCCGCCCTCGCCGACCGAAAATTCGCGGTAAATATCCAGCCCAATGGCGCGGGGCTGGTAAGAGTTGATTCTTTGGAGCAAATCCGCCATCACCCGGTCAGAAATGGGCCAGTCCCGCAGGTTTTGGATGTCAATGTCGTTGATGCCGACGATGACAATGCGCTCATCCACAGGATCAGCCGGACGCAGGCGAAACGCCCGATCCAGCGCCGCCAGTTCTAAAAATTGCAGCCCACCCAGCCAGCGTAGCCCCAACACGCCGCCTGCCACGGCGATCGCCGTCAGCCAGATACGCCGCTCTCGCCAGAGCCGATGGCTGCCCTGCTGGAGGTTAGACCACGATTTTGATTGCAGACGATTTGCTTGGCGCAGCAACATTACAGGTAGAGGGGCAAGTTAAAAGGGTCAAGACAAAGGGGCAAGACATTTAGAGGGGAAAAGCGGGCAAAGGAGCGGGCGAACTGCAAAGATGCACCATTCCAGACCTTAAAGTGCCCTGCGATCCCCTAGAAATCGCCAGCGGTTTAGTGAAAAATTTGCCAGCATTCGCAGGAAAATGTGAAGCATCCATGAAGGGCGATCGCCCCCTTGACAAACAAGCAGCGATATCCAGCAGCATGAAGCGATCTCATCGCTGATTTCCCGCGTTAATCTAAGCAATAGACTGGAGGAGCCAGATGATAGTCGGGGTCAGGGCGTGGAAACCACTGACGCTGCCCGCTGTTCATCTGGGCTGCTCCCATTTGCCGACCTCCGTATCCATACATACCGAACCAGTCCTCCGGATCGCGCTTCAGGGCTGCGATCGCCCGTCTTGTTGGCAAATGACTGAGGTCAGCAGCGCATTGGCAGCAGGGTGGCAAAATGAGTGCAAAGTGTGCGATCGCCAGCGCGGTTTCTCCCTTCGTCGCCGCCCCCTTATGCCAGCCTGAGGATCTATCTCAAATTGCCTCCCTTCTCCCTTCTTGCCCAGTCCTGATTCCCTCATCCCTCATATACATTGCATTTTCTAGGTTGATTGCATGTCTCAGTCCTCTCGCCACACGATCCATCAGTCTGTCTACGCCGCCGCTCTGGATAATAATGGCTATCGCTCCTTCGAGTTACCCGGTGCCCGCCCCCACTACAACCCCGATCGCCCTGGTCAGGTCGAGCATATTGCCCTAGACCTCGACCTCGACCTCGCCCACCAAAGCTACAGCGGCACCTGCGCCATCCGGCTCAACCCGGTGCGAAACGGTATTGATCGACTCACTCTGGATGCCGTCAAGCTAGACATTCATTCGGTCAAAGCGGGGAAGCACAAGCTGCACTTTGACTACGACGGCGAACAACTCCAGGTTTACCTCAAAGACCCCACCCGCTCTGGCAAGCCCATCACGCTAGAAATCGCCTACAGCAACGACCACCCCCAGCGCGGACTTTACTTCATCGCCCCCGACAAGCACTATCCCCACAAGCCTGTACAGGTGTGGACGCAGGGCGAAGATGAAGATTCGCGCTTCTGGTTTCCCTGTTTCGACTATCCCGGCCAGCTCGCCACCAGCGAAATCCGTGTGCGCGTGCCGCGACATCTGCTCGCCATTTCCAACGGCGAACTACTGGAGACCATCGAAGATGGAGACAGCAAAATTTACCACTGGTTTCAAAAAGAGGTGCATCCCACCTACCTAATGACGCTGGCGGTGGGCGACTTTGCTGAACTGCGCGACGAGTGGCACGGCAAACCCGTCACCTATTACGTCGAAAAGGGGCGCGAAGACGATGCCCGCCGCAGCATGGGCAAAACGCCCCAAATGATTGAGTTTTTTAGCCAGACCTTCGGCTATGTCTATCCCTTTCCTAAGTACGCCCAGGTTTGCGTCGATGACTTTATCTTTGGCGGCATGGAAAACACCTCCACCACGCTGCTCACCGATCGCTGCCTGATCGACGAACGCGCCGCCCTAGACAACCGCAGCACCGAGGCGCTGGTAGCCCACGAACTGGCGCACCAATGGTTTGGCGATTTGGTGGTGATCAAGCACTGGAGCCACGCTTGGATCAAAGAGGGCATGGCTTCTTATTCTGAGGTGCTGTGGACAGAGCATGAATACACCGCTGACGATGCTGCCTATTATCGGCTGAATGAAGCCCGCAGCTACATTTCCGAAGACAGCAGTCGCTATCGTCGCCCCATCGTCACCCATGTTTACCGCGAGGCGATTGAACTGTACGATCGCCATTTGTATGAAAAAGGCTCCTGTGTCTATCACATGATTCGTCGGGAGTTGGGCGATGAGGGATTTTTCGACGCGATTCGCACCTTTGTCAACGACAATGCCCACAAGACGGTGGAAACCGTTGACCTGCTGCGGGCAATCGAAAAGGCAACCGGGCGCAATTTGCAATTTTTGTTTGATCAATATGTCTATCGCGGCGGGCATCCCGACTATAAGGTGTCCTATAGCTGGGATGGGGACAGCAAGCTGGCGAAGGTGACGGTGGTGCAAACCCAAGCGACCGAGGGCGACACCGATCTCAAAAGCGACCTATTTGACCTGAAAATTCCTATCGGTTTTGGCTATGTCGAAGATGAGGGCAAAGGCAAGGACAAGACCACAAAGCTTGCTGCAACGCTGAAAACCTTTACAGTGCGGATTCATGAGCGGGAGCAGTCTTTCTATTTTCCGCTAGACGAAAAACCGCAGTTCGTCAGCTTTGATGTTGGTAACCATATTTTGAAAGAGGTGACGCTGGACTATGGCGTGGCCGAGTTAAAAGCGCAGTTGAAACATGATCCTGACCCGGTTTCTCGGATCTACGCGGCGATCGCCCTTGCCAAAAAAGGCAACCTGGAGGCTGTCAAGGCGTTGGGCCATGCCCTGGCACACGATCCGTTTTGGGGCGTGCGGGCTGAGGTGGCAGAAGAACTCGCCTCGATCAAGCTAGATCAGGCGCTAGAGGCGCTGCTAGACGGGCTGAAAGATGCGGATGCGCGGGTGCGGCGATCGGTCATTGAGGCGCTGGCGCAGATTAAAACCCAGGAGAGCTATAAGGCGATCAAGGCAGTGGCCGAAAAGGGCGACCCTAGCTACTACGTGGAGGCGGCAGCGCTGCGATCGCTCGGCACGGTGGCCGCCAGCCCGCTCAACGGCAAGTCCAAAGACGAAAAAGTCATCAAGCTGTTTCGAGAGGTGCTGGAAACCCGCGCCGGATGGAATGAAACCGTCCGCAGTGGGGCGATCGGTGGCTTGAGCAAGCTAAAGGATTCGGCAGCGGCGCTGGAGCTAATTTTGGAATACACAGCGATGGGTACGCCCCAACCGCTGCGGCTGGCGGCGATTCGGGCGCTAGGGCCGGTGTCCCTGGGGCAAGAAAAGCCCCAGGTCGAGCGCATTCTCGATCGCCTGCGGGAGCTATCTGACGAGTCGTTTTTCCTGACCCAAGTCGCCGTGGTGATGGCACTGGGGCAAATGCAAATCACCCGCGCTGCTACGGTGCTGCAATCGCTGGCAGACCGCACTCCGGATGGACGAGTGCGCCGCATTGCCGAAGAAGCTGTGCAGCGGGTGATGAAAAATGCAGGTCAAGATCAGGCTGTAAAGAAACTTCAACAAGAGATAGACCAGCTCAAAAAAGACAACCAGGCGCTCAAGAGCCGTCTGGAAAATCTAGAGGCAAAATCTGCAAAGGCATGATCAAATGATCAAAAATGATCAAAAATGATCAAGCATTATCTCGGTTTTCACCCTGAAGCCATTGTTCGAGACCTTAAAAATATGGGGTTTTCCCCTGCTTCCACCTGCAAAATTGGCTGCCTATAATGACGTTCATCTAGGTTTAAAGTCCCGCCTAAATAAGCCTTCTGGGGTGCATCGCTATGGAGAACCAGAATCCGCCGTTTTCACAGTCCGCTACACTGATTGAGCCGTCGGGCGATCGCCCAAAAAGCCTGAAAGCCAATCCGTTTACAACCTACCGCGATCCCCAAACTGGCCGCTGGATCGTCGTTAAGCCTGCTGGATAAAGCGCTCAAGGTTTTTGGGCAGTGATTGGGGGCTGAGTGCTGCTGCTCGGTTCCTGGGGTTCACTAGAAAGGGGCGAAGTTTATAAGCTCCGCCCCTTTTCGTTCGTTTGCCTTTATCTGGCCTTTAAGCCTGCTTAAGTCGCTTGTTGTTTAAGAAGCTACCTTTTCCGCCGCTAACCGTCGAGTTCCGCTAGACATCGCAACAGGCTTGATCGGCGTTTGCATCAAAAACACCAGTAGCGGACTCCTTTGAAACTCGCGGCGCAACAGTCGGCGCAGTTCGGCTTCCAGCGTCGCTTGTAGTTTCGTCCAGTCCACATCCATTTCGCCATCGCCGAAGTTGTGAGCTACTTCTTTCCAGCGATCGCTTAACACGGTTTCTAAGGTTTCCACTACAGAACGCTCCAGCCGAGATTTCTCAACAGAGGTCACCACTCCCCGCAGATGGATTGCTGGCACAGACACCAATTCGCCATTCCAGCCAATTGTTGCAGCAATCGTCACCACTCCATCTTCGGCAAGCTGCTGCCGCTCCTTCAGCACCTGCTGATGCACTACACCAGATCGGGAAGAATCCACCAGTTCGATTCCCGACGGCACTTTACCGGCCACTCGAATACTGTCCTGGGTCAACTCCACCACATCCCCGTTATCAATAATCACCATATTCTCAGCGGGAATGCCCATGCTCTGTGCGGTTTCTGCGTGCCTGACAAGCATCCGATGTTCACCGTGAACAGGGAGGAAGAATTTCGGTCGCGTCAGCGCCAGCATTAGCTTCTGGTCTTCCTGTGCGCCGTGTCCCGAAACATGGATGCCCTTATCGCGACCGTAAATTACATTCGCCCCCTGCATCATCAGCTTGTCAATTGTATTGACCACAGCGATGGTATTACCAGGAATCGGGTTTGCCGAGAAGATCACCGTATCCCCTTTGCGAATCTGGATCTGCTTATGCTCCCGATTGGCGATACGGGTCATCGCAGCCATCGGCTCACCCTGAGAACCCGTGCTTAAAATCAGCACATTCTCGTCGGGCATTTTGTTGGCCATGTTGAGCGGCACAAACAAATCATCCTCGCACTTGATGTAGCCCAGTTTTCGGGCATGGGCAATGACGTTGAGCATTGAGCGGCCTAGCACCGATACAACGCGCCCATGCTTTTTCGCCAATTCCAAAATCATATTGACCCGATGCACCGACGAAGCAAAGGTGGTAACAATTAGCCGCCCTTTTGCCTGGCTAAAGTAGCGATCGAGATTGGGAAAAACTGAGCGCTCGGATGGGGTGTGTCCGGGCACTTCTGAATTAGTCGAGTCACTAATCAGACACAGAACACCCTTTTCACCATGCTCAGCAAGGCGCTGAATATCGAAGTATTCGCCATCCACAGGCGTATGGTCAAACTTGAAATCTCCAGTGTGAATGACGACCCCCAACGGCGTGTGGATTGCTACGCTGAAGCTGTCAGCAATTGAGTGGGTATTGCGGATATATTCTACCAGGAAGTATTTACCGATCCGCACCATTTCACGGGGGCGAACGGTGCGTAGCTCAGTTCGATCGGCGACACCCGCTTCTTCTAATTTGTCTTCTAGCAGCGCCATTGCCAGGCGCGGCCCGTACATCACCGGAATGTCAAATTGCTTGAGATGAAAGGGAATGCCCCCGATGTGATCTTCGTGACCGTGCGTGACAATCATGCCTTTGATTTTTTGGCGATTTTCGCGCAAATAGGTTGTGTCAGGCAGTACGATATTCACGCCGTGCATTCCGTCTGTGGGAAAGGCTAGACCTGCATCTAGCAACACAATTTCATCGGCATATTCAAACACGCAGGTATTCTTACCAATTTCATGAAGCCCTCCCAAGGGAATAATTTTGAGGGCGGAGTTTTGGTCGTTTTGACTCATGTAGGTCCTTGATCTAGGTTTGGATTTGAAACTTTAAAGAATTGATAAAAAGTGACAGGACTCAACGCATCTATATCTTTTCTATATCTATATCTTTTCTATATCTTTGAAGCGATCTTTTAGATTATGAGTAGATTATGAGGCTTTGTGAAGATTAAAAATGAAGCTGCCCCTGAGCAATTTCTGCCAGTGAACAGGCGATCTAACCTCTTTCAAGAATGGCGAAAAAATTCAAGCAGTTCAGGATTGTGGGCATTTTCACTTGCAACATAAGGCTTTTATCTGGGGCTTTTATCTGGGGCTTTCATCTAGGGCTTTAATCAGGCTTTAATCATAGCTTTATTCCGGTCTTCTAGCTAAATCTTTGACTTGAACAACTAAGTCAAAAAACTTGATTGGAGAGGGTGAAAGGCATCTAATGAGTCACTCAATAAGCCTGTGAGCTAATCAATTTGGAACTTTCTAAATTTTGGATTTTTCCTTAACGATACGAATACTCGGCAACTATAGCCTGAAGCCTAGCCTGATGCTAGAGGCATGGAGCAGCTTTCAGATCGTAGTAAGGCTGTAAAGCTCTTATTAATCAATATTCAGTTTTCAAGAAGTTTGAAGAAGATGGTTCGGGCGATCGCCCATAAGGTAGGGCTAGCTGAGTGCAGTTGCAAGAGTTCTTAGAGAGTTCTTAGAGAGTCAATGAATCGCAGCGTCCTGCTGCAAGCTCCGTTCCAGTTCTCTATCCCAAAGTTTCTATATCCAAACGCCTTTATCTCTAAGTCTAAAACGTCTTTCAGCCCTTCGCTAAACCCTTTACCTAATCGCCGCCCCAAGATCACTATCCCAAGATCGCCGCCCCAAGCTAGGGAGCCGTACTTAATCGAGGCAATGCCAATTCGCTCCTACCAACCTTCCTGCAATCAATCACTTACTACCCACTTCTCGTGCTACCCACTTCTCGCACTGGCTATGTTCCTGCAACCTGTGTTCCTGAAACTAGATGCAAATCTGCCATCACCTGGCTCAACAAAGACTCTGTTGCAGAGAGGTCGTCTGCTAACGGTAACCGAGGGCCACCCACCTTCCATCCCTGAAGCCTGAGTGCGGCCTTGATCGGAATTGGATTTGTCGTTACAAAAAGCGCCTTGAACAGCGGAAAGAGTCGGAGATGGATCTGAACAGCGTTCTGAACTTGCCCTTGTTCATAAGACTGAATCATCTCCTGAAGACTCAGGCCCACCAGATGACTGGCAACGCTCACAACGCCCTGTGCGCCTATGGATAGCATAGGCAATGTGAGAGAATCATCGCCAGCGTAAATACCGAAGGACATCGGAGCAGAGCGTCGAATCTGGCTCACTTGGTCAAGATTACCACTCGCCTCCTTGACCGCAACCACGTTGGGCAGTTCAGAAAGCCGAACAATCGTTTCAGCAGTAAGATTTTGTCCGGTGCGTCCTGGAATGTTGTACAACATGATTGCCAGATCAGGGCAGGCTTTGGCAATTGCCCGAAAGTGTTGATACAACCCTTCCTGGGGCGGCTTATTGTAATACGGAACGACCTGAAGCGAACCATCTAGACCGAGCTTTTCAGCCTTTTGAGTCGCGGCGATCGCCTCTTGAGTAGAATTTGACCCAGTTCCCGCTAATATCTTAGCGCGTCCAGCCGCCGCTTTCTGCACGACTTGAAACAATTGGTACTCTTCATCCCAGCTTAATGTGGGCGATTCGCCCGTGGTGCCGCACACCACTAGCCCATCGCTGCCGTGGGTGACGAGGTAATCGGTCAAGGCCTCGGCGGCAGCATAGTCTACCTCGCCGTCGGAGGTAAAGGGCGTTACCATCGCCGTAATGACTCGTCCAAACATGGTCATAATCGGGTTTCTAGCTCCAGGATTCGGAAATGCTAGCTCTGTGGGGTGGCGATCGCCCGTTCGGCAGGACGCAGCCAGTCTTTCTCGATCAGCAACTCAGCAATTTGCACAGCGTTGAGTGCCGCCCCTTTGCGGATTTGGTCACCACAAATCCAAAGCTCTAGCCCATTGGGGTGGGAAATGTCCTGGCGGATGCGTCCAACCAGCACCTCATCTCGCCCAGTTGCGTCTATCGGCATCGGAAAATAGTTTGCCTGCCAGTCTTCTACCAGTTTCACGCCCGGAGCCTGAGCCAAGATGTCTCGCGCTTGACTAGGGCTAAAAGGCGCTGCAAATTCCAGATTAATCGCCTCCGAATGGGCCCGCAAGACAGGGACGCGGACACAGGTCGCTGAAATCCGCAACCCTGGCTCTCCAAAGATCTTGCGAGTTTCGTTCACCATTTTCATCTCTTCCTCACAATAGCCATTCTCGGTCATGGGCGAGTTGTGAGGAAACAGGTTAAACGCTAGCGGATAGGGCAAAACTTCTGGCACGGGGGCTTTGCCGTCCAGGATGGCTTGGCTCTGAAGCCTGACTTCTTCCATCGCCCTTGCGCCAGCCCCGCTGGCCGATTGGTAGGTTGCTGCTACGATGCGCTGCACAGGCTGCACCCGATGTAGCGGGTAGACTGCCACATTCATTAAAATAGTTGTGCAGTTGGGATTGGCAATGATACCGGAGTGTTGAGCCGCAGCGCTGGGGTTGACCTCTGGAACAACGAGAGGAACCGTTGGGTGCATCCGGAAGGCGCTGGAGTTGTCGATCATGACTGCGCCTGCTTCCACAATTCGCTCTGCCCAGGCTTTGGAGGTCGAGCCGCCGGCCGAGGCCAGCACGATGTCGATATTATCGAACGCGCGATCGCCCACTGCTTCTACGACCAGAGACTCTCCTTGAAAGGCGAGCGTTTGCCCAGCCGAGCGGGGAGATGCCAGCAGCTTTAGATCAGCCAGCGGAAAGCTACGCTCTTCTAATAGGCTCAGCAATTCCGTTCCAACGGCCCCCGTCGCCCCCAAAATGGCAACTCGATAGGATTGCGACAAACTCATTTCCTCCAGTCTTTGGTCGTGTTCGCGTGTTCGATCGGGTGGACTGTCTCAAAAGCCTAAGCAGAGGGACGTACTGTTGAGTATGCCTTAAGCCAAGGACTTCGCGATAGACGCTTATAGAATTTCAAGACAGTCCTAAGAAAATCGTCCCAGAAATAAGCATTCTAACTCATCTATATTCTCTGGCTGATTGACTGACAACAGTTTACCGCCCTCACCCTCAATCCTTCTCCCAGAGCGGGAGGGGGACTTTGAAAATCAAGCTACTCTTCTGGCTCACTTCGCCCCTTATAGTAAAAGGGGTTAGGGACGGGGAAAAACAAGATTTGTCAGTTAACCAGATTCTCTGGATATTTTCTGGATTGCTCAAGGCAAAGCACTCCGCGCAACCAGAAGACTTGCATAGATGCTAGGGATGGGAGCAATCAGTGTCAGTAGCAAGATGCAGATTGAGACAGAATCCGCTACGATAGCTAATTGCGACAATGCCGAACGGACTGTTCTGAACAACGCTGCGAGAAATTATCGAATGAAAGTTACCCAGGAAAAACTCCCGGCCAGTCGGCTTGGGCTAGAGATTGAAATCCCCTCCGAGTCCACTTCGCAAGCCTACGAAAAGACGCTGCAACAGCTTGTACGCAATGCCAATATTCCTGGGTTTCGCAAAGGGAAAGTGCCGCGTCAGGTCGTTTTGCAGCGCTATGGCAGCCGCAGTATCAAGGCTACTGCTATCGATGAGCTGATTGAAAATGCGCTTCGTCAGGTGATCGAGCAAGAAAAAATCGATGCCCTAGGCAATGCCGAACTGCGATCGCCCATCGAAGAATTGGTGGAGCAATATGAGCCGGGTCAGCCGTTGATGGTGTCGCTAGCAATTGACGTATCACCAACCGCAAACTTGACCCGCTATAAGGGACTGGCCGTTCAGGCCGAAGAGGTTCTCTACAAACCGGAAAAAGTTGACGAAGTTCTTGAAAGCTATCGACAGCGATCGGCAACACGAGTGCCTGTTGAAGGTCGCCCCGCCCAAGAGCATGACATCGCCGTAATCGACTTTTCAGGTCAACTGGTGGGCGATGAACCAAAGGAAATTCCAGGCGGCAGTGCAACAGACTTTGAGGTGGAATTGTCCGAAGGGCGCTTTATTCCTGGATTTATAGAAGGCATCATCGGCATGTCGGTTGGAGAGACGAAGGAAATCGAGGCGACCTTCCCTGAAGCGTATTCCCAAACCGATCTGGCTGGGCAACCCGCAGTGTTTACAGTGACGCTGAAGGATCTCAAAGAGAAGGAACTGCCAGAACTAGATGACGATTTCGCGCAAGACATTAGCGAGTTTGAGACCCTAGCAGAGCTGCGCGAGTCGCTGGAAAAGCGCTTCCAGGACGAGGCTCATGAAAAGACCAAGGCAAACAAGCAGGAGGCACTGCTCGAAGCACTAGTTGCCAATCTAGAAGTCGAACTACCAGAAACCCTGATTCGCCGCGAGGTGGATCACATGATTACCCAGACCGCAATGCGCTTTGCTGAGCAGGGCATGGACATCAAGCAAACGTTTACACCAGAAGTGGTGAATATGATGCGAGAGCGTTCCCGCCCGGAGGCGATCGCCCGTCTCCGGCGTACTATGGCCCTGGGCGAGGTCGCCAAGCAAGAGTCTATTACCGTAGACGCGGCTGAAGTTGATGCAAAGATTCAAGAGATCCTAAAGGATTTGGAGGGGCAGTCTATCGACCGCGATCGGCTGCGCGAGGTGGTTGAGGAAGACCTGATCCGCGACAAAATCTTTGAGTTCCTAGAAGCCAATAGCACTGTGGAACTGGTTCCTGAAGGAACGCTAGTGAAGGAGCAGCCTGCAACCGATGAGCCGGTAGAGGCTGACGCTGAACCCGCCACGACCCAGGCATCGACAACGCTAGAGGCACCGACAGAAGCGCCAGCAGAAGTAGAGGCAGAAGCGCCAGCAGAAGTAGAGACTCCTGCCCTTCCCGCTGAGAAAACCACCAAATCGAGCCGCTCAAAATCGGCCAAGTCGGCAGCAGAATCACAAGAAGCAGAATCACAAGAAAATGCTGAACTAGGGGCGATCGCCGAGTCTGAGGCAACCACTTCCTCGGCTGCCAAGCCTGCTGCCCGCAAGCGCACTCCTGCCAAATCCAAAAAAGATGAAGCTTGATTGAGCCATGCTAAGCGTTATTACCGACTTCTCGTACCAACTGCGACTGGCCTTTGCTTTCATTCGTTTTTGAGGATTTTGGCAGTTTTACAGAAAGTAACAGATCTCATCCATCACGCTTCCGAATCTTTCCGAATCTATAGATCGTCTAGAGATTGCCTACCCGTCTTATGCGACTTAGGGCATAATGGCGGGTATGGCACTCCTAGGTTGACAGTGTTAGATTTAGCGTCTTTTTGCTGACTTTAGCTAGGGCTATATAAGTTAAGACTTATGTTCAAGATTTATGTTCAAGCCTTACAGTCAAGACTTATATTCAAGACTTAGCGTTGAGATTTATGGGTTCAATTTCTCAAAAGCCCAGGTTAAGTTTGGCTCTTGAAATCATCTCGAACCCAGCAGCTTGATCTGCCCCGCCCTTGCTCCTACCGCCATTCTCAGAGTCTCTACAAACCTTTTCTTATCACGCTTGCTAATATTACGCCTGCTAAGCTTAGCCTCCTCTACCCCAGCCAAACCCCCTCTATAACCTCCCTCTTCAGAGAGTCATTACTCTTCTGCCCTCCCAGAGTTCGAAAGTTCTTTCAAATTGCTGAATGGTTTTGTATGGTTCTGCCTCATTTTTCCAGATCCGACGATAGCATCAGTCCCCTGAGGTCTATCTTGTCTCTAACCCCGCACCCGCTCGATGTGGTCAACACTATTCCTATGGTGGTCGAGCAGTCCGGCCGGGGTGAGCGAGCCTTCGACCTTTATTCCCGGCTGCTCCGAGAGCGAATCATTTTTCTAGGTACGCCCATCGATGACAACGTTGCAGATTTGCTAGTGGCACAACTTCTTTTTCTAGATGCCGAAGATCCAGAAAAAGACGTGCAAATCTATATCAACTCACCGGGTGGTTCGGTCACCGCAGGCATGGCCATCTATGACACGATGAAGCAGATTCGTCCTGATGTTGTTACGATTTGCTACGGTTTAGCCGCTAGCATGGGCGCATTTCTGCTGTCGGGAGGCACGAAGGGCAAGCGTCTATCCTTGCCCAGTTCCCGGATCATGATTCACCAACCGTTGGGAGGGGCCCAAGGGCAAGCTGTAGATATTGAGATCCAGGCGAGAGAAATTTTGTATCATAAGCGAACGCTGAACGAGTTATTGGCACAGCATACAGGGCAGCCTCTTGAACGCATTGAAGCGGACACAGAGCGCGACTTCTTTATGTCTGCTGAAGAAGCGAAGGCTTACGGATTGATTGATCAGGTTGTTTCTCGGCCGGGCATATCCGATGCTAGAGAGACCCTCTCCGCAGTGAACTAAGAGGCGACCATGTCAAAATACGACTCTCATCTGAAATGTTCGTTTTGTGGTAAGTCGCAAGAGCAGGTTCGCAAGCTCATCGCTGGGCCAGGGGTCTACATTTGCGATGAGTGCGTTGACCTATGCAACGAAATCTTGGATGAGGAGCTATTTGACTCTAGTTCCACAGTGCCTCAGCCTTCGCCTCGCCGAGAGCAGCAGCCTGAAAAGCGAGCAGCTCGTGCGCCGCGTCTTTCCCTCAGCCAGATTCCCAAGCCCCGCGAGATTAAGAAGCATCTGGATGAGCATGTCATTGGTCAAGACGAGGCTAAGAAAATTCTTTCAGTTGCAGTTTATAACCACTACAAGCGTCTTAGCTTTGTGCAGAGCAAGGCTGCGAATGGCGGAAAGGCGGACGATGCTGTTGAGTTGCAGAAGTCCAACATCCTGCTGATTGGCCCAACAGGCTGTGGTAAAACCCTGCTAGCCCAAACCCTGGCGGAAATGCTGGATGTGCCTTTTGCGGTGGCCGATGCGACCACGCTGACGGAGGCAGGATATGTCGGCGAGGACGTAGAGAATATCTTGCTGCGGCTGTTGCAAGTGGCCGATCTGGATGTAGAAGAGGCACAGCGCGGAATTATCTACATCGACGAAATAGACAAAATAGCCCGCAAAAGTGAGAATCCTTCGATCACGCGGGATGTGTCGGGCGAGGGCGTGCAGCAGGCCTTGCTGAAGATGTTGGAGGGAACTGTCGCCAATGTACCGCCGCAGGGAGGGCGCAAGCATCCTTACCAAGACTGTATCCAAATTGACACGAGTAACATTCTCTTTATCTGCGGCGGCGCGTTTGTGGGTCTGGAAAAGGCAGTAGAGCAGCGGATTGGCAAAAAGTCGATGGGCTTTGTGCAGCCGGGTGACGCGCAGCAATCTAAGGATAAGCGGACTGCGGATGTGCTAAAGCATCTGGAGCCGGATGACTTGGTTAAGTTTGGGCTGATTCCTGAATTTATTGGGCGTGTACCGGTGATAGCGGTGGTGAACCCGCTGGATGAGGACGCACTGGCAGCTATTTTGACAGAACCCCGCAGTGCCTTGGTCAAACAGTACCAAAAGCTGATGAAGATGGACAACGTGCAGCTTGAGTTTAAGCCAGACGCAATCCGGGCGATCGCCAAAGAAGCCTACCGCCGCAAGACCGGGGCCCGCGCTCTCCGCAGTATTGTTGAAGAGCTGATGTTGGACGTGATGTATGAGTTGCCCTCGCGCAAGGATGTGACGCGCTGCGCCATTACCCGCGAGATGGTAGAGAAGCGCTCGACGGCGGAGTTGCTGTTGCATCCCTCTTCGCTGCCTAAGCCGGAGTCTGCGTAGGGTTTGCTAGGTTAAAGGGTTGCTAGGTCAGGATTGACTCGATGCCTTACTGCTCGATTCGCGGCGTTGATCACTATTACGAATGGATTTGTGAATCTGGCTCAGATCCATCGGGCGATAGGTCTGTGCTGGTGTTTTTGCACGGGTGGGCGGGTTCTGCCCGCTATTGGGAATCGACGGCGCGGCGGCTGATCTCGCAATATGACTGTTTGCTCTATGATCTGCGGGGGTTTGGGCGATCGCACTTACCCCGTCCTATTCCAGAGGACGTGGCCGCCCTTGGCTATGAGCTAGAAACCTACGCAGACGACCTAGCGCTGCTGCTGGATTCCCTCGGTGTAGAACGAGTAACACTAAATGCTCATTCCACTGGAGCATCAATCGCCGTCTTTTTTCTGAACCAGTATGCCGAGCGAGTCGATCGCGCTATTTTGACATGCAGCGGCATTTTTGAATACAACCAACAGGCGTTTGAAGCCTTCTACCGCTTTGGGAAATATGTGGTAGATTTTCGCCCCGGCTGGCTGCGCTATGTTCCACTAGTAGACCGCATGTTTATGGCACGTTTTTTGCGTCGGTCTATTCCAGCGGGCGATCGCCGCGCATTCCTGGCAGACTATCTGGATGCCGACTACGAAGCGGCCTTGGGCACGATCTACACGGCCGTCAGCAAAAAGGCCGTCGAAGTGATGCCCCAAGAATTTGCCCGCCTCACTGTTCCCACGTTGCTGATTTCTGGTGAATACGACCAGATTATTCCTGCCCACATGGGGCAGCAGGCCGCCGACCTGAGCGATCACGTCACCCATCGCGTCATCGCCAACACTGGACACTTCCCGATGCTGGAAGATCCAGAAACCTATCTGGAAACAATCCATACATTCCTAAACCAGACGCTAAAACCGGTCACCTAGCGTGTACCGCCTATCGCCTATCTGTCACTCTAGGCGAGCAACCGCAGAATTATATCAATGTAAACCTGGGTAAACCTGGCCGGTGACGGTACTCAGCGCACAGCCGACCGAGCCAGCAGTTAAATTCGTCTTGGCGAGCTGAAATTCTCCCAGCACGGACTCCGCCTGCTTGATCAAGATTTGATACATGAGAACAGAGTTGAGTGAGTTGAGTAGACTTCTTGCGTGAATGGTGGCGCGGCGACACCGCGCCACCATTCACGCCCTCAAAACAGCATTCATGCAAGAGGTTTAGTGACTTGAATGACTTGAGCGCGTTTCTCCAGATGAACTGGAAATTCGCTGGGCAATGTCGCATTAAACATTAAACAGGGTGTAATTACACAGGGTGTATAAGCCAAACGTCAGGCTGCAAACCTGGATGAAAAGCTTGATGAAAAGCTTCAAATTAACCCCAAATCCCTAATCTCTAACCCTTGGGATTTCTTTACGGATGGCCCGAAACATCCCAAAGCGGCACAACCCCACGCCAAACGCTAGCCACATGAGCAAAATCGTTGGAACCTCTCGCAGCGATTTGATCAAGCCGGGAATGCCGAATTTCACCAGACCAGCGGGTCGCGCTATGCCCTGCCAGATCGAGTCGGGCCAGGAGGGCAGCGTTTCCTTTGACCAGTCGGCGGTGATGACGGGGCCATCAGTCAGTCCTGTAGCCTCTAGCAGTTCCGAAAATCCTTCAATGCTGGCGAATTCTGGGTGCGACCATTGATCTAGCAGTTGCCGCATGACAGTGCGTTCCCAGAGCTTCAGGGGAATTTGGCGATCATCCCGTTGGTTCCAGTCGGCGACAACCAGCACACCACCGGGTTTCAGCACGCGCATCAGCTCTTTTGCAAAAATGGCCTTGTCGGGCATGTGCGGCCCGGCTTCTACCGACCAGACGACATCGAAGCTGGCATCGGGAAAAGACAACGCCATTGCGTCGTCCACCAGAAACTTAGCGCTCACCCCAGGCGGCGTGAGTTCTTGGGCCCGCTTCACCTGCTGAGGGCTGATGGTGACGCCTGTGACGTTGAAGCCGTAGTCTTGCGCCAGGATGCGGCTACTGCCGCCGATGCCGCAGCCAACATCTAGCAGGGTAGAGCCGCGCGGCAGGCGATCGAGTCCGCCCCAGCGCACCATTTCATGCACAAAGTCGGCTTTGGCTTTGAGAAAATCCTTGCGGCGCGGCGGTGAGCCGTAGTGCCCCAGATGAATATGCTCGCCCCAGTAAAACTCTAGGATGCCGTCTTGAGTCCATTCGTCGTAGGAGCGGGCGACGGAATCGCCGGACTGGTAGCGGCGAGCGGTTAGGAGGTAGAGAATGGTGCCGATGAGCAACGTTGCCAGCAGCAGGATAAGGGCGATCGCCAGAAGAGAACCCATGCTTAAGTGCTTAAGTCGCGTGTCAGCGACTAGTAGAACAGTTGAGTCAAAAAGGACAAATATTGAGTCTCAATCACAAATACGATTGTAACGTTACTTTAACATTGGGTTCTAAGTTGAGTTTTCGCTGGGTCTACCTCAATGGACAGCTTGCCAGTTGACTACTTTGCCGAGAGTGGTACACCCCTTTGCCCCTTAGTCTGTCCTCTGTAGGCATTGCGATTGGGAATTGGGAGTGGCTTGGAAACGTGCTTTGAATAATTTTCGATTACTGCTGCAACCCTAATGCTGTTGGCCTTGGTAGAACCGTAGTTGCAAGGTTTTCTGGTATCCGGACTCAAACGAAGTTTACATCCGTTGACAGATTGGATGGATATCTCCCAGATTCTGCGAATCCCAGACCTGAAGCAGCTTGATAGCTCTTTTTATATTCTTCTCAAGAATATAAAAAGAGGAATGACTCCGTTCAAGCTCTTGGGCACGTAGCTGCCTTCCCGCCCTGGTTGACTGAATCAATCATCTTTTTGCTCAATCTTTTTGCCTAGGCAGGCTGAGCGATGTCAAACCCAATACTAACCTAGATTCGGTTGGGTTACGCCAACGCCAACCCAACCTACGAGCGGATTAAGATTGCAGGAGTTTGGTTCGTCAATCAACTCCCCGCCTTTAATTTTTTAAGCGGAGCTATGAACGAGCTTGCTGGAGTCCTCGTAGACGCTTGACAGACCATCCAACACTGCAAATCCAAAACTGCAAATCCAAAATTGAAGCCAGCATCAAGCATCGATATAGGCTACGCCAAGTCGGGGAAAACCTGCTGCACAGCGGGATGTACCAAACGATGATCCTGCACGTTTAGCCCCTTAGCCAGAGCTTCATCCGTTTCCAGCGCCTTGAGTCCCTGGTTGGCCAGCTTCACGACGTAGGGTAGGGTGCTGTTGTTGAGCGCCTGCGTCGCTGTCCAGGGGACGGCTCCGGGCATATTGGGTACGCCATAGTGAACCACACCCGACACCTCGTAGGTAGGCTGCGTGTGGGAGGTGGGGTGAAGGGTTTCCACACAGCCGCCCTGATCCACCGCCACGTCTACGATGACCGAACCTGTCCGCATTTGCTCCACCAAGCTAGCGGGAACTAGGATTGGCGCACGTCGGCCTGGCACCAGCACTGCACCAATTAACAGGTCGGCATCGGCAACAGCGGCTTCGATCTCGGCGGCATTGCTGTAGAGCAGTTCCACCCGTGAGCCAAACAATGTTTCCAGGTAAGACAGCCGCTCCACATTGATGTCGAAAATTTGCACCTGAGCGCCCAGCCCGACGGCCATCTTGGCGGCTTCAGTGCCGACTACGCCGCCGCCCAGAATCACGACTTTGCCTGGTTTAACCCCTGGCACACCGCCCAGCAGCACGCCGCGCCCACCCTGCTGCCGTTCCAAAAAGCGTGCGCCAAACTGCACCGAGAGCCGTCCAGCGATGATGCTCATGGGGGTTAGCAGGGGCAGGCTGCGGTTGGGCAGTTCGACCGTTTCATAGGCGATCGCCGTCAGCCCCACCTGCATTAGTTGCTCCGTCAGTCCTCGTGCCGCTGCTAGGTGCAGATAGGTAAAGAGCAACTGGTCTTTTTGCATTAGGTTATATTCCGCAGGCAGCGGCTCCTTCACCTTTACGACCATTTCTCGGTTCCAGGCATCCTGAGCGGTGGGCACTACCTTAGCGCCCGCCCGGAGATAGTCCTCATCCGCAAACCCAGCGCCCACGCCCGCTTGAGTTTCAATGAAAACGGTGTGCCCTGCTTCGGTGAGCGTGCGGACACTGCTGGGACTCAGCCCCACTCGAAATTCCTGGTCTTTAATCTCTTTTGGAACGCCAATTTCCATGTCAACACCTCAAAGGCTCCCCGACCCATCGTGGAGACAGTAAATTCCTGTATACTCCCAAGGTAAATCCTTTTTTTCGAGAGAGCCTTCGCCCAGATGGGGAGATTTTAGCGCTCTTTTTAGTGCTCTACAGAAGGAAGTTTGGGCGGTCTGGATTGACGAATGGGCCGCACTCTCTACAATGGAGAGGACGAGTAAAGAATTGTAAAAGCCATGACTCAAACGCCTCCACAACCGACCGTAACTCCGAAGCTCCAGGAACCGAAGTTTGGCTTTAATGAATACGCTGAGCGTCTGAATGGGCGAGCAGCAATGGTGGGGTTTTTGATTACGCTGGCGATTGAATACTTAACGGGTCAGGGCTTGCTATCCTGGCTGGGTCTTTACTAGTCTGATCGGCTTATCTAGCGCTAAGCCTGTTTCTTCAGCAGATCCCCCACCGTCTGTGCCGCTGCTAGTTGCGCCCAGGTGGTGGGGATGAATGTAATACGCCGCAGCTTTTGGCTGGGGATGGGGCTGGGCAGCGATCGCACGTCTCCCAGTACCAGCTTGTAATACCAATCTTGATCTTTGGGGCCAGGAGTTGCTG
>JBDNCP010000046.1:0-30230 GCA_046719575.1 Cyanobacteriota bacterium
CTCTGCTGGGCACTTCCCCGGTCTTTGCGGCAACTCCGATCTCCAGCCCTGAGGTCCCTAATGAATCCAGCCCGGTCTTAATGGCGAATATCTTCCGGCGCATTCGTGAAACGGTTCGGGATGTCACCGATACGATTAATACGATTGACTCGTCCTTCCCGCGAGGCAATGGCGGCGATCGCAGCAACCCATCTCCCCAAGCCCAGCCCGCCCCGCAGCCCCAGTCCGCCCCACCCAGCGCTCGACCCGCTCCAGCACCCCCAGCATCACGCCCCGCCCAGGCATCGGGCAATATCCAAGTCCTCCACCGTGACAACAATCCCACCCGTTGCCATACCCACACACAACTCACCTGTGAGTCATTCCAAATAGCAACAATGCCCTCTGAAGGGGTTCTTGTCTTTAGCTACTACTTCAATGGCAGTCCCTTTTCTTTTGTCGCTGATGCTGGGTCTGAATTTCAGGTTGACGGTGGCACTGGCATAAGCTATCGCGTGGTGGGATTGATATATGGTGGCGAAACATCACAAAAGCGTGGCACTTGTGCTGTTATGCGCATCGGTGGTCGATATCGAGCGGCCCTTTGTCAGGCTGAAGGTGGAATCGAGTTTACGTACACCAATGTCAATTAATCGCTTTTATTCGCTGCCAGCAAACTCGTCATGCCACCCATACCCTCTTACTTAAAACCGTCGAGTAGTTTGGTCGCGAATACGTTCAGACTGAGCTTTAGCGTTGGACTAACCCTGTCCCTGTGGCCCACTCCGGCCTGGGCCAATGGCGGCAGCGCCCTCCTGTGGACTGGCTTGATCCACCTATTAGTGGGCAATTTGGTGATTGCTTATCTAGAAGCGGGGCTGCTCTCCTGGTGGTTTGGCACTCCCAGACGGCGATCGCTGCTGGCGTTGGTGGCGGCGAACTATGCCTCGGCCTGGGCGGGGGCGCTGCTGCTGGTAAATCGACTGTCGCAGTATTCGGGGCTGACGATTGAAAACATACGGACTTGGCTGGCGATCGCCACCCTACTCGCGTTTTTACTCACCCTGGTCATCGAGTATCCCTTTGTCTGGCTGCTGCTGCGGCAGCGCAAGCGGTCTGTGCAAACGGCTCTCAAGGCGACCCTGCTGATTCACGGACTGAGCTATCTGCTCCTGTTTGGCTGGTACAGCTTCAATAGCCAGACCAGCCTGATCAGCCAAATGCAGGTCATGCCTGCTGCCCAACTCCAGCCCCGCCCCGCCTACACCCTGCACTATCTCAGTCCCGATGGCACTCAAGCGCTGCAATGGATCTCAGGCGAGCCGGAACCTGTTGCCCTCGATCGCGCTGCCTTTGATGCCCTGATCTCGGAGTCGCCGCAAAGCTTTGGCCCAGTGCCCAAGCTCACCACTGCCAGCGATTGGGACTATTACACCAGCATATTTTCTGGGGGAGGAATTGTCGGACACAACCGCGTCGCCCAAGCCCGCCAACACTTTGCCCTAGAGACTCCCTTTGCAGCCTGGAGCATCAGCCACGCTACCCATCTGCCAGACGATTGGCTGGTGTTTCAGCTTGGCCGCGACCAAATCTGCCTGATGCACCCAGCCAGCCGGCGCATTGCCCTGGTTGCCCGTGGCAAAACGCCCGTGGTAACGCTTTCAGCCCGTTCTGAATCCGCTCATCTCGCAGCCCGACACGGTGTGGGGCCTGAACCTTAGTCCTGCCTCATTACGTTATTTATCCAGGAAATACTTATGAAGTTCGCATTCATTGGGTCTGCTGTGCTGGGAATCTTGGCGGTCGGATTTGGGCCGTTGCCTGCGATCGCCCAAACGCCCACGCCGCTACTCGCCCAACGGGCCAGCGGCCGCAAATCCATCGACTTTTCTACAAATTCTGAACTGTGTAGCGGGCGAGTGGTCAACAATGGGCAAATCTGCGTGGTCAACCTGCCAGCCACCCAGCGCCCTGGACAGCGGGTAGCCACGATGGTCTACATTTACACCGACCCCAACATTTTCACACGCACCGTCACGACCATCCGGGTCGTCGAGATGGAGCCTAACCCAGCAAACCTGCTCTACTCCGTTTTTGTAGACGATAGAACCCTGCCAAACCAGTTCAACCCCGACGGGTTTGATCGCCCCCTGCTATTTTTCGGCATTCGCGACGATGGGGCGGCAATTATCAATTTCAACTATGGTCAGTATCCGCCCCAGTTAGACCAACGAGAAGAGGCCAACCGTCTGCTAAATCTGCACCAACCCGATGTTCAGTTACTCATCACCGCGCTCATCCAAACCCGATGACTTGACCACGACTTACATCGACTGATGGAGCGGCCTTCGATCCATTGTCAATATGTCAATACGAGTCATGTCAATATGAGTCAATATGAGTACAACCTAGGGAAGGGTGTACAGTGAATTCTTTTCAGCGTGTCAGACAACATACAAAACGTTACGGTAAATACAAAACTTTACCGTAAACCTACCGCCTTCAATGCCTTCAATGCCTTCAGTGGCTTGCAGGAAGGGCATTAAGCCTTTGGCCAGTCGCTCAGGGCGTACTTTCAGACAAGAGAGAATCCAGGCGGGTGGCGTAACCCGTTAATTCGACGTAACCTGTGCCCTGAATGGGCTGGTCTTGCCGCGTTCCCTCAAAAGCGGTTGCCCCTTCCCAATAGGTTGCTGTGGAGGTATTGAGTTCCTGGTCTGCGAGGAGCGATCGCCCTTCTAGCACCAGATCTAACTTGGGAATGCGAATCTGCCACTGGGCGGGATAGATGGCTTTGCTGCGGGGGCTTTTCCAGGTCTTGAGGACGCGGATCGTCCAGTCGTTGTGATTCAGATGGGTCGTCTCGCCGGATGCCGAGACAAACGTGCCTGCGGAGGTGACTTCAGGCGTACCGTCTTCGTGGCGCAACTGATAAAGCATCAGGGCTGAGCCGTCTTCCAGTTGGATCGAGAACCAGTCCCAGCCGACCGTGCCTGCGGTCAATGCGCTGGTGGAATATTCGTGATCCTTCCAGGTTTTGCCGTGGACAGGAAAGGATTTTCCCTGAATGGTGACGGTTCCGGTGGTGGGCTGCTGCACCAGGGAATAGTAATAGGATGCATTGCCCGGTTCCATTCCTTTGATGCTCAAGCCGCGATCGCCCTGCAACACCGGGGGACGAGTCTGCTGAACCGTGAGGTCGATGGCAACCTCATCCGACTGGGCCTGGAGCCGCACCCGGCCGGGTTCCAGTTCAGTCGCCGACCAATCATTCAGCCAGACGCGGTAGGGCATGGCCTCTGCGCCAGCCAGCCCGACGGCGTTGCGGCTAAAGCGCTCGTCTACATAAAAGCCGCCGCCCGCAATGTCGCTGACGGTGAAATGGGCAGAGTAGATTTGATTGGTGCGCCAGGCTGATGAGGTGGATTCGGTTGCGGTGGTAGGAGAAATCGCCTGGCGGAAGAAGGTCAACTGAAAGCCAAACGGACGCTCGTCTTCGGTTTCTAGATTGCCCGTGTAGTACCACCATTCGGTCTGGTAGTCATTGTGTGGGCCAAAGTCGTCGGGAAAGTGCCAGTCGGGAAGGGCGATCGCCTGACGATATTCTCCACTCGTGGCGGGTAGCGTTTGCCAGGTCACGGAATTGGCGGCGATCGCCGGCCATGCAACCCCTAGGAATGTGCCAAAGAACGTGCCGCAGAACACCGAAAATACGCAAATTTGAATTAAGAGCGATCGCATTCTGACACACCTCCTACCCATTCCTCTGAAGCTTGCTACGAATGCTTAGTCGAACGCTTTGCAGTCGCGTATTACCCAAAATCCAAACCTCAAAATCCAAACCTCAAAATCCAAACTATTCCTGTCTCAGCGCCGCCGCGATATTCATCCGTCGTAGCCGTAGCGCTGGATATAGACCCGCCAGCAGAGCAGCGGCGATCGCCACCAGCCACGCCTGCCAAAAATAGCGGGCCTCCAGCGCCATTTGCAGCGTCCAGCCAAAGGAGCGGACGTTGATCACGTAGATCAAAATCCAGGCAAGGACAAAGCCCAGCGGCATCGCAAATACGCCCGCCAGAGTTCCCATCAGCCCCGTCTCTAGCAGCGTCAGCCGGCCCAACTGGTTGGGGGTCATGCCTGTGGCGCGGAGGATGCCCAGTTCCCGCGTCCGCTCTAGTTGCAGGCTCATCAGCGTGCTGAGAACGCCGATAAAGGCAACCACCACCGAGAGCAGTTGCAGGGCGCTGGTAATGGCAAAGGTGCGGTCGAAAATTTCCAGCGACCCCTGCCGCAGGCTGCGATTTGACTGCACCAGCAAATCCTGTCGTCCCTGGAAGTGGGATCGAATGTCTTGCACCATTGCTTCTACGTCCACATCGGGCTGGGTAAACAGACCCAGAGACGCGATGCGATCGTCCTGCCACAGGTTGAGGTAAACGTCGTCATCTAGAATGATCGTGCCGCGATCGGAGGAATAGTCGTAGAAAACGGCAAGCACAGGGAAGGTGCGATCGCCCGCTGGGGTTTCCAGCGTGATGGTTTCTGGCGGCGCGGGCAGATTTTCTCGACGGATCAGGGCTTCGGAGATAATTGCGCCTTCGCCTGCATCCAGCGCTGGCCAAGGGTCGGGTTCTAGCCCTGGCCGAATCCAGGCGTAGGGCCGCTTGCCCTGAGACACGTCGCCATCGGCAGAAATCAGCTTGGCGGTGCGATCAAAGTCCACCACGCGCACATCGGCATCGTTGTAGCTGACGGCAAGCCGTAGTCCGTCCCACTGCTTCAGCGACTCCACGACCTGGGGATCGAGCTTGCCCAGCACGCGATTGGCTGTCGTTGTGGGCGGCGACACGTAGATATCTGCCTGGAGCGTCTGATCCAGCCATTGCACCACCGTTCCGCGAAATGAGCCAATCATCACTGAGACACCGACAATCACCGACACCGACACCATCAGAGCGGCGATCGCCACGGAAGTCCGGCTGAGCGATCGCAAAATATCTCGTGGAGCCAGTCGCCCGACCACACCAAACAGACGGTAGCCTACGGGTGCAAGCCCCTGCATGAGTAGGGCGATCGCTGGCGGAACCAGCAGGGCAGCCCCCAGCAGCACGGCAAAGAGTCCTGCAAAAGCTGCAACCAAACCGCCAGAAGACCACCGCAGCAGGCCCGCCCCAGCCAGCGAGAAGCCAAGCCAGCCCACAGTCAACAGCGGCAGCAGCTTTTGCACTTTGCCCTCTAGGGTCGAGCGCTGCAAGGTCAGCGTCGGTGTGGTGTTCATGGCCTCCAGCGCCGGTAGCGCAGCCGCAAACAGCGCGGCCGCAATGCCAATCACCAGTCCCTTGGCAAGGGTGGCGTTCGACAGGGTGACCTGCTGCACCGATACAACAAAGTAAAAATCATTAATTGTCTGGGTGATCAGCCCTACAATGCTGCGGCCCAGCAGAATGCCTAGCCCCACGCCGAGCAAAGAGCCAATAACGCTAAACAGGGCCGCCTCGCCCAAAATCAGGGCAAAAAGCTGTCCCCGTGTTGCGCCAATGCAGCGCAAAATCCCAAACAGCGGGCGACGCTGCACCACGCTAAAGGTGACGGTGTTGTAAATCAAAAACATGCCCACCACCAGCGCCAGCAGGCTCAGCGCCGTTAGGTTTAGCTCAAAGGCGGCCGTCATTTGCTGCACGGCGTTTTTCTGGGCTTCTGCTGTTTCCAGCTTCAGACCAGCGGGCAGAGCGGCTTGAATTGCGTCAATCTCGGCGGGGGAATGGGCGATCGCATCGATGTAGCTGAGCCGCCCCGTTTGTCCCAAAAGTTCCTGTGCGGTGGCAATGTCGGCAAACAGCAGCGTGCTGAGGGCGCGGCGGTTGAGGGAGTCGTCGCTCTGGACGAGGGCAACGGCGGTGACTTCGCGGTGCTGTCCGGCGATATCTAGATGCAGCGGATCTCCCAATTCCACGCCGGACTGAGCCGCCACCTCCTGCGACAAGACAATCGCCTGGGGATTGGTGAGCAACTGCACCGCTGCCGCGTCTAGGCTTTCGCCCTCCGCGCCAAAGTAGTTGCGAAAGGGCGACTCTGCCAGCACGTCCACCCCCACCAGACGCATGGGCTGAGCGCCCAGCTCCTCCACCAGCACATAGCCCTCCACAATCGGCGCGAGGGGAATGTGGGGAACCGCACGATGCAGGTTGGCATACGTGGTTTCGGGAATGCCCGTGGGGGCGATCGCCTCGATGCGGTGGGTAGCGCGTCCGGTAATCGCGTCGGTCGATAGGGCAAAGGCCCGCTGCGCCGAGCCGTTTGCCAGATCGATAGACACCATCATCGCCACGCCCAGGGCAATCCCCAAAATACAAAGGAGATACTGCAAGGGGCGCTGCTGGATGCGCTGCCCCGCCAAGCGCCAGAGGGGGGCGTTAGAAACGGCTGCCGTCATGCCACCACCTCCTCGGCTAGGTCGGGATGCACAATGACAGGAATCAGATGCCCATCCTGAACCCGCAGCACGCGATCGGCATAGCGGGCGATGTCGGGGTTGTGGGTGGCCATGATCAAGGTTTTGCCTTGGGTGCGGGTCAGGTTGAGCAAAAGCTCTAGCACCTGCTGCCCGGTTTCTTCATCCAGGTTGCCCGTCGGCTCATCGGCCAAAATCACCTGCGGGTCATGGGCTAGGGCACGGGCGATCGCCACTCGCTGCTGCTGCCCGCCGGATAACTTATCTGGATAAGTTGATAGGCGATCGCCCAGCCCCACCTGTTCGAGCAGCCGCAAAGCCGATTGACGAGCCACCGCCGGAGACTTGCCCGCTAGTTCCTGCGGCAGGGTGACGTTTTCTAGCACCGTCAGCGTCGGAATCAGGTTGAAGAACTGGAAGACGAACCCGATGCGATCGCGCCGAAACAGGGTGCGCGATTTCTCATCTAACTCGGTAATGGCAAGGTCGTTGATGCGAATCGTGCCAGCGGACGGCTGATCAATGCCGCTGATCAGGTTTAGCAGGGTGCTTTTGCCGCTGCCGCTGTGTCCTAGCAAGACGACAAACTCTCCGGGGGCAAACTGCAAATTAATGCCGTCTAGCACTTTCCGCGTCACATCGCCTTCCTGAAATTCTTTGCACAGATCTATTAGCTCAACCCTGGCCCCCTGAGCCGCCGCCGCAGCGCTTTCGAGGGCGATCGCAGGTTTAGCCGAGGCGAATAGACCAGACCACCAGGAATTTGCCGACATAGGGACACCGTTTAGAACGACTCTAAGTGTAGAACGACTCTAAAATGACTCCAGTGCAGCGTCACAGCCTTAGCAGCAGAGTAAATCCCGTAGCGATCTACCCCAAAACTAAAAGTTGACCAACCACTAGCAAGCCTTCTGAGAAAGCTCTTAAAGAATCTTAACGTAGATTCTCGAACAAGTCTTGCACCTGGGGCAACCAAACCCCAGAGTCTCGCCATTCTGACTTCCGTATTGCAGGCAGACCCACTTGGAGATAGCCCATTATCTCGATGCTTGGCTTTGGATTTTGGATGCTTGATTTTGGATTGCCCGTCAAGCGTGTGCGGGTTTTGGGCAGGTTCCTGCGTAGCGCCGCTCAGGAGGATCGGCACAAGGCAATGCAGAGAGAGGCGGAGGGAAGGGCAATGTCAGGGGCAATGTCAGGGCACTGTCTCTGCGGCTTTGCGGGCGAGTTTGGCGTAGGTTTTGGCCGTTTCATAGCGCAATCCCAGATCCTCAGCAATGTCTTGCAGCGATTCGCCCAGTTCGCGCCGAGCCAGGACAGTAGCCCAGGTTTCGGCGATCGCCCTCGCCCGTTCTCCTCCCGTGCGCTTACGTTGCATTAGAAAATGCTCAGTCAGGGTGGCGATCCGCTGCGCCAGCAGGTCTTGTAGGGTAGACGGGGGCGCTTCTGTAATGGCGGATGACCAGCCCAGGCGGGTTTGCCCCAGCCCAAAGGTGGTTTTGTGCCCAGTGCCACAGTAGGGCGCGAGTCGTCCCAGCGCCATAAAAAGCTGCACATATTCGGGTTCTTCTAGGGCTAGCTTACTTAAGCCCATCTCGATCGCTCCAGTAAACCCCGTCACAGAGCCACGCTTTCCTGCAACGGTTTTCACAGATTGCAAGTGGTGGCGGGTGATGATGACCGATTCATCGATCCATGCGAGGAAGTCTTCTGAGTCGTATTCCACATCGGCAAAGTCGTTCCAGCGGCGCAGGTAGCTGTGGAATAAGTTCGTAGGGACAGGCAGCGGGAAATGGTGTTTGTGGCGGCGGAAGCTGGTGGGCGAGAGGAAGGAGAGGGCGATCGCCGGATGGGGTGGAATCGCCACGTCAAACAACTGCTCGTAGGTAGTGGGTGGATGGGATGGGTGGGTCAGCCCCCAGTCGAGAATTTTGAGCGGTGCGCCCCGCAGGTCGATGGTTTGGGGGGGCTGTCGCAGCCAGTCTGCTAGCCAGGCGACGACTGGTTGAGATAGGGCGGTAATCGTCCAAGTGTAGAGGCGATCGCTCCTAACCCTCAGGCTACCGCCGGGGGCAATCTCTACTCCTTGCAAGGCTGAAATCGTAAAGGGTTTTTCGGACTCGCCATCGTGCAGATAAGCAGACAACTCCGGATTCATCTGGCGCACTTGGTCGAGCAGCCAAGCGTGAAGCCCAATGGTGTATTGCGGATAGAGCGTGCTGTCGTCGTATGGCTGGAGTTGGAGCGTAAGACCGACCAGTTGCGTATTTGCGGGCCAGCTTGCGGCAGCAGAGGATTTTTGAACCGTAGCGCGAGGGCGGGGCATAAATGCTGGGGAAATTCAGCGGTATGTTGTTTTATTCTAATCCCCCGCTGGGGATCTAGAATAAGGGCGATCGCCGCAAGGCTTGAAGAACGAAGAACGAAGAACGAAGAACGAAGAACGAAGACCTGGTTTCCTTCTTTCCTTTTCGCTTTTCCCTCTTCTCTTGCTCACACTCCATCTTGTCGCAAATGACATAATAAAGTTTAGGAAATAAGTAGGAATTGAATCGGGACGATTCTATGGTTTCGCTGACGTTGCCACTCGTGCTGGAGACATCCGAAGTTCATCTCACCGATGAGCAGTTCTATCAGCTTTGCCGCAGTAATCCTAATCTGAGTATTGAACGAAGTGCCAAGGGAGCTTTGATTGTGATGACTCCTGTGGGAGGGGAGGGCGGTAGCTATGAGATGGATCTGGGTGGCGAACTGTACTTATGGAATAAGCAGTCTGGCCGGGGGAAGGTATTCAGTTCATCCACCCTCTTTAAACTGCCGATTGGAGGCGGTGGCGAAGCCAGCTCATCGAGCTTTCGCTCTCCAGATGTCGCTTGGGTAGAGCTATCCCGCTGGCAAGCGCTCACACCAGAGCAAAGACGAAAATTTCCCCCTATTGCCCCTGATTTTGTGATTGAACTGCGTTCCCCCACTGATAACCTAGAGCTGCTGCAAGCAAAGATGCAGGAATACATGGATGCTGGCGTGCGATTGGGCTGGATGTTGAATCCCCAGGAACAGCAAGTGGAGATTTACCGACAGGGGCAACCCAAAGAGGTGCGAGAGTTGCCGACTGAACTTTCTGGCGAAGACGTGCTGCCTGGATTTGTATTGCCTCTATCTCGCTTTGAGGACTGAAAAGAACGAAGAACGAAGAGATTCCAGGCAAGACCCAGTTTCCCTTTTCATTTTTCTTTTTTCGCTCTTCTCTTTTCCCTTACCGTCCCCTTGCGGGGAAATGGGTTTGAAAGAGTGCCGTCTGATTAGCGGGTTTGGGGGTGCGTTTTGGAGGCGCTAGCGGGGTTGGGCTAGCAGCCAGTCGGCGAACTGGGCGATCGCCTCTTGATAGCAGTCGGCTCCTAGTTCGCGGCAGAGGTTGACGAGGATGCCCTGGGGAATGGGGCGATCGGTCTGGATAATGGAGCGGGCAGCCGGGTCGATTTGCTGATCGGGCGATCGCACCAGGCGCGACTGAAAGCTAGCCAATACCGGACATCCTTCATCAGCCGCAAAGACATGCCAGCGCATTGCTTCCTCTTCGTTTGCCGATACGACAATGCAATGGGTCGATCGCCTTAGAATTTCGGCGTTTTCAGCCGTTCGCTTGCCACCCAAATCTAGCAAAACGAGAAAGAGTTGCGGATTTCTTCCCAATTGCTCAATCATGTGCAGCGTAGAGCCAACAAACTCTTCTGAGAAGGCAGCTTTTTTACGGATTTGCTGCACCACGACTGGATCGGCTTCATTCGACCACATGCCTTCTCCATCGGGGCAGGCACGCTGTAGAAACACACCCGACGGCTGCCGTTGCAAAAGCTGTCGATAAAGCTCCGCTAAAAAGATTGATTTTCCTGAATGCGGTGGCCCCCCAACTGCAATTACTCGACCGCAATAGTGGCTACGGGGATCAGTCGCAGAAGATGGCTGTGTTAGGGGGCGATGGGGAGTTGTCATGGTAGATGGGGAGTATAGAACGAGGGGATAAAACTAGAGGATGATTGTTTTACCAACTTGAAAGCGTTCATCGTGCGTTTGCACAATCACATAGCCCAGACGGGGGTCGTAGGTGGCGATCGCTGGGCTGGGGTGCGCTGCGTGAAAAATCATGCCGTATCCCCACACCGGGCCGCGACCGTTGATCAGAATCGGCAGCGAACCGACCAAGGCGGGTTCAATTTCCTGTACTGCTTCGGCAAATTGTTCGGGTGTGGTGATGCTACCAGGGATTTCAAACTCCACCAGGCGGAAGATGATTCCGTCTGGTTGCGGGTGGTCGGTGATGGTGAAGATGGGTTTTGCCATGAAGATTCTAAGTAGCAGATCAGTGATGTGAACAATTCTCTAGGATGGTGAGTAGGCTGCGAAGCTCCGTCACCATTGGGCTGCTTGGGCGATCGCCCACTGCTTCTATACAGGCTCGATAAAACCAAAGGATATCGGTCGAACTGGCATTAAACCGATCCCACACGCGATCGCCCTGACGCTGCCAGTCTGCCCAGATGCAGCGCAGGTTGTGCAGCTTGTCGGCAATGATGACGCGCTGAATGGCGGGTTCGGCGTGTTGAAGCTGGGCGATCGCCTGGAGTCTTCGCTGTTTCCAGGGTGGTTTTGGGGTTTCGTCAGATTCCGTGCAAGCCTCCACTATGCGTAAAACAGAATCACCAAACTGCTGCCGAATTTCGTTCCGAATTGCGTTCCCGCCCTGATCTTCAATGGCATCATGGAGCAGAGCGGCGATCGCCGCCTCTTCATCCCCGCCATCTTCCAACACCAGTGCTGCAACGCTCATCAGATGACTGATATAAGGCACGCTGCTACCTTTGCGAAACTGATGCTGATGCAGGTGAAATGCATAGCCTAAAGCATGGCAAAATCGCTGACTCAGGGATGGTGTTGGAATGTAATTTTTAGGAATCATTTCTGTGTACTCGTCTCATCTCGTTCGCGTCATTTGCCAGTTCTCCTATCCCGTCAAGTTGGGGGCATACAGCTTCCAGGTTTCTTGCATATCGTCTGTCATGCGCTGGCGCAGACTCAGCGGCAGCAGCACTTCCACATTGGGCCCCCAAGCCCGTAGCCGCATGACGACGTTGTTGTCGCCGAGTCGATGTTGGGCAGTGCAAAAGACGCTGCTTTTGTGACGGGGGCGATCGCCAAATAGTTTTGTGAGCGACAAACCCTGAGCGCTAATCTCTGGATCAGCCTGAAAGCGCTTTTCTGCTTGGGCAAACCCCATTTCAACAAAGAGCTTGGCGCGTTCGGTATTAGCAATGTAGTTCCCATAAAAATAGCGCTCAAATCTGAGTAGTAACGGGGCGATGGGGCGATGAATTTCGACTCCCATTGCTAGAGCGACCTCTTGCTGTACAAATTCCGGCGTTTTCTCAGCAAATCGTCTGGGTAAGGTCGGAAATGGCATCGATGCAGGTAGGCTGTGTTGAGCCTTGACCTGCCATTCGGTCGGCAAGGATTGATCGGCCCAGTCCAGCAGCCGCAGCGATTGAATCCGATCAAGCCGATAGTCATACCAACTCATGCTTTTGGCGTTGCCATCATCCAAGTGTTGGGGCGTTTGTCCAAAGGCAAATAGGTACGGCGCACGCTGGAAATAATAAATGCAGACCGGATAAGTTAAGAGTTCAAACTCGGCCTCATAGTAGCGGATGCTGCGATAGACCAACCGGATAGGCGGGACGGGTGTTTGCTGCCACGCTTGCTTTAAAAGCTGGAGCAATTGATCAACCTGGCGAGAGACGGACTGGGAAATGATGTATTCCGTATCTAAAATAAACCGCTGTGTGCCGTTAATTGGCTGAGGAAAATGCTCGACCACGCCTGCCAAATCATTGGGAATAAAGTGGATCAACGCTGGCTCGTCCGTAGATTCGGCGGCACTGGCAGCAATCCACGGTAATGTCGGCAGGGTACTAACTTTGGAATAGCGTCGCTGGCTGCCCGTGCCCCTCGCCTTGAGCCAGCCCAATTTTTCTAGCGTTGCAAAGTCGTTCCGCAATGTGCGGTGGTCTATTTGAAACGGAATCGGCTCTTCATACTTGGGTGCATCTCCTAGCAGTGCAGAAAGGCGATCGCCCTGGATGCCGTAGCGATTCACAAATGCCTGCCGCCATTGCGTTTCATCTATATCAGCCTGATCCTGAAAGAGCCATTGTTTGAGCGTTTTTTGCTGATTATCGGGCTGCAAAAAAGATTCTCGCCACTGGGCATTGCTAAAGGAACCCTCTGCATCCGTAGAGAGCAGCATGGGTTTCTCGCTATAGAGCGATCGCAAGATCGCCCACAGCCGCACTGCCTTGAGCAGATTGCCCTTTTGCCCCAGCATACCAGGCACCAGATAATCCAACAGTTCTACCGTCGGCGGATAGTCAAACGAAGATTCCATAGCTATCTTGAGTCAGGTAAGCGCCATGAGTCAGGTCGGAAACCAGATAAGTTGTCGGAGCCAGAGCATTATTTCCAATAGGGCAAACCTGTCTCGTGCCAAAGGGAAGGGAGCGATCGCCTATCCTTGCTTTCGTTTTCTGTAAACCACTTGTAGTTTTCGCCCTCTGGGTCGGGCTGTGCGCTGACCCTGGGATAGTGAATCGGGCCGTCCAGTCCCTTTGCTGCCTGCCGAAACGCCTGGATAAACCGAACTTTTTCAAAGTCCTTTTCAGATGAGTAAGCATTGGCAACTTCCTGCTTAAACATATCGATACATTGCCCTGCCCGGTTTGGATCGGGCGGATCGATCGGCAGCAGCGACTCATAATATTGCTTCCAGTCTTGCCCAAGGCGCAGGTCGGTCTGCTTCCAGTCAATCTTTAGTTGCACACTGCCAAAGCCGAGGGGCTTGCCGCCGCCCAGCCGATGGTAATGGTCATCTGGCAGGGTCAGTAGCCAAAGCAACGCGCCCAACTCCACACACGACAAATTTGTGATGTCAATGTCAAATTCAAACCGAGTGTTGGGCTTTACCCAGGCTTGGATCGAGCGATTTTGGCTATCGCGCTGTTCAGTGCCATCTTTTTTCGGACGGCGGTATTCCTGATGGTAGCCGTTGACAGATTGCCCAGTGCGATCGCGCATGGGGTCGCTCCAATACTCAGCATTGCGGGCGATCGCCTTGTGGTGCGGATATACCTTCCGCCCCCGTAGCCCTTGATTCTCAGAAGCATACCCGTCTTGCTTGGAGTTACCATTTCCTAGAGCTTCGCCCTGTTTATTCTTAGCCACATAAAACCGCGACTGCTGCGGTTTCGGTTGCCCTAGAATCGTCAGCGGCAATCCAGGATTAGTCGCTGGATCGTCCGTAAACTCTTGAATCGCATCCGTGGATAAACACTTCACCGAATGAATCCGCAACTGCCCTCGATACGCACCTTTGCCCTTCTGATTCACCCAACCAAACACGCGATCGGCGGGTGAAAGTTCATCAACTCTCTTGCTGGGCTTTAACGACTCTGCTAACAATGCTGCTGGCGTTGTTTTGAAAAACTGACGAGAAACCATCACCGGCAACAAAGCCGTAATTTTATCGTCCTGAATTTGTGCATAACAAAACGTGCCATGTTTCAACTCAACCATACTTTTGGTATAGATGTGTCGAGACCAGCCAGTTTGCCCTGGCTCATGCCCTAAGTAAGCGCTATAAGAATTCCTGGGTGGGTCTTCGTTCCTGCGTTCCCTTAAATCTTCTTCATGGAGAGCCTGATAATCTTTGATAAGTTTTTCCCAGGCAGTGATCTCTTGCACTGTAATGTCGTAGCTCTTTTGTTTATCGGGGCTACGCTCAAAGAAAACCCGCTCACAGCGCTTCTCATTACAATTAGGACCGGTAATACAAGCCCAACCCTTTTCCCAGTCTTTCTCATGTTCTCCAGGTTCATCAAACCGAAATTCAGTCACCTTAAAGCTTTTTTTATTAAACCGAAACCAGATTTTTTCGGTGTGTTTTGGCAGTCGATTTTCGGGATAATTATTCTCACGAATAACTTCTGAAGCTCCTTTATCAATTGGAGCTTCTTCGGTTTCTGCATACTTTTTATAGCAAAGAAGGTTCGCAGCTTGCATTAGCCGAAGAACTAGCTTGCCAGTTTTTTTATCTTTGGTCGCAATCGCTGGGAAAATTTTAGGAGTTGGTTCCATACGGTAAACCAAGTTTTCATCATGTTTCTGAAAAACTGATAGCCTTGAGTTTGTGATTGTCTCATAAGCTGATCGAAGCGATCCCTTAATGGAAGTGGGCGGCAAGTAAGGCTTACCATCAAACAATCGGAGGGGATAGGTCTGATGTTCACTGTTTTGCCACTTCTCTGCTTGAGCAGCATTCGGAATGAGAAGAGGGGTGACTGTCGTAAGGTTGACGCGAATTCGTCCGCTCCAAAGATCATCTAGATACTGACCATGTCCATGAGGAGAGCGATCGCCCAACTCGCCCTCAACATCTTGCCGGGGAATTGCAGGAACAAAGTTGTATGGATTATGGAAAAACTGATGAGAGCCGGGATTTTGAGAACCTTGCTTTTTTTGAGGCTGTGTCTGATTTTTGCGAGGCTGAGGCGGCTTGCCAGTCTGGTTTCCAGCGCTAGAGGGGTTGGGCCGCTGAGGAGGACTGGGGCGTTGGATTTGTGTCGGTTTATTGTTTGTCATTGGTATTTACCTTCTCATTGGAAATCCAGGTTAACTTCATCAAGCGTTCTTCTTGCACTGCAACATTGCCATACTCGCCCATTTCGCCCAGGTATTCGCGGCTATGCAGAATCACCGTGTCTTGGTTATTAGCACCTGGGGAAATTGGAACAGCAATAGAGCCAATTCGAGCGGCAGATAGGATACTCCACTTCTCTGGAACGGGTTGCCCTAAGCGTTTGCCCCAAAGCACATAAGTCTGTTCCAAAGCTTTGATGTAGGTGAGTTCTGGAGAGTCACTTGCGAATTTTTTCTCCAACTCCTCTGAAATCCATACGGCTTTTCCTTTGCTGTTGGGAATGCTGAGCCAGCGCAGTTCAGTCTGTTCATTAAACACTCTGGCTTCAAATACAGAGGACAGATCCAGGGTTTGTTCCTGCCAGCCTTGTTTACCGTTGCGACAGACTGTGACTTGCCCATCTGCTAATCTGCCAAAGCTGCAAGCTTGGGGACTGTAAAACAATCCGATCGCCCCTGGCATCAGGTTTTGAACTTTGTTCAGCGCGTCTTGCAAAGAGATGTTCTGCTGCGATTGTCTACACAGTTTTGTTCTAGTAGCGACTGCCTCGCTCATGATGCGACCTCCTGAGGAATTGTTGATTCGATCCAGGCTTTCCAGGCATCGTTCAAATCTGCAAGGCTGCTAATCTGAGCGAGATGCTGAGCCGTGAGATAGGTTTGCGATTGGTCTGGTGCAACCTTTAGCGTGACGTTGTGAAGGGCTTGGATTTCACCAAGCAAGTTCGTGCCACTGGCTGAAAACGATATGGATTTGATGGCGATCGCCCCCATGCCCCGATTCACGCCATACCCCAGCGGAATTCGCCCCTGAACCAGATCTCGCAATACCAGCAGCAGCAGCGCCACGCCCTGTTTTTGCAAGTCCGCTCCTTGCAGGCGAGATAAGTTTAGCCGGAGGGCGATCGGCTGCCACTGCACGCCCATCGGCTCCAGCGTGCTGTAGAGAAACTGATCCGCCGCGCCGCCCGTCCAGCGATCGATCGCAACGTAAAATGCCTGTTGCACATCATGCAACCTCGCGTCTTTTAGAGCCTGTAGCAACTCTGAAGACTCCTTTGCGGTCTGCACCCTTTCCCACTGTTGTACGGAGATTTTGTGGTCAGCGTAGCAGTCGGCAATGGCTAATGCACCCATGTTTCCCAACTGTTGCTTATTCTCAGTTTTGGCAGCCTTGCCAAACAGGTTTTCAATCAGGGGAACCTCGACCTGCTGCAAAAACGCTTTTTTGGAATCGGCTGGCTTTGTTGCTGCGGCATCATTGAACTCAGGGCGAACTGTGCGAACGATGCGCTCTGCCTGGGTTCGCAATGCCCCTTTGATCGAGCTTCCCGGCAGCACAAACGCAACTTGGTCGCCAGTGCTGCTTACCAACGGCAGCATATCGACTGCGATTCCCTCGCGCTCTGCCTTTACCATCAGGGGCGAAACGGGTTCCCAGTTAATGGTGACTGCTAGAGTAGGACGTGCCTTTCGCGGTGTGCTTGCCTCTAGATCAAAAATCGACGAGTTGCCAGATTCCCCTTCTAGCAGTGCCAAAATACCCGCAGGAGAGTTAAATATTTGCTCCTTGATCTGCACGTCTTCTAATCTGACCACTCCCAATCCTCGCGTCTTGGCAGCGCCCAGACTCAGTTCGCTCTCTTGCAGCGATCGCAATAGCCCCGCCCATAACTGGCAAACCAGCGCCCATTCAGCGTCATTCAGCGCTAACTTTGACTCCATAACCCGATCTACCGTAATGTGCAACTTGAGCTTGCTGCCCTTCGGCAAAATCGCCCGATCGAACTTAATGTATTCTGCTGCGCTGCCACAAAAGCGATCGATTCCCACGCCATCGCGCAGTTCTGCCTGAACATCGCCCTCAATCACGGCATCTTCTACCAAAATCCAGCTTGCGTGGCCGTCGTCACTCTGCGTCCTGCCATTTTGTCCTAGGCGTAGCCCCCAGAGCATGGCAATAACTTGGGAGTCTCCCTCCAGTTCCTCCATCCAGCCGCGCAGCGCCCCCGCAAGGCTGGTGCCGGGAATGTAGTAGTCTCCGGCTCCGTTGACTGCCAGAGTGAGATCGACCGTTGGGTCATTGTTCACTCCGCCAATGTGCAGAGGGCTTTCGGCAATCAGTGTGCCTGTGATGATGTATCGAGCGTCTATCTTACGCGCCATGATTTGCTCCTGTTGCAACGCCTGCTTGTTCGTGCTTTTTCTCTAGCTCCTCTAGCTCTCGCTTATGACCGCGAATGCAAGCATCAATGACCACTTGAATCGCTTCTGTCCAAAGTTCTTGCTTCAAATCTGATTCGCCTGTCTCGGTCAGCGTGAGTTCTTGAAGTGAGGGATAGTTGAGACTGTTTTGGTTCGGATCGGTGTGGCAAAGTGCAGTGCTAATCCATTCCCAAATCTGTTCTTCTTCATTGATCAAACACTCGATCTTGCCAAGTCCATCTTGTGTTCCATCCCACTTGTTAGAACGCTTATCTCGAATGTTTTGAAGCCAGGATAAAACTGGGTCTTTTTGATTGAACTTCAGTTGAGAGATGACCGACCGCAAGCCACCAAGCTGGCTCATGCTGGGCTGGCTCACAGGCTCACCTCGCTCGTTGTTCTGTATCCGAATGCCTAGCCGTGCTTCACGGCGATCGCCCTTACTTGCCAAAAACAGAGCAGCCCTGCGAATAGCTTCGCGCCAGGCAGCTTTCTCGATCAAGCGGGCATATCTGAAAACATCAGAATTGCGGCCAGACGCGCTGAGTAGCGGCGGATTTAACTTAGCGTTTTCAGATTCCAAGTCTTTCTCTATTTTGGGGTTTGGTTTCTTTGCACTCAACGGTTTGCTGAGCAATGGATGGTTAAAGCAAAGCTGTCCATAGCCTTCGGCGGTTCGTTCGCCAATGCCCGATAGCTCAAGCTGTCTGAGGCGCTGAAGATCGAGCGTTCCAGTGACTTCAAAAACCATGCAGCTTCCCGCCGCAATGCCCACCAGAGACGGACGAGGCAAATTCCACCGCCTCTGCCAGGACTCGACTCGGTGCGATCGCAGCATGGCAGAAATTAACCCTTCGCCAGGAGTGGAGAGTGTTAGCTGAATAGAATCATCTCCCTCAGCGTTGAGCGTCTGCTGGAGGGCTTGCCGAAAGTCTTCTACCGATGCCGTCGGCCGCAGAGACTCATTCCGCAGCAGCACATCCGAAAGCAGCCACACCCAAAGTTTCTTTGTTTGTTCTGTTTGTTCTGTTTGTTCTGTTTGTTTTGAATCCTCTGTTGAGGTATCTGTTTTGCGTTCCGGTTGAATGACTTTTACAGTGATTTCAACGGCTCCGTAGTCATCTTTTTTAGATTGTCCAATGCAGTGATGTCCCTGCAATTTCTCGTACCAGTCAGCCTGTTTCTGACACAGCGCCTCATAAATGGATTGTCGCATCCGTAGTTCAGCCTGGAAGCGGGTCTTGGGGGCGATCGCCTCATAGCTATACACTCCGCCGACTTCGCTGGTCGGGCGCTGATATTTATCCTGGATGGTGTTGTGTGTGCCAACGAGCGTATCGACGGTTTGGTAAGCGGGGAGCGTTTCTAGAGACTTCGTAAACTCAACATAGCCGCTGCGATAGCCCTTGAGTTGAGAGTCTGGCTCTGGTTCACAAAGGCGGTTGTAAACCTTGCCCCCTTTGTCCAAGCCACCGCCCGATTTTTCGTAAAACAGGCAAGCGGGAATCGGTTGCCCTGGCTGTTTGGCGATCGCAATCGTGGCATTGGTCACCAGCAGATCGCCCTGCACCATTGCATTGCTCAGATCCACGCCCAGCGATTGCAACTGTTGCAGCACCAGCCGCAGCAAATACGTGCCCGGAATGTAGTCCAGCGTTTCGACAACGTTGCCAATCGTGCGGGCTGGAATCACCAAAGGCGTTAGGGCTTCCAGGGCGATCGTGATTCGCTGCCATTCCGTTTCAGCGCTGCGAGTCGCCAGCGGCTCTGCGTCAGACTCAAAGACCATTTGCGGGAGGGGAGGCGCATCCTGTTCCAGCACTTGCCAGGAATTTTGCAGCAATTCGCTCTCCTTGGGCCAATCAATCTTAAACTTGCATCGACCCGCACCACGCCGCCGCTTGCCGCCGAGCCGTTCTACCACCTTTGCGCCTGCCGCCAACAGGGTGCAGGCTGCCTGCTGCTGATCCTGATTCAACGCTGCCAGCAATTCACAATCTGCCGTTAGCACTGTGCCAATTCGCGCCATCTCTTCAAAGCGCAGAAAATCTTCCTTCGCACATCCTTTGTCATCAATGCTGATTCCCGGTTTGATGAAGGTAAACGCGCTTTGCAAGGCTTGATGCGCTGGTTTATGGTGTCTAGCACGGTGCTGAAGCAAGTCTTTGATGCGGGTGGGGAGGTGCGCGGCTCGAATCGAGAGTGCTGCGGGCTGGGGCGCGGTTGAGGCAGGGGAGGGGGCGATCGCAGGCTGATCTCCAAATAAGAAATCGACCCACTGTTTCCAGGAGGTAGACGCACTCCCATCGCTATCCAGCCCATCGGCAATGAGTTCGCAGGCATCTCGCCAAATGCCCGTGAGGGTTTTTGCAGGCAAGTAAGGTAAGCCGTCGGTATCACGCTGAACCAGCCGATCGATGTCGCCCCGCCGCCCCGCGCCCGCGCCGATATGCCAATCGCTCAACATTGTGATAGTGAGTTGAAATTTCATTAGCCATCCTCCTAGTCGGCAGCGCGTTGAGAAGCTAGCTCAGCAGAGAGAGCAGCGGGTAAAAAATCAGCCGCATCCAGTGCATCGAGTAAGCCAGTCATCTTGAGTGATTTTCCTGTGGCGGGATCAGTAACTTTTGTGAATAACGACCTGGGATCTCCTCCCAGCACTCGGATATCAACAGGTGGGCGATCGCCCGCTTCATTGGCATCTTGATTTTGTGAATCAATGTAGCGATCGCAAATCAGCCGATACTGTGCATCCGCCAAATCTGCACCTTGCGACAATGCATTCCGCAGATTGTGCATCTGGCTATTTGGCAACTTGCGCCGTCCGTCCTCATCCTTGGCATTCAGCGCTTCAACTCGGCGTTCCAGATGCGTCCATTCATGAGGTTTTGCCCAATGCATCATATCGTCTTTAATCAACAGATCTTCTATGGGAGTAACGATGTAAGGAGCGATGTAAAGCCGGGTGTCGGGCGTGGGCTGGAGGCGATCGCGAATCTGTTTCAAACTCACGCCGCTCGTGTCATACAGCACATGAAAATCTAGCGCAGAACAAGGATAGGGAACAGGTCTGGTTTCACTCGGTAGAACGTGGGTGAGCTTGCGCTTTACCTCTTTTGCAGATTGCATCAGATCTGCCGAAAGTTCATAAGCAATCGAAAACGGGAAATGAGGTTTGATAATTGCCACCCCTGCACAGGACGAGAGACGATTCGCGCCCAATGCTGCCTGAGCAATTTCAGGGAGAATGCCGTCGTAGTGATCGTTATCAGTCTTTTGCGTTTCGGCTTCAAAGGCAAGCAAAAATTGTTGTGTAAACCGCAGCGCCGCTTTTCCATCGCAAATCACCGTCAGGTCATCGCCGCCCAGCACCAGCGGAACGATCGGCAGCTTTTCCAGACCCGTGCCAAACGATTGCAACGCCGTGATAAACGCCCGCTCGGTGCAAACATCCAGCGCCAGCGAAAAGCGACGCAACGCATCAACATAAGTGCGATTGTCTTGGCTAATATCACCCGTCATCTTCCCCAGCTTGGTTAGGTGCGTGCCAAACTTGAGGAAAATTTCGCCTAATCCATTTCCATCCGCGTGGACGACGGCTCGCCAAGAACTTTGCTTGCTTTGCTGTTCATCTTCGTCATCTAGGGCTTTAATGCTTTCTGCAAATTTTTGAGCAATCTGGTTGCGATCTAGCAGTTCTTGAATGCGCTGAGCATTATTGTCGTAGTTCCTGCGTTTAGCCACAGAGACGCGCGATCGCAGCATAGGCTTTCCACCAGCCGCTTTTGCATCTACTTCGTTTGCAGGCAAGCCGCTGGTGGCGCACTGATCGACCACGGGCAGCCGCAAGAAGCGGAGATGGTTGGTGGGATTGTGCGATCGCGCTTCTGCAAATTTGCGATGCACCCGCTCGTTCACGTCTGATAGATTTTCACGTTCCCAGTCAAATTCTTCAAACACCCCAAAGATATCTAATCCGGGTGCTTCTTCCAGTGCCTTCAGCGTGACAGCTCGAATAATTCCTCTTGCTTTCTCTGCATCACGAGTGAGAATCAGTGCTTTGCCAGAGGTCGCCAGAATGATTTCAGCAGCGATATTCGGCATGGACTCCAGCGGCAGATTTAGCGCTGAGTTCATCAGCTTTTTTCGGATTTTATCTTCTCGGATTTCTTCTGTGCCCTGCGAATTTTTCCAGATTCCTAAACCGGAATGTCCACCGTTTTGAGCGACGGCATCCAGCACCCATTTTGTGCCAGCGCGAAAGGTCAACTCCGACGCGCCCACATTTTCACGCAGCTTGTTGGTCGAAAAGATATAGCCCTGGTTGCCAGACGTTTCGAGAAGGACGAGAAACATAGCACTTGCTCAAAGATAAACTCGAAGATGGAAAAAGACAGAAACCCGCACACTAGAATTGCAGCGACCCCCCACCCCGACGACAGGTGATAATAGATAGCGCACCTAAGCTAACTGACCTTTTGCCAATTGGGCTAGGGCGATCGCCCCTCATTTTGTGTTCCCAGCATCACGCGGATTGGCTCATGGGAACCCATGATTTTTCCAGTTTTGTCATCCGTTCGGGCAGGGGTATATTGCAGCGGGCGGGCCGCGTTGATGCAGGCTAACACGGTTCCCACAGAAGCGTGGGCAGTCATGCCCGTATAGTCAGCAATCACCTCTTGCTCAGACCAACCCTTGGGTAAGCGAGTTCGATAAATTCCATCCACACAATCGCGAAACTTGAGCGGATCAAAGACATCATTCATCACGATGGGATCGTCTACACAGATTTCGGGAAACTTGCGACGCAGATCCTGCGCCTTTTCTAGAGTTTCGCGTGAGCAAATCAGCCAGCAGCGTTTGAGCATGGGCAGATGAAAGTGGATGGCTGTTTCGCAGGCTGCGGGATTGCTGACCAACAGGATTAGCCCTGGATATTTTTGCTCCAGCTTTTTTTGGCGCACTTCAAATGGCACATTGGCTGGCAAGAGGGCAATCTGACGAGAAATCAACCACGAAACAGTGGCGATCGCCCCCACCAAGATCAGCAGCGAAATCAGCGCAATGCGAATCAGCGCCACCGCATTATCGCCCAGCCATGACTGAAGCAGATCATAGACTGCATTGCCGAAGAGTCCTAGACAAACCGAACCGATAAAAAACGGCAGAATGGTCTCTGCGTTAAACACAATCTTGATGGCTTGGGTGATGGCTTCAGTCGGTGTGTTTCGCATAGCGCGGGGCAACCCTCAATGTCTAATGTCGATGCTTGGTGGATACCTAACTGTTTTACACCCGCTTGGAAAGGGGATCTTCCAAGCCCGTTGAAGATATGAACTGAAAACACGAACCAGACCAATTTCTACAGCTATGCCATCTGCTGATCCCTAAATCTCAGAACTGACGCTTGAGGCTGGTTCCCCCCTTAATCAGGGGGGCTAGGGGGGATCTCTAAACGCTCAGCCTCCGAACCGATCCCCCTAAATCCCCCTTAGCAAGGGGGACTTCCGGAGCGGATCGGTTCCCCCCTTATTAAGGGGGGCTAGGGGGGATCGGCTCTCGCACAAGCCTTCAATCTAATCGCTGGCTCTGGTTTTGCGTCGCAACCTTTAGCTTTTCTTTCCTTACAGGAGATATCACCATGCTGGCTCAACCCAAACTGGACTGGCAACTGTTTCTGTCGGCAGACAACTTTTGGCAAGCTTGGCTCAAGGTGCGGCGCAACCGAGGCTGCGCGGGGGTGGATGGCGAAACGGTCGAAGCATTTGAGCAAGATGCCGTCCTCAGCCTCATCCTGGCCGAAGGGCTAAATCCCTACCTGGGCAATCTGCACCGCTCCGATCGCAAGGAGCCACACCTGGCGTTTGACCTGATGGAAGAATGGCGATCGCCCATTGTCGATAGTTTGGTGATGTGGCTGATTAATAAAAAAGCCATTCGCCCGACCGATTTCACTTTTCCCAATGCCGAAGGTGGCGTATACCTGGAAAACACGGCGCGGCGTGTGTTTCTCAAACATTTTGAAGATCGCATCACCGAAACGGTGACTCATCCCACTGTGCAGCAGCCCGTTAGCTATCGGCGGGCGATTCAGCTCCAGATCCAGCGCTACAAAAAATGCCTGCGAGATTCCCAGCCCTACGACCCGTTTATTCGAACCATCTAAATCCGTTTCCCCCTTCTTCCAAAGGTGCTAAGGGGGGATCGGTTCCCCCCTTTTTCAAGGGGGGTTAGGGGGGATCTCTTCCAGCCAAAACCCACCAAAAGCTAATCTATCAACGACCCTGACCCATCATGCTAGTCCTCGTAGTCTACGACATTCCCGATGACAAACGCCGCGATCGCCTTGCCATCTTGCTCGAAGGGCACGGGCGGCGGGTGCAATATAGCGTGTTTGAATGTTTTCTCTCCTTGTCAGAGATGAAGAAGCTCCACGCAAAGGTGAAGCGACAGGTCAAGCCTGCTGAAGACAACGTGCGGTTTTATTGGATCGCCGCCGACAGCCTGCCCAAAACGCTGACGATCGGCAGCGACCCGCCCGCGCCCCCGCCCCAGGCCTATATCATCTAGCGCAAATCGGTTTAGCAGCAGCCTGGGCAACAGGCAAACCCAAGAGAACGGATGGAGGGCAATCTCTGTCCGTTTTTATTTTTTCTTCCATTGACTTTTCTAGGAAGAACCCACTATTCTATGAGTGTCAATGGGTCGCCTCCACGATCCAGCCGCACCTTGAAAACCGCATAACTTCGTTCGATTGTGGAGATGCCCGATTCCGTAAGGATTCTGGCTCTCAAAGAAAAGTCCTGGTGACCCTTTTCTTTGCTTTATTGCCACTCTAGAAAGATCGTGTCGATTTTTGCTCTGGGAGCTTTGCCCAGACAAAGTTTCAGACGGCACTCTTTCACCACCACTTCCCCGCAAGGGGACTGAAACAAAAGAGGGGCTGTTTGCTCTCCATCTCCGTAAGACGTCTTTCACCACCACTTCCCCGCAAGGGGACTGAAACCCTTGACAATGGCTAGAACGTCGGAGGACAGAGTGTAGTCAGACTTTCACCACCACTTCCCCGCAAGGGGACTGAAACTTGGAGCTGCCTGAGTTCTTAAAGAACCTGGAGAGTCTTTCACCACCACTTCCCCGCAAGGGGACTGAAACTCAACGGCCAGCCAAGTCTCTTGGTCGATGCTTGCAGACTTTCACCACCACTTCCCCGCAAGGGGACTGAAACGATCACGAAGAAAGTTTTGTGCTTGAAGTTCTGCTGCGCGATCTTTCACCACCACTTCCCCGCAAGGGGACTGAAACGCGATGGATTAGCGCCGTGTCGGTGGAGGATGCGACAGTAACGCTTTCACCACCACTTCCCCGCAAGGGGACTGAAACTTTCCAGAGTCCGAAGGCAAGACTAAAACACTTTCGTCACCCTTTCACCACCACTTCCCCGCAAGGGGACTGAAACTTGACTGTTGACCATGGGGCACCAACATCACGTCATCCTCCTTTCACCACCACTTCCCCGCAAGGGGACTGAAACATAGTATATCCGGTAGAGTAAGTTCTAGCGTAAGAGGCTTTCACCACCACTTCCCCGCAAGGGGACTGAAACTTCCGCTTCCAATCTTTCAGCCTCAGGGAGGTTTTGGAAGGCTTTCACCACCACTTCCCCGCAAGGGGACTGAAACCAAACGGTTTTGTACCGCGGTCACAACATTCGTAGCCTGTTGCTTTCACCACCACTTCCCCGCAAGGGGACTGAAACGTGCCTGTGGCGCAACTTGCTGAAAAGGCTGATTCGGCGACCTTTCACCACCACTTCCCCGCAAGGGGACTGAAACAATCCGAGCTTGCTCTGCACGGGCATTGAAGAAGGTTTCCACCCTTTCACCACCACTTCCCCGCAAGGGGACTGAAACCCCAACCGAGGCTGAATGATTTTTCCTGCATCACGGCTTTCACCACCACTTCCCCGCAAGGGGACTGAAACCTAATATTCAATTGTTCGTTGTTTAGTGACCTTCCTTTTTCTTTCACCACCACTTCCCCGCAAGGGGACTGAAACGCGAGGGAAAGAGAGAAGAACGAAAAACGAAAAGAGAAAAAGGGAACCAAATGATGCCTGTAGTCTCTTTGCTCTTTCTTCTTCGTTCTTCGTTCTTCCCTCTTCGTTCTTCCCTCTTCGTTCTTCCCTCTTCGTTCTTCCCTCTTCGTTCTTCCCTCTTCCCCAAAGTCATGGCAAAGACTTTCCACCAATCCAAGTCTTGACATCTGCATGATCTGAGAAAACTGCCAGACAATTATTGGCGATATATTATTGGCGATATATATTTATATTCACATTGCACGCACCCAGCGGATTAACACAAATCGGCATACTATAGCGAATTCGAAAGGTGCCTTCTGCACCGGGGGGAACAGTAAAGAAAATAGCTTCGTTCCCAAATCGCCGCCCTCGAGCAAACTGCTGACCCGTGGGGGCGTAGAGTTCTACGTCTACATCGCCCAGAGCAGAATTCACTTCAAGGATGTAGCTCCCTGGTCTATTAATTGTTAATGTTGCCCAATTTGCCCCTCCAGCATAAAGGGGACTGACCTGTTCAGCTCTTGCTGCAAGTGGGTTTAGTCCTTTCATTAGCGCGATCGTTAGACACGCAAGGGAAATCCGACTCATCAAGCATTTGTAGTTCATAGTTTTGTTCTTCCCATTTTTTGAAATCCCCAACCAGGAGTTAGGATGTTGCCGTTGGCGGGGCTGATTCAGTGCAACTGACCACAGCTTATCGATGCTTGGAAGGGGAGGCTTCCAAACACAATCGCAGGTTGCAGGGAAGGGGCGATCGCTCTTGTGGTTTGGCAGGGATAACCGGAGAAAACGGACAGAGCGCAGCGACAAACGATGATCTGAGGCGACTTATGGCGACGCAGCGACGACAGCATGAATGGGAGGCATGATTGCCATAGAATTGCCAGAGGCGGCGGGGGTGTGGCGGCCAGACCGGAGCAATTGGGGCGATCAGGGGGCAGATCTGATTGACTGACAAAACTTGGGCATCTTGGGCATCAGGCGGTTGAGACCGCTGCTACCTCAGCGAAGTCGGCCTTCGCCGACTCTCTACCCTGACCCAAAACCCGCGTAGGCGGGTTTTGCCTGTGTAGGCGCGGCTTCTAGCCGCCAGCGGTCAATGTTTTGTCGGTCAACGAGGGGGGCAGATATAAGCGATGAACCAAGGCAGACTCACTAACTCTAAAGGCTCCTCAAATCTGTGAGGAGCCTTTTTGAGGAGCCTTCATCAGCTTATCAACTGTTGCGGCTCATCTATTGCGACTGATCAATTAACCGCTGTGACTGCTGCTGCTATGACTATCGCCATTGGGCACTGTCTCACTGGCTACGTCCAGCGTAGCAGTGGCAGCAGACTCTGCAATTTCGCCCAAGTTTACCTTTACAACCCGACGACGCTCTTGTTCGATTTTAGGTAACGTCAGTGTCAGGATACCATTCAGAAACTCGGCGTGTATCTGCTCTGTTTCAATCGTGGTAGGCAGGGCGATCAGCCGACGGAACTTGCCATAAGCAAATTCGGAGCGGAGCCACTGATGAGATTCAGGCTGTTGTGGACGTGGATACTCACCCTCGATTAGAACTGCATCCCGTGTCGCTTGAATGTTGAGATGGTTGCGATCGATGCCAGGAAGCTGAACCCGTAACATCAGACTATCGGGTGTATCGGTTAGCTCGATCGCTGGATACCAGTTGGCTTCACGTTCAGCAGATGTGCCTGTAAATTCATCAAACAACTGGTCAAGCTGACGCCGTAGCGATTCCATGCGCTCAAGCGGCTGCAAACTCAAGTCAAAAGGTTGCCAACGCATTATTCTCATAACAGCTAGCCTCCTTTGCAATGTGTTGCTAATAGCTGTAGAGCTTATGAACTGTACGTGTCAGTTGAGCAACAGCACGAAAACCCTTGTGTCATTACTCAAACCTATCTAGGTGTTCGTACTTTGCTCAGCTCATCTCGTCTTGTTCTATTCATATAGGTAGCAAACAATTCTAAAATTCTGGGGTTGCTCAAAGTCGTAGTTTCCGAACAACAATATTGGCGGTTTTCCCCTTAGGCTTTGTAAAAGAATGTTCTTATTTACTCAATTCGATAGCGCATGAGTTGACGAACTTGATCCGGCGGCAGGTTGAGTTCTTGGGCGATCGCCCGCTCCACTGTCGCATAGTCTGTCAGCGGATACTCAAACTCTAGCGACTGCAACGTCGAGCCACGAACCTGCACGTCCACCTCGGATGTGCCCTCGCTCTGGTCAATTTCTACATCAATAGAGACCACGGTCAGCCGCAGCGTTAGCTCTACCTGTTGTGGATTGGGCAGAATAATCTGACTTGGCAATCGATAGGATTGCCCTAGCACTCGCTGGTTGAGCCAGCCCGTTCCCAGCCAAAAGAGCGCACCTACAGCAGGGAGTGTCAAGAGAAACAGTGCCAGCCTCAGGAATAATGGCTGCAACGGGCGGTTCGCGGGCGATCGCCAGGATATCTGACTGCGCTGCTTTTGGGCGGTCTGCACTCCTTTAGGAGATAAAATTCGCTCTTTGGGGAGCCGGGCATTGAGCCAGCGAAATGGATTCATGGCAGGTGTAAAATTTGAAACCTGAAGGCAGCCGCACAGTAAGCTTCCTGAGAGAGCTTCCTGAGAGAGCTTGCTGAGGAAGATTCCTGGAGAGCATGGGTTATGAAGATTCTATTAGCTGAAGACGATCCGATTCAACTGGAGCCGCTCTATGCCGCCCTGACAAAAGCTGGCCACATTACGGATGCCACGCTGGATGGAGAAACCGCTCAGTCGCTCATTCAGGAACACGCCTATGATCTGCTCATTTTGGACTGGATGTTGCCCAAAGTTAGCGGCATCGACCTGTGCCAGCAGCATCGGCAGACGGGCAAAGGTACGCCAATTTTGATGCTGACTGCCAGGGATGGATTGACGGATCGGGTCACTGGGCTAGACGCAGGTGCAGATGACTACTTAGTAAAGCCAGTGAATATCCTAGAACTGCTGGCGCGGGTGCGGGCGCTGGGGCGGCGATCGCCACTTTGGACGGGCGAAACCCTCCATTTAGCCGATCTGCAACTGCATCTCGCAACACTGACTGTGCAGCGGCAAGACCTGAGCATTCAGCTTTCGACCCGAGAGTTTCAGCTGATGGAATACCTGATGCGACATCCTCAGCAAGTCCTGACCCGTGATCAGATTGAGCAAGCACTCTGGGAATGGAACATGCAGCCCGAAAGTAAGGCCGTGGCAATTTTGATTCATCGACTGCGATCGCGCCTGCAACTTTTGGGCGCAGAAACCTGGGTGCAAACCGTGTATGGTATGGGCTACCGCCTGAGCGTGCCAGACGCAACCCCCTGAGTCCCGATTCTGACCCCGCTGACATGCTATTTAACCGCAGCCGCCAAAATTTAGCCACCTGGTTTACGCTCTCGATGGGCAGCATCCTGGTCATTTTTGCGGCGCTGCTGTATTGGCGCGAGGCCCGCGATCGCCTGCAAACCTTTGATGCAGACCTCTACAACACAGCCCAGATTATGGCAGGCGGCGTTGAAGAAATTGAATATCAATCGATTCGGCGTATCGACCTGGAAAGCGTGCCGCTGCTAGGAAAAGACACCCTGGCGCTAGACACTTATCTGCACTTTGCGCGGTGGTATACGCCCGATCGACGGCTCCTCCAATTTGTGGGAGACATTCCCGCTGCCACGCTGGATGCACCCATTGGGCTGGTGACGCTGGCGGGCACGGCTGGGGGTTCTGGTTTTCCGGCGCATCCGTCACGGATCGGCTCGCCCCAGCAGCTTCGACAACTCACGCTGCCTGTGCGTCGGGGCGGGGAGGTGCTGGGCTTTTTGCAAATTGCGGCATCCCTCGATTCAGTCCGGGAACCCCTGCGAGAGTTGCGGCTATTCCTGTCGGTTGGGGTGCCGATGGCGCTAGGGGCGATCGCCTGCACAGGCTGGATTTTGGGTGGTGTGGCAATGCAGCCAATCCGCCAGTCCTATCAGCATCTCCAGCAATTCACTGCCGATGCGTCTCATGAACTGCGTGCGCCCCTGGCTGGCATTCTCAGCAACGCTCAGGTTGGGCTGATGGAGCCAGTAGACCCGCAGGAGCAGAGCCAACGCCTGCAAACCATCGTCGAAATTGCAGAGTCGATGAGCGCCCTGGTAGGGCAACTCCTATTTTTGGCGCGACACTCAGGGCACCTGCCGCCGAGCCTGTTACAGTCTGTTGATCTGGGACAACTGGTGCAGCAGTTGGTAGACAAGACCCAGGCGCAAGCCGTCAGCCGCCAGCAAACCTTGCGCTGCATGACACCGGAAACTGCCGTTCCGATTTTCGCAGAGCCACAGGTTTTGCAAATGGCGATCGCCAACTTGCTGCACAATGCCTGTCGCTATACCCCAGCAGGCGGCACGATTGACCTGGTTCTAACCCAGCAGTCCTCCAGAGCGATCCTGCAAGTCCGAGACACCGGCATCGGCATCGATGCAGCCGACCTGCCGCACATTTTCGATCGCTTCTATCGGGCAGATACGGTGCGATCGCGCGAAACCGGGGGCGTGGGACTTGGGCTGGCGATCGCCCGTCAAATCGTTGAAGCCCACCAAGGACGCATTTCTGTCCGCAGCCAGATTCACCAAGGCACTGTCTTTGAGATTCAGTTGCCCCTCGAACGGCAAAAGGGAAAACACAAAAGGAAAACCACTCAGGATTTCTGAAACCTTCTTGTTACTTTTGGCTGTCATCGTAGAAGCTGGCGCTGCACGGCGGCCATCGTC
>JBDNCP010000047.1:0-29791 GCA_046719575.1 Cyanobacteriota bacterium
CTTAGAGCTATCAATCCCGGAAAACAGGCTGATACAGCGTGTCTCGCTGCTGGGCAGGGCGATCGCACTGATGAATGGCAGACCGTAATTCTTCGACTGTCTTGCAGGTGCCACCCTGGGCCCCCGCCATGCTAGTGATGTGTTCCTCCATTAGCGTACCGCCGAGGTCGTTGCAGCCCCAACTGAGGGCTTCCATTGCGCCTGCCAGTCCTAGCTTGACCCAGCTCGGCTGATGATTGGCGATCCAGTTTCCCAAAAAGAGGCGAGCTACCGCTGTCAGCTTTAGCGCATCGGCTAGCACGGGTTGGTCGCGCCCTACCCGGCGACGTAGCGGCTTGGGCGCGTCTTGCCCGACAAACGGCAGCAGGATGAATTCGGTAATGCCCGTCGCGCCTTGAGCAAGAGAGGCTTGCTGGAGCGATCGCACTTTGCCCAGATGCCGCATCTGCTGTTCTGGCGTTTCGATATGCCCAGAGAGCATAGTGCTGGTGCTGGGCATTCCCAGCTTGTGCGCCGTGGCGACGATTTCTAACCATTCTGCCGAGTTTATTTTTTCAGGACAGAGGATTTTTCGCACGTCGTCGTCCAGCACCTCGGCCGCTGTTCCCGGCATCGAGCCGACACCTGCTTCCTGCAAGGCAGCAATCACTTCGGCATAGCTCAGCCCATCCTGGCGAGCGATGAACTGCACCTCCTGCGGCGAAAAGGCGTGTAGATGAAGCTGCGGAAACTCGCGCTTGATCAACTGCACCAGTCGGACGTAATAGGGGAGCGATCGCCCATCGATTTGCGCCTCTGGATTCAGCCCGCCCTGCATACAGAGTTCCGTCGCGCCCTGCTGGACGGCTTCGGCGGCTTTTTCCAAAATCGTGCCCTCATTCAACCAGTAGGCTCCGGCTGTGCCAGCATCGCGGCGGAAGGCGCAAAAGCTGCAATGCTGCTCACAGATATTGGTGTAGTTAATATTGCGGTTGATCACATAGGTGACGACATCGCCTACCTGTCGCCGCCGCAACTCGTCGGCGGCTTGGCGGAGAGCGGCGATCGCCCCTGGGTCGGTTTGCCGCAGCAGCGTTACCCCCTCCGCCTCGCTCAGGTCTGCCCCCGACATCGCCCGCTCTAGGATGTGGCTCACGGTTCCTGGATGGGTCGCTGTCATGGTTGCCCTAGCTTACCTAGTCGATGTAGCGAATGACTTCCTCTAGAGGATAGCGAACCTTGGGGCGGGCGGCCGACTTGTCATCTTCGGCGCGATAGCCCGCCGGACACATCACCACCGACGCATACTCGCCGCCCGCCAGCCCCAGCAGTTCATCCACCTTGGCAGGTGCAAAGCCCTCCATCGGGCAGGTGTCTACGCCCAGCAGCGCCGCCGCCGTCATGAACTGGCCCAGTGCAATGTACGTTTGGCGCTTGGCCCACTCATGCAGATCCAGCGGATAGGGCGGCTTATCCAAAAAGCCCTTCACCATATTGGCAAAGCCTTGGAGATTGTCTACCGAGGTTTGCTGCACCTCAGCCATACGGGCGATGTAGTGATCGACATCGGCTGCGTCGGTCTTGACCTTGGCGGCAAACACGACCAAGTGCGACGCATCTACGACCTGCGTCTGCCCCCAGGACAAATCCACAATCTGGCGGCGCAGGTCTGGATTTCGCACCACCAAAAATTTCCACGGCTGAAGCCCAAAAGAAGATGGCGCAAGCACAAGGCTTTGCTCCAAAACCTGCCAAGTGGGTTCGGGAATGATTTTAGACGGGTCAAACTTTTTGGTGGCGTAGCGCCATTGAAGCTGCTGAAGCACAGTGTCGGCAGCAACTGGATGGGGAGCAATCGGATCAGCAGAAAGTGTCATAGAGATTGTCTAGTATGAAGTGGCTTGTTGGGGAAACTTGTTAGAGCAAGGCTTTCAAGACTTTTAAGATCTGTAGTCTGTAGATTCTTAGAGATTCTGGGATCTTTTTAGAAGGACATTTAGAAGGACATTCCCACTAAAAGTTAAGTTAATATTTGCTTAATATTTCAATCCTGTAAAGACTTAGCGTAAAACTGTTCTACAAAGCATTTTCCATAAAGCATTTTTCATAAAGCATTTTCCATAAGGCATTTTCCATAAAGCATTTGCTAAACGTCTGCAAGCCGCTATGCCTCTAGCCCCATTAGGCAACTTTGCCGATTGCCTGCAACGCTGCCCAGGCGCGAGCAGAGCAGTCTTCCCGACGCAGATTGGCGATCGCCCGCCACTGAATGCCCTTTGGGCCAACCTCAGCCGGATCGCCCTGGAGCATGGCGGGCCGCCCCGGTAGGGTGCAGTGATGAATCAGGTGAATAGTGTGGGAGGTTGGCGCGTCTGCATCGGGAAAGAACTGCTCGAACACAGTCAACAGGCGATCGCACTGGAAGTCTCGAATTCCGGTTTCTTCCCACACCTCGCGGCGTAGCCCTACGAGAATCGGTTCCATCGGCTCTAATCCACCACCGGGCAAGTCCCAACAGTCGGGTTCGGGCGGCGACACCTGATGCAGCATCAGAATTTCATCCCCATCTACAAACAGCGCAACGACGGTGACGCGCAGCATGGGGTTGGGGAGCCTGGGATCGTTGGATATTGGGGATATTGGCTGGAGGCCGGGCATTATTCAATCCTCAGGTTGAAGAGCAGGCGCATGTAGAGATTAGCAGGATCATCCAGCACCTCAAAAATTTCCAGGTCAGATTGCAGCGCCTCGAGGCGATCGCCCAGCAAAGTCCGGCTCTGAGACTCTTCGGGTAAGCGGCTCTGCAAATCAGACCAGAACTGTTCTCCAAAGCTGAGTCGCTTGGGATATTCCTCCACCGACCAGGTTTCCAACTTTGCCTGAGCAGCGGCTTCCTTCAGCGCAGCTTGCAATCCGCCCAGTTCGTCCACCAGCCCCACAGTTTTGGCTGCCACACCCGACCAGACGCGCCCCTGCCCTACCTCGTTAACCTGTTCCCGCGACAGGGGACGCGCCGATGCCACCGTATCTAAAAAAGTGCTATAGGCCTTTTGTGCCATGCGTCGCAGCAGCGCCATCTCCACCTCGGTGCGGGGGCGAGAAGTGGTTTCAATATCGGCATAGCGCCCGGTCTTAATAATGTCCCAAGTGACCCCATTGCGGTTGGCAAGGGTCTGAAAATTGGGCACTAGCCCAAACACGCCGATGGAGCCTGTGATGGTGTTGGGCGATGCGAATACCTTAGTACCCTGGGCTGCAATGTAGTATCCGCCGGAGGCCGCCACATTACCCATCGAGGTGATAACGGGCTTTTCCTTTCGCATCAGCGACACCTCGTGGGCGATCAGGTCAGAGGCGACTGCGCTACCGCCGGGGCTGTTGATCCGCAGCACAACGGCTTTGATGTTTTTGTCCAGCCGCAGTTCTCGCAGCAGCTTTACAAAGGGATCGCTGCCGATTTGCCCAGTGCTGCCTGTGCCGCTGACGATATCGCCATTAAGATAGACCAGCGCGATGCGATCGCCCCGTTTGCGCTCCGCCGCCACAACCTGGGCATAGGTGCCCACACCTACACTGCGGAAGGTATGTTTGTCAGGCTTTTCGCCTGTCAGCTTTTTCAGATCAGCCAGCACCTCGTCCGGGTAGGCAACGCGATCGATCAGTCCGGTGGTTTTTGCCTCCGAGGCCATCAGCAGCCCCCCGCTATCGGCGATCGCCTGAATTTGCTGCGGCGACAGGTCGCGGTGCTGGCTGGATGTAGTGATAATTTCGTTCCACAAATCTTGCAGCAGCGCCTCAGTTTGCTGGCGCGATTCAGGGCTATTGTCCTGTCGGGTAAATGGTTCTACCGCAGACTTGTAGCGTCCTACCTGAAGCACTTGCACGCCCACGCCAAATCGCTCTAGCGCCCCCGCAAAAAACGTCGTTTCCGAGCGCAGGCCGTTCATTTCTAGCACGCCCGCTGGATTCATCGACACATTGGTCGCCGCCGAAGCCAGATAATAATCCCGTTCGCTCCAGTTGACATCGTAGGCGTAGATGGGTTTGCCGCTTTCACGAAAGGTGTCAATTGCCTGTCGCACTTCCCGCAGCGTGGCGTAGCCTGTCGTCGAGGGCAGGTTTCCTTCCAGCAGCAGCCCCACGATTTTTTTGTCGGCTGCGGCCGCTTCGATCGCCTCTACGGTAGTCCGCAGCGACACAGGCTGGCGGGCCGTGCGTCCGGAGAGGGCTTCTTGAAAGACCCGTCCGGGGTCTACCGCAACGGGCGCGTCGCTAATGCCCCGATCCAGATTCAGCGTCAGCACAGATTTGTCTTCGACCTTGGGGCCTGTGTCGCGGCCGGAGAGGGCGATCGCCACCAGCAGCATCACCATCCCGCCTGCGCTCAGCACCCCAAACAGGGCCAATCCGGTCAGCGTCGCCAAAACGTTTTTAAGAAAATCGCGCATGGGAAATCGGGGTCGGAGGGTGGGGGGTGTTGTCGATTTGGATTTTGGATTTTGGATTTTAGATTGGCGATTTTAGGTTGTTGCCAGTCCAAGAGTCTATCGGGTTCTTAGAGATGTTAGGAGATGTTATCGGTATTGTCATGCGCTAGATTGTGCCTGGGCTGACGATGCGAGAGAGCAGGGTAAACACGCCAAAGCCAATCAGCAGCACTCCACTCGCAGGCGTGATCCAGCCCGACCAGCGGCGCAGTTCCAGGATTTTTTTGATCGATGCGGTAAAGGTGCCCGCCAGAATCAGCGGTGCAACGTAGCCCAGGGTGTAGGCCAGCAGCAACACACTGCCCAGCAGCGGGTCACGGGTCGTAGACACCCAGGCCAGCAGCGTTGCCAGAACGGGCGTGCTGCAAGGCGACGCGACAAGTCCAAAGGTCAGCCCTAGCAGATAGGAGCGCACGCCCTCCGGCCAGTCTTTGGAAATCCACTCCATGCCTGTGAAGGAAGGCAGCCGCAGGGGTAGCGCTTCCAGCAGGTTCAACCCCATGAGGATGGCGATGAGGCTGACGATAATGGGCAGCCCGATGCCGACCTGACCGTAGATGCGGCCGGCGATCGCCGCCACAATGCCCAGCGCCGCCAGCGTCGTCGCCAACCCCAGCGCAAACCAGGTAGACTGGGCCGCAGCCTGCCAGCGGCTTTTGGCTTCGTAGCCGCCGATGTAGCCGATGGTGATGGGCAGCATCGACAGCATACAGGGCGTGAGGCTGGTCAGCAGACCCGCGACAAAAATAATGCCCACGCTGGCGGGCGAGAGGTGGGTCAGTTGTCCCGACACCAGCCCATCGGCCGCGTGCTGGAGGTGATAGAGCGAAGTTTTCAGAGTCTCAAGCATGGGCAGCAGGCAAAGTCGTGAGCGTTGTTATGAGAGTTAGTTGTGAGAGTTACAGAGAAGTTCGTTACGGAAATATTGATTTCTCCCCCTCAATTGTAGAGTGTGCCCGGAATGGTCACAGATTCGTAGAGTATTGGTAGGGTAGGGCCAGGAGTTGGCAGATCGAAAACTATCAATTCTTGATTTTGGGTTTGCGATTTGTGAGATTGCGAGTCAAGCGTCTGCGGGGCTTCTTGTAATTTCATGCGTCGTGCCATTGAGAAGAATTGGTTTCAGCGCTAACCCTTCAGTGCCAACCCCGAAGCTGTGAATCCTACTGTCTGGAAAATCATGCTTCTGGAAGATTACGGAATTTTCACAGTCGCTTAACCAAAACATCGATCCAGTTCCGAAAAATCCGATCCATCCTGGTAAGCAAGTGTAAAGGATTGCAACTACCATGCCCGGACTCGATTCTTTAACTTGGCACGATGTGGAAAACTGGATGCGGCAACTCGCCATCCCAGTGGCCCTGATGCTCGCTGCGATGACGGCTATCGGGCTGCGGCTGATGCCCCAGTCTGCCCGCCGCATTGCCCGAAATATCATCCTGTTTCTGGTGTGCTTTGGGCTGGTGGTGGTTTCTCCGGCGGGCGTTTCTGCGCTAGAGCGGAGCATGACTGTGCTGGCTGCCCCCGACACGGGCGAGCCTGTGGATGCCATTGTGGTGCTAGGGCGCGGACGGTGGCTGAATCCGTCACGGGTGGCTACGGTGGCTGAGCTTTGGCAGGCGGGGCGATCGCCCAAAGTGTTTGCCAGCGGCGCGAGTGATGCCCCCCTGATTGTGGAATCGCTGCGGGCAGCGGGTATTCCAGCCGAGGCGCTGGGCGGCGAAGAATGCTCCCGCACGACCGAGGAGAATGCCTGGTTTTCTCGCGCTGCCTTGTTTCCCCAGGGCATTCGGCGGATTTTGCTGGTGACCGATTATCCTCACCTGTGGCGATCGCAGATGACTTACGAAAGCGTGGGGTTTTCCGTCATCACCCACCCCAGCCCCCTGCGCGACACCCTCTCTCGCAAACGCCGCCTCTCGCTCATGACCCGCGAATCTTTGGCGCTTATTGCCTACAGGCTAAAGGGCAGGTTGGGCGATCGCGCCAGTCTCAACACGCCTGCCTATGTGCAGAAGCGGCTGAGCAAGCAGCAGTGTTTGGTCGGCAGCACGACATAACCCGCCTGATTGACGAGATCAAGGGGGTTCTGCCTCACTCTTCGACCGGTAGCCCCAACCGCCGCTTTAGCCGAAACCAGCGATCGCGCAATTGCCAAAATTTGCTCGTCTCCATTGCTTCGATGCGGCCGCGGGCGCGTCCAAGTTCTGCTTCGAGGCGCTGGATAACTTCGGGCTGGGTTGCCTGCTGTTCGCGATCGCGCAACTCTTGAAGGCTAAGGAGGGTTTGTCCGGGCGCAAACTCCTGCTTCCAAAATATCAGTCGGAGGCGGCGCATGGCGGCGCGCCAAGCGGGCTTGCCGCTGTAGCTGGCGTTGTCTTGGGTATCGCTGCGCCAGTAAACTTCGGCGGTAGCCTCGTAGCTAAAGCAAAATTTTGCTCGCTGAGAGAGCATCAGCACCAGGCAAAAATCTTCGCCCAAATCCAGCAGCGGGTCGCGGTCGAGGATGTCTTGGAGCAACTGACGGCGAACGACGTAAGAATTCGGCGGCATGAAGTTCTTTAGCTCCAGCAAATCCTTGAGCCGAAAGGGCTGAAAGTAGGGAAGCGTCACGGTTTCGACCTGATGCAAAGTGTCGGGATTGCCAGATTCCAGAACCTTGAGCGTGCCAGAGTAGGCGACACCGACATCAGGCTGCTGCTCCAGAATCTTCACCAGGGTTTGCAAGTGGTTTGGATGGATCGCGTCGTCATCGTCGAGGATTGCAAAATAGGGCGCATCGACGGCACGGAGTCCGGCCCAGAGCGTGCTGCTGCGGCAGGGGTTGGGGCTGGAAAGGCGGCGAAACTGGAGGCGATCGCCATATTGCCTCAAAAACGCCTCATCTAGTCCCGGCACAGGCTGATATTCCACCAAAATGACACCAATGTTTGGATAGGTCTGGGCCGCAAGGCTGTCGAGGGCACGGCGAATATAGGACAGGGGGCGACCCCCCACGCGCAGGATCACCTGCACCTGGGCAGCGGTTGGGGAGGGTTCTGGCGCAGGCGCGAAGCCTTTATCGGTCAGTAAAGCCTCGTGGTGCGGCAGCAAATCGAGCAGGTGCTTTTCTAGCGTGTAGTGCTGGATAAAAATGTCGTGGGCGGCGGCGGCCATAGCCTCGGCTTGCTGCGGGTGCTGGGCGATCCAGGCCATGTGCTGCGAAATTTGCTCGACCTGTTCTGAAGGGTCGGCATCGGCATCGATGTATAGCACTGTGTCGCCAAAGGCTTCGCGGATAAAGGCGTGTTCGCTGCAAATGGCGACGGCTCCGGCGGCGGCGATCTCAAAAATCCGCATGGAGGGCATTTCGGCCTGGCGATGCTCTTCTCGATGCAGGCACAGCCCCACCCCAGCGGCATGAATCGCTTCAAACACGCTATTGCCGTCGTAGGGCAGTGCGCCGCGATGCGCCTGGTTTAGATACGTCCAACCGTCGGGATTGCCGTATACATCCATGTAGGGCTGGCGGTCTAGCCCTTCAAAAAGTGGTTTGAAACGGGGCCCATCCCAGTTTGACCCCAGATAGACTAGGCGCGGCTGGCTAAGGCTGGGCGGGCGATAGCTGGTTTTGTGGGCGCTGGTGTAAAAGGGCGATTTGAAATAGCGCTTGGGCGTATGGCAAAGCAAATGATGCAGCCAGCGATCGACCACGCGGGAGCCGATCAGGTAGCCATCGTAGGAGAGGGTATTGGTAATCAGCCGATCGGTGCCTTCAAAAAATTCGGGCGGACTCCACATGCAGAGGTAGGTGGGCACGGGCGCAATTTTGGGAGTCCAGTGGTGCAGCGCAATCACGCAATCGGCTTGGGCGGCGCGAATTTCCGCTGCGGTTTGCACCTCGACGGCCTGCCAGCCAATGTTTTCTGCTGCCAGCACCAGCCGCCGAGACATTTCGACTTCGGCAATGTAGGGCTTGTCGAAAAAGGGATTTTGGATGGCGATTTTCATAGAGGGCGATCGCAGACAGCAGGCAAAAACCAAGCGCAGGGGACGCAAAGCGCTATAGTTTATCTTAGGGCATCCCGCTAACCTCTCTAGATTTGACTCAATTTTGCTATGGCTTCTTCGGCAGACCGTCCCATCTTGATCTACACCGTCCACAAAGCGGCTTCGATGTTTTTGCATCGGCTGACGCGGAAGATTACGAGGGAACTAAGCATGGAGTATTTCTCTATTAATAACAAGGCGGCGGGCTATCAAGAAGTCAAGGAACTGTCGTGGAATGGATTTATCCAAAAGTCTCTGAGCCAGGCAGAAAAGCGAGCTTGCTTTGGCCCGATTCGTTCGCAGGAAGCGATGCCGTCCATCCCAGAAGGAATCGAAGACTACTCGGTTATTCTACATCTGCGAGATCCGCGAGATGTGCTGGTTTCTTTATTTTTTTCATGTGCCTTTAGCCATCCGGTCAATCCTGCCATTTTTAATCCAGACGAAGCGACCCGACAGGAGTGGATTGAACAGGGCATAGATGCGTTTGTGATCGAGCAATCGCCCATTGTCATTGATCGCTACAACTACGTGATAGAAAACCTGCTAGGACGAGAGAACGTCCTCTTTTTGAAGTATGAGGAGATGGTACTCAACTATCAAGAATGGCTGGCAAAGTTTCTGTCAGTTTTTATTGCACCAGAGCCAGATACCCTCACCAGCGCTCAGCGAAAAGGACTGCTAGCATTGTTAGAAAAGCTTCCCATGACTCAGAGGAAAGAGCGATCGCCCAAACCGGCTTTCTCCACGCTTTATCAGGAGCTTTTTGAAGCCCACAAAGCAGATTTTCAGGTGGAAGATGAAGATATTTATCGTCACAAGCGCCAAGTTCTTCCGGGAGATCATACGCGCAAGCTGCAATCAGAAACGATTGCGGCTCTCAATGAAAAATTTGCAGAGATTCTGAACGCATTGGCATACGAATTGACCGCAAAACCCGGTTGACGAACAGATTTTTCTTTTTCTATTTTTTCTGTTTACTTTTTCTAGTGTTGCTGGATTTTCTCGCGTTGCTGGATAGGGATATGAATCCCTTAAATCCCTTAAACTGACAGGTCGAACTGGATTCACTGACAAAACCTGGGCACCAGGCGGTTGAAATCGCTGCTCCATCAACGAAGTCGGCCTTCGCCGACTCTCGACCCTGACCCAAAACCCGCGTAGGCGAGTTTCGCCTGTGTCGGCGCGGCTTCCAGTCGCCAGCGGTCAATGTTTTGTCAGTCAACAAGCAGGTCGAACTGACAGGCAACTTATGACATGAAATAGGCCGCTGATAGCAATCCTAGATGGGTCGCAGGAGACGCACCCCGTCAAGGTGCGCCTCCTACGCCTTCTACAAACGACCAATTTCACCAAACCTCTTGCATAAATGCTGTTTTGAGGGTGTGAATCGTCGTGCGGCAGTACCACGCCACGATTCACGCAAGAAGTCTACCGATTTAGGACTGCTATAGGAACTGCTTGCTATGGGGACTGCTGTAGATTGTAGAAAACCCGACTGCTTCAAAGGCCATTGCCAATCAGGATAAACGGAGCCCAGAAAAACGGCGGCTGATTGTCTTGAATGAGGCTGATCTGGGCTTGCTGGAGGGCTTCTGCTTTGGAGATCGTTTTCTGAGTCAGCAGTCGGTAAAACTGAGTCATGAGTGCTTCGGTGCCTTCGTCGTTGACCCGCCACAGCGAGGCGATCGCTGCTCTGGCTCCAGTGCGCTGCATCTGAAAGCCAAATCCTAGAATTTCTTCGCCATTACTTTCGCCACTGACGGCGGTTTGGCAGGCACTTAGCACGACTAGTTCCACATTGGGCAGCGACCAGCGCGAGGCATCTTGCAGGGTGACGCGATCGCCATTACCAAACACAATAAAGGTTTCTTCTGGTGAACCCGCCACAAACTGTGCATGGGTTGCTAGGTGAACAACTGTAAAGTCATTCATGCGGGGGACGGTTGCCTGGGGGCTAAACTGAGCGTCGATTAGCTTTTGCGTATTGGGAATCTGGGCTGCGATATTCTCCACCTCGATGCCTGCAAACGGCAGCCCCAGAAAGCGGAGTTCCCGGGTTCCAACTCGGACGCTTACTTCACCCTGCACAAACGCCCCCGCTAGCACCCGCAAGTCTCGCTGGGGTCGTCGGTCAAATTCTGTAAGCGAGGCAGCGGTAATGTAGTTGACACGATAGCGCTGCACTAGCCATTGCGTGCCGTCGTGCAATGCCGCCAATGGGATATAGCGCAGTTGCCCGTCTGGGGCATAGACAATCGTCTGGGTGTTGGCCTGGGCTAGGTCTGCTTCGAGCGGACGCACTAGCCAATCGTAGAGGCGCTGGGCGCTAGGTCTGGGGTTGATCCGAATGTCGGTCAGAGATTGCCGCAGTTCCAAAATCGCCTGATTGAGCTGGGTGCGGGGAACGTTCACTGTGCGGCGGATGGGCGGTGAAAAGGGCGTGACCAAAATTAGCTCCAGCCGATCGTCTAGCACCAGCGGATAGAGTAGGACAGCGTTTTGATTTAGGTTTTGCAGGTTGTTTTGCAGCGCTGTAAACTGAACCGGGTCGATATTTTGGCGGCGAGTGGTGCGGCTGAGTTGATCCAGCGCAGCAACTACCTCTGGACGATTGAGAAAATCATCGAAGGTGCGGGCTAGGTTTTGTTCTGCGGCGACCAGCGCGGCGAGGCGCTGCTGTTGGGCGGGGGTGCGGCGCTCTGGGGCGATCGCCCGCAGTCTGGCCAGTTCTCGTCCTTGGGCGATCGCCCGATCGTAGAGGCCGAGCATGGTTTGCTCTTCTTCAGAGAGGGCAATGCCGCGCCCTGTCTGCTCGTTGCCGCGCACGTCGCGCAGATAGTCATCCAGTTCCTGTACCTTGAGCAAATCTAAAACCTGCTGTGCTTCTAGCACCCGATCCTGACGCAGCAGCAGATCGGCAAGCAGGCGATAGGTGCTGGCAACTCGGTTGGTGTAGGTCTGTTGAATCTCAGAGTTGGTCTGTTGCAGCCCTGCCCGCAGCGCTTCCCACAGGTTCACCGCCTGTTTTAGGAACAGAATCGCCATTGCGGGCTGGTCTTGCTCCAAAAAGAGCCGCCCCAGGTTTGCCAGGGTGCGGGCTTCGCCTTCGCGATCGCCAATTTCTTGCTTCACTAGCAGCGAGTCTTGCAGCATGTCCATCGCCTGGGGATATTGCTGAAGCTCGACATATAGCAGTCCCAGGTTGTTGAGGGCAGTGGCTTCGAGGGAGCGATCGCCAATCTCGCGGGCAATCTCAAGTTGGCTTTGTATGGCGGCGATCGCCCGGTCATACTGGCGCTGGTTGAGCAATAGCACGCCGATGGTTCCCTGAAGGGCAGCTTCTCCTTGGCGATCGCCCTGTTCCCGGGCAATTTGCAGTTCTTGCTCCAGTTGGGTAATTGTGTCGTCGGTGGGCTGTGGAGCCACTTCTGCCTCACTGCCGACGGTCTGGGCCTGTCGCACCCGGCGGTCAGCCTCGTCTGGCTGCCCCAGCGCCCGATAGACAATGGCCTGATTGAGCAGAGCAGTGGCCACGCCTTCGCGATCACCCAGGGATTGAGCAATGGCCTGTGCTTGCTGTAGCTTTTCCAGAGCCAGGGCATAGTCACCCGTTGCATAGTAGGTGATACCCAAATTGCCCAAAATTAATCCTTGCCGACGGCGATCGCCTGTTTCCTGGGCAATAGGGAGTGCCTGGGCAAACGCAGCGATGGCCTCGGCATATTGCCCCAAGCTACGGTGCGCTTCGCCAATGTTGGTCAGCGCCACTGTATAGCCGGGGCGATCGCCCAACTCCTGATAAATTGCCAGGGCGGCCTGCCATCTGGTCAGCGCAGTGGCAAACTGGCTGGCGCTATAAGCCTGTACCCCTTCTCGCAGGAGGCGATCGGCCTCATCCTGGCGGGTTGCCGATTCTACAGTCTGCGGTATTGCCTGAGCCTGGGCACTCTGCCCTGGCCCAGTGGGCAGCACGCTCAGGCTACCGATCAGACTACTGATCAACGGCAGCAAAACCCAGAATCGGTGCCTCAGAGAAGACTGGCTCGGCGGAAGCGTCATAGCGAAACCCGTAAAGTTGAACATTAAACCTCTTGCATGAATGCTGTTTTGAGGGTGTGAATCGTAGCGCGGCGTTACCGCGCCACGATTCACGCAAGAAGTCTATTGACCGCAGTTGACCGCAGTTGACCGCAGTTGACCGCAGTGAAGCTAGCGTGATGCAAAGTTATGATTTTGCCTCCAAATCGGCTCCGCACAGCAGTTCTAGCACCTGCTCCGCCGTGATCAGCCGCTTCAGAACCACTTGCCCAATTGATGCACTCGACCCATCTGGTTGTAGCGTAGACGATGGGCGCACTTCCACCATCAGTACGGCCTCCTCGACCTGGTGCAACCAGAGGCGTTCGCCTCGCTCCACAATCGAAAGCTGCATTCGCTGGATGTGAGGTGGCCGTCGCCACGCCCGCTCATCCCAAAGCCCGCCAAATTCCCACACGCGCCCGATGATCCAACCGTCCGATAGAAAAAAATACTTCACAGGTTCTCACACCAATTTGTCTCACAAGCTGCTGGCGATCGCCCTGATGCCAATACAGCATGATGCCAATACAAAGCAATAAAAAAGCAATAAAAATTGCCACTCGAAGGGCGATCGCTCCGAGTGGCATGACTCATACTGCTCTGTTCGCCATCACTTTCCCCACTTTTTCCCTCGTCCTTTGCCCCTTGTTGCCTAGAATACTGGGTTGACGGGTAGATTGATTGCAATCTACGGTTAAGACGTTGGGCTATGCTTCCTGAAACCCCATGAAACCCCATGAAACCCCATGAAACCTGAGATGAAAAGCAGGCTATGGAGCAACCACAGGGGTTCCATGCCGCTTCAGGTGCCAGGCCCAGGCATGGGAAATGATATCGTCGATGCGGCTATACTGCGGCTGCCAGCCCAAAATTTGACGGGCCCGGTCGGCGCTGCCGATCAGAGCGGGCGGATCTCCGGGGCGGCGATCGCACGCCTTCACCGGAATGGCGCGTCCCGTAATCCGACGGGCCGCCTCAATCACCTCATTCACCGAGAAGCCGTTGCCGTTCCCCAGGTTAAAAATATTGCTGTCGCCACCGTTGAGCAAGTATTCCATGCCCAGCACATGGGCCGAGGCCAGATCCGTCACATGGATATAGTCGCGGATGCAGGTGCCGTCGGGCGTGGGATAGTCGGTGCCAAACACCTGAATGGCATCGCGCAGCCCCAGCGCCGTTTGCAGCACCAGGGGAATCAGGTGGGTTTCGGGGTTGTGGTCTTCGCCGAGCCGTCCTTCGGGGTCGGCCCCCGCCGCGTTGAAGTATCGGAAAATCACCGATTGCAGGCCATAGGCCGTGCCAAAGTCCTTCAGCACCCGCTCAATCATCAGCTTGGTTGCGCCGTAGGGGTTGATGGGGTTTTGGGGATAGTCTTCGGGAATGGGCACGACATTGGGAATGCCGTAGGTGGCGCAAGTAGAGGAAAACACCAGCTTATTGATGCCAGCGGCCTGCATGGCTTCTAGCAGCGTCAGCGTGCCGACCACGTTGTTGCGGTAATATTTCGCGGGTTCTTTGACCGATTCGCCCACATAGGCATAGGCGGCAAAGTGCATGACGGCATCGATAGGGCGACTGGCAAAGATTTGGTCGAGCAGGGGGCGATCGCCAATTTCTCCAACAATCAGTTCCGCTTTCAGAACCTCTTCGACCAGTTCCCGATGTCCGTATACTAAATTATCCAAAACCAGGACTTGGTATCCTGCTTGCTGGAGCGATAGCACCGCATGGGAGCCGATGTACCCTGCACCCCCCGTCACCAAAATTGTCGGCTGATTGGTTGAACCCATGACTAAACTCCTAAAGCGAGGTGCCATCCGATGCTTACTGATGCTTACTTATGTCTACTGGGAAAGTACCAGGCAAGTTTAATTTTCTTTATAAAGATTTAGTGAATTTATCGATTTTCATAGAAAGAATCAAGCCCAGATGAGGCACTCACCCAGGCTTGAGCATTCCCATCTCACCTTAAACCTTAGGGAAAGTCGTAAGAACGACGAGACTGCTGGGCAGGAGCATCTGACGACGGAAGCTCGCCCAGTTCTGCATTCATCGACACGGCGTAGTGAACCAGTTGCAGGAGGCGCTGTCGCAGTGTACCCAGACCCAGGCGATCGCCCGCCGAAATAAACAACGCCTGCGGAAACTCCGACTGGGCTAGCGCCAGCGTATCGCCATCCACCTGATCAATCTTGTTAAACACCAGCAGCGCCGGCCCCGGCGTAATCGGCATTTCGCCCAAAATCTTCATCACTGAGCGGATTTGGTTTTGCCAGGCCGGATGCGACAAATCCACCAAATGCAGCAGCGCATCCGCTTCGGTGACCTCCTCCAGCGTGGCCCGAAAGGCATCCACCAGCGAAGGCGGCAAATCGTGGATAAAGCCCACCGTGTCGGTCAGCACCATCTCAACAGGTTCCTGAGTCTCGGCATCCGTCACCACCAAGCGGCGGCTGGTGGGGTCGAGCGTGGCAAAGAGTTGGTCAGCGGTGTATACCTCGGCATTGGTCAGCGCGTTCAGCAGCGTCGATTTGCCCGCGTTGGTATAGCCCACCACCGCTACCGAAGGCACGTCCCGATGCTGTCGGCGCTGTCGCAGGCGGGCCCGATGCGCCTGAAGCTGGTTCACCTCCTGTTGCAGCCGAGCAATCCGCCGCTGAATGGCGCGTCGCTCGGTTTCTAGCTTGGTTTCCCCCGGACCTCGCGTGCCGATGCCGCCCCCCAGTCGAGACATATCGCGTCCCCGACCCGTCAGCCGGGGCATGGTGTATTCCAACTGAGCCAGTTCCACCTGGAGTTTGCCCGCCCCGGTCTGAGCGCGTTGGGCAAAAATGTCGAGGATGACTTCGGTTCGATCGACCACCCGCACCCCAATCTGCGCCTCCAGATTTCGCACTTGGGCAGGCGACAAATCCCGATCAAATACAATCAGGTTTGCACCGACGGTCTGGGCAGCGAGGGCAATTTCCTGCACCTTGCCCTCTCCCACAACCGTTTGGGGATGGGGATGGGCCCGCTTTTGCGAGAGAACTTGTGCTACCTCGCCGCCCGCCGTTTCCACCAGCCGCGCTAGTTCCTCCAGCCCTGCCTGAAACTGCTGAGCCGAGAGGTTATCAGTCATCACGCCCACCAGCAGAGCGCGATCGTGATCGACCTCGACTCGCTGCGCCACAAACTCGCGGCGAAATTCTGATTCCAGTCCCTCGGTGAGTTCCAGAAAGTCTTGCTGGCTAACCAGATCGAGGCTGAGGGGTGGCGAGACCGTCCAGTTGGCTTCAGGATGGGGAATCAGATGGGCCAGATAGGCTTCGCGAATATACCCCGTTGCGCCGCCGCCCCGCCGCTCAAAGCCCTCACCCGTCATCACCAGCAGCACCAGCGCATCTAGCCGTTGCAGCGCCATTGCGGTGAGGGCGGCGCTGCTGGGGGGTTCTGGCTTGAATTTCGTCGCCACACAGCGGATGCCGCTAAGACGCTCTGCGCCATATCGCGGTAGCTCTTGTGGCGGAATCTGCGTTTGTCGCAGAGTGCCCACTCCGACGCGAATCACCTGTCCCCGGCGATTAACATAGGCGCAAACGGGCTGGCCAATCTCGGTGCTAACGGCGGCAAGGCGCTGGGCAAATTCGGGGGTCGTTAGGCGATCGCCCGGAAGTCTCTGGTGATAAAGCCGCTGCAACTGCTTGATCTGGCTGGGCTTGAGTCCCTGCAAATTTCCAAAAATCGTTTCGATAGGCACAACGGATCGAACTTCCGATCCCCTAACTCGACATCCCCATTTTACATGGCAGGTCTGGTTGCATGGGCCGATCTGGGAATAGCTGTAGGGGAGTTCATGAGAGTTGAGGCCGAAAATTGAGCAAGAAAATTGAGCAAGAAAATTGCGACAATCGCAGCGTTGAGTGCAGCTTCGGACAAATGGCGGAGAAAATTGCTCCATCCGTCCCTATGCAGACGCCATACGAACCTTCCGTAAAGATTCAAGCCTTACTTAATTTCACTGTATTTCACCGCATTTTATGGATGCCAGACGAGTAAACTCAGAGAAAATACGCAGGGCGATCGCCCCTGTACCGGAGCTTGAGAGCGAAACTCCAAGATAATACGTAGGGACATTAAGAATAATTCTACGACTAATGTAAATCAATAGAATTGTTCTAAACCCTTCAGCGGCTTGGCGGATTGACGCTATGTTTTTCAAACATTAAGGAGCCGATGAATTATTGATCAACGAAGAGTTGAAATGCCTTCAAATGAGGGGTTGTGCCCTCTTTTTGCTAAAACTTGATTTTGATTATAGTTGGATCGGTAAAGCTGATTCAGTTTTTTTTAAACCTAGTTGATTTTGTTCTTGAGAGTGGCGCAGTATTGACCGATGAAGCAAAAACAAAACGCAAGTGAAAAGATAAGGAGGGTAAAGTGAGTGATGAAATCTGAAGATTTCAGAGCGTTTTGGTGAGCAAGCTTGGAAAAACCCGACTGTTACAACTTGGTACTCGGTCGGATTCCGTAGTTTTCCGTAGTCGTGAAAGACTATTTCGAAGAAGCCGAGTCATGACATCATCTCCAGTGATGTCTAGTAATTGGGATTTGGGGTCATGGATTGACTTAAGCTCGGCAGGATTGACTTACTCCATTGGGCGTTTGTGTTGACAGGCTTGATGGACAGATTTAATTAACAGGCTTTACTAGATTGACCTTTTGGTAGCGTTTCTGAAGTGAGTGAGGTTCGCGAATGATCATAAACTCTTTCCTCTTATAGGCAAAGATCCTCCAACCTGTCAGGACATGCGATAGGGGCTTTGCGATGGCGCTCCGGTCAAGCAAGTTTATAACCGCCTTCTAGATAACCTTCTAGATAACTTTAGAAACTGAGAATATTCAAATGCGGAGATTGTAAAGTTACGATAGCCGCTGTTTTGTCACGACTTACCCCAGCTATTTCTTGGCTTTTGACTACAATATTCCAGAATATTCCGGTCTCAATCCTCCTAGTTGACTTAATCAGTTTCAAAGTAGTTGCAAATGGGTTTAACCCGCGTCGCAAATCTGGTTGATAAATCTAGAATGCTTCCTAGAATGCTTCTCCTCTCACCTAATTTTAGGCTGCTCTTCTTGTTTTATTTCTGTGTCTATCCATAGCGATATTAGTCGTCAAATTCACCGCTGAAGTTGCTACAGCTAGCCTTGTTTGTTGTGTGTGAGGAGTTGGATCATGTCTCGGGATGCACTCGTCGTTGGCGTTAATGCCTACCAGTTTTTACAGCCGCTCAAAGCCCCCGCTAGAGATGCAGAGGCGATCGCCCAAATGTTGCAAACCTACGGCGAATTTCGAGTGCAGCGACTGCCAGAGGTTGTGCAGGCAGGGCAACCCACAATCGGTCAATCGACTCCCATTTTTTTACGAGATTTAGAAACCGCGCTGGTTAATTTATTCAAGCCCAAAGGCAGCAACATTCCCCAGACTGCGCTGTTTTACTTCTCTGGACATGGCATCCAAAAAGAAGCTGGAATTCACGAGGGCTATCTCGCAGTCAGCGATGCCAACCCCGATGCTGGGTTTTACGGACTGTCGCTCTACTGGCTGCGGCGGCTTTTGCAAGAAAGTCCGGTGCGGCAGCGAATTGTGATTTTGGACTGCTGCCACAGCGGCGAATTGCTCAACATGCTAGAGGCAGACCCCGGTGCGCGGGCCGGCACCGATCGCCTGTTTATCGCTGCCTCGCGAGAGTATGAAGCCGCCTATGAATCGCTCAGCAGCGACTACAGCGTGCTAACTCAAGCGCTGCTGGAAGGGCTAGACCCGCGCCACGCCAGCACGGGCACTGTGACAGGGCACTACTTGACGGCCTGGGTGAGCGATCGCCTCAAGCATGAACCCCAGCAGCCCTTGTTTGAAAACTCTGGCAGCGAAATCATCCTGACGCGCTGCGGCACGAACACTTCCCCAGTTTTCCAAAAGACCCTAGAAAAGCCCGAAGTTTGTCCCTTTCGCGGGCTGGAGTGTTTTGAGGAAGAACACGCGGACTTCTTCTTTGGGCGCGAAGAATTGACCCATCAACTGGTAGAGCATCTCCGCACAAGTCCCTTTGTCACGGTGCTGGGTGCGTCGGGCAGCGGCAAATCGTCGCTGGTGCGGGCGGGGCTGATGTACGAGCTACGCCGGGGGCAGCGGCTAGCGGGGAGCGATCGCTGGCGGCTCAAGCTGATTACCCCAGGTGAGAACCCTATGCGAAGCCTGGCCAGCGCTTTTGTTGATCCAGACGCGCCAGAGATTGAGCGGGCAGAGCAAATCCAGCGGGCAGAAACCTTTTTGCAAAGCGGCGGCACAGGGCTAGCACGACTGGTTCGCGCTAGTTTGCCCAGCAGTTCGATTTCCAGCCCCGTGTCTATGCTGCCTGCTGGGGCCGTCCGCCCGCGTATGGTGCTGATTATTGACCAGTTTGAGGAGGTGTTTACGCTCTGCTGTGGCTCTCAGGCAGAGGCCCTGCGGCGGCAGTTTTTCCAATGTTTGCTCAGCGCCCTGGCCCAGACAGAGGACTGTTTTAGCATTGTGGTCGTGCTGCGGGCAGATTTTTTTGGCAAGTGCCTGCATTATGAGGGGCTGGCGGCTCAAATTAAGCGGCAGATTCTCAGGGTGCTGCCCATGAGCTATGAGCAGATTAAAAATACGATTGTTCGCCCTGCTAAGCGGGCTGGGCTGATTTGCGAACCCAATCTCGTCTACACGATGCTGCTAGACGTGATTGGGGCACCAGGAGAATTGCCGCTGTTGCAATATACCCTGCGGGAACTGTGGGAACAGCGTGAGCGATCGCCCCAAGGCGCACCCTCTAAATTAACGCTCAATGCCTATACAGAACTGGGAGGGGTGCGGGGCACACTGCAAAAGCGAGCAACTGACCTTTACAACAGTCTGGAGCCAGACGAGCAGGCAGCGGCGCGGCGCATTTTCCTGACGCTGACTCGGCTGGGTGAAGGCACTGAAGACACGCGCCGTCGGGCTGCTAAGGATGAATTGATCAGCCCAGCTTTTCCAAGGCCGCTAATTGAGCGCACCCTGGAAAAGCTAGTGGCCAGCAAGCTCGTGATCACCAGTCGGGGCAACGAGGGCGATCGCGGAGAGAGCAAGGCGCGGAGTCATCCATCGGCAGAATTGCTAGATGTGGCGCATGAGGCGCTGATTCGCAATTGGAGCCTGCTGCGGGGCTGGCTAGACGACAGCCGCGAGATGCTGCGTCGCCAGCGGCGGATTGAGCAGGCAGCGCTGGAGTGGGCAAAGCTGGGCAAGCCAACCCGGCATGAGTATCTGCTGGGGGGCGATCGCCTCCAGGATGCGATTAGCTTTCAAAAGACCTATCCCCAGGAACTTTCGACGCTGGCCCGTGAATTTCTCAACGCTAGCGATGCTGAAAACCGTCGAGTCCGCCGTAAGGCCCTGTGGGTCAAGGTCTCTGTGCCCTCTACTCTGGCACTGGCGGTGGCACTGGCGGTGGGGCAATATCGCGCCACCGTGAAAACGCAAGCTGAGAAAGATTACCAGACCATGATTGCTACATCGCGGGCGCAGGCGGCGATCGCCCAGTCGATTTTGCAAGAGCCAGACCAAGACGCGATGGCGGCCCTCATTGTCAGCCGACTGGCGGCGGCTCAAGGCGCAACCTACGAAGCCGAGTCGAGCCTGCGGGCGGCACTCCAAGATTTGCGACTGCAAGTCTGGCTGCCAGGGCATCGCGGCGAAATTCGCCAGTTGGTCTATAGCCCCGATCGCCGCTATCTTGCTACCGCTAGCGCCGATGGCAGCATTCGCCTGTGGGCCAGCCCCGATCAGGTCATCTATGCCGACACCACAGCCGAGCCGCTGCGGGTGTTGACCTGGCCAGGCCACGCAAAAGCAGAGGTGACTGAAATTGCCTTTAGCCCAGACGGAAAGAAACTGGCGGCGATTGCCAAATCCTCTACGCAGCTTTACCTGTGGGATGTGGATACGGGAACCCTGGCGCAAACGCTGCCTTTAACCCAGCCTGTGACCCAGCTTCGGTTTAGTCCGGATGGCGACTGGCTGGCCACTGTGGGCGATCGCACGCTCTCCCTCTGGCAGGTGGCAACGGGCCAGCAGGTAGCTCAACTCACGCAGGATTGGCCCATCCAGATGCTCCAGTTTAGCCCCCAGGAGCCATCCCTGCTGATTGCGGGCCAATCAGGCATGGTTCAGATTTGGAAGGTAATGCCTGCCCAGCCTGCGCCCCCAGAGGCCGCAGCGATTGATGGAACGGGCGACGCAGCACAGTCCCCGCCGCCTCCGTCCACCCTCACGCTCACGGGCGACATCGATCTCCAGCAGCAGGTGGCGTTACCCTACACGGGCGGCATTTTGCACGCTACCTATAGCCCCAGCGGCCGGTGGATTGCCACTGCTGGAGCCGATGGCATCGCCCGCCTGTGGAATGCCCAGACGGGCACGCTAGAAATGACGCTGACGGGGTTTGCCCCACCTGCTCAGCGGCTGCCGGCCCTCAGCCAGCTCCAGTTCAGCCCAGACGAAACCCTGCTGGCGGCGGTGTCGCCGGGGCAGCCCGTCCGATTGTGGGACTTGCAAACGGGACAGGTGCAGCAAGATCTATTCATTCAGCCTACAAAATCTTCGCAGCCAACCGTGCGGGCGATCGCCTTTAGCCCGCGAGGAACCCTGTTGGCGACTGTGAGTGGGCAAACCACGCAACTTTGGAACCCGCGCACGGGCCAGCTTGTGGCACTTTTGCAAAACCCCCGCAGCTTGGTCACGCACCTGCAATTCAACCCTGGGGGAACCCACTTGGCAACCGGCGATGAGGCGGGTAACGTTTACCTGTGGTCGGCGGAGGCGGGTGGAGAATTGCCCAGCATTGCCATTCCAGAGAGTGCTGTGTCTTGGCTCGCGTTCCTGCCTGACGGTGTGGTGCAACCAGCGGCGATTGCGCCAGCCTTGCGGAGCAAAATCGCCCCCTCAGGCGACGAACGGGGCAGCGGCCGACAATGGGGGCTTCCGGCGAATGGGACGCTGCTCTCGATTAGGCGCGATGCTGCTCCCCAGGGCTTGGGCCAACCCCCCAAATTGCTGCCGGCCGAGCAGTCGGGTGACTCTGCCGAGGCGCTGCTGGCGGAGCCTGTAGACCGCTTGCTTGACTCAACGGCTCCCTTGCCCGGAACGCTCGGTCTAGTGCTGGTTACTGCGGAGGGCATCTTGCAAAACTGGGATTTTTATCCCGATCGATCAACGGCTCCCGATGTTGAAACCGCAGCTCAGGAGTTGCCCGACGCGATTCACTTGCATCGGCTCAATCCCAAAGCCCTCTGGCAACAGTTGAAGACCTGGATGCCGCCCGATCGCCCTGCGACCAACCCAACTAGTGCGAATGCAACAACATCTCCGTCTGTTCGTTCTGGGGCGATCGCCAGGAAAGAGCCAGACCAACCGGAGCGCCGCTCGATCAACCATCATATTCTGTCGCGGTTTCAGCAAAACCCGGCGCGGGCCCCGCGAGTTGCAGATGCGGGTGCAAGATCTGGGCTGACGGGCTTTACGCTGAGCGCAAACGGGGAACTAATGGCGATCGCCACTCGCGGGGGGCAGGTTGAGATTCGTCGGGTTCAGTCGGCGAATGGGCAGCATCTACCCGGATTAGCGGCCACCACGCGGCTGCACCTGTTTTCCGTGAGTGCCACGGCCGCCGCTGGCAACCCGTCTGCGGAGCCTGTGATAATTCACCACCTGGCGTTGAGTCCCGATAATCGGCTGCTGCTGGGGCTAGGCAGCGATGACAGCGTGCGCCTGTGGCGGGTCGAGTCGGGCGAGTTGGTTGCAACGCTAAAGGGGCATCAAGGGGCGATTCCCGACAGGATCGCCTCGCGAATCGCCACAGCCCGCTTTAGTCCAGACAGCACGCGGATTGTGACCGCTGGGGCAGACCGCACCGCGATCGTGTGGGAGGCCGAAACGGGGCGGCGACAGGGCGTACTCAACCACACCGCTCCGGTCACCAGCGCCAGCTTTAGTCCCGACGGATTGAGCATCGTCACCACGACCCAAGATGGCACCGTGCGAATTTCTGATGCCACGACGGGCGATCCGCGCAGGGTGTTGAGCGGCCACCAAGGCCCAGTGCTGGATGCCCAGTTTAGCCCTGATGGGCGATCGCTCGTCACCGCTGGCAGCGACGGCACGGCTCGCCTGTGGAATCCCCAAACGGGGGCAGAACAGGCCCAACTGCGGCCCGCCACAGAATCACCCGTGACCATTCAGCGCGTCATGTTTAATCCTGATGGCAGCTATGTCGCCACGCTGGCTAGCAACGGCCGTCTATATCTCTGGGCGGCAACCTGGGAAACACTGCTGAATCTGGCCCGCGATCGCACGTTGCGCCAGCTTACGCCCGACGAGTGCCGCCGCTATCTGCGGATGTTGCCCAACGAGTGCCCCCAAGTCGATTTAGGCAGCGACTATTTAGGCAGCGACTATTTATGACTATTTAGGCTTATGCCTATTTAGGCAGCGACTATTTAGGCAGCGACTACACGCCTGCCCGCTCCCCCAGCACCCGGATAAACTCCAGCGGCAACCCGTCCGCGTCCGCCACAAACGCCACTTCATAAATGCGATCGCCAATCATCTGTTGGGTTGGCTCCAGTAGCACCTTCAGCGCTTCGGCCTGGCCGGCGGCGGCAGCTTGGGCAAAGTCCTGCTGCAAATTTTCCAGCCAGTCGGGCAGGCTCTCGGCTGCTTCCGTCAGGTCAAATGACAGGTGATAGTAACCCGTGTAATGCTCATCGCCAAAGGCATCGGCAGTGGCGCGGGGCTGCGGCACTTGCAATAGCTCGATCCGTCCGCCCAATCCCTCCATCCAGCAGCCCAGCGTCATGCCTGCGGTGAATCGTTCGCAAACCGTGAAGCCCAGCCGCTCATAAAAGGCGATCGCCCGAAAGATATCCGCCGTGCGAATCGAAGCGTGGTGCATGGGGTGCATTATTTAGAGAAATCCAGAGAAATCTACTCAAACAGCCGAAAATAGGGATAGCGCACCGGCGCACCCGGCTCTTTCTCCAGGTCAAAGTTGATCACGTCCCAGCACGGCTCCTCCTTCGGATCGGGACTGAACTCCACTGGCAGCCCATAGAGACGCGGGCGCGTGCTAGAGTCTGCCTGCCCCCGCCAGGGAGCGCTGCGATCTAGATAGGTGCTGATGAGATCCTGATAGCGGCGGGCAATGATCACGCGGGTTGCCCGATAGCCCTGGGTATAGAGGCGATCGAGCGCTTCATGAATTTCAAACCGGATGCCATCGGGGTGCGTATGCTGGCGATACCACTCGTTGTCCCACTGCCGCCAGTGCCGTCCAGACTGGAGGTGGATCAGCTCACCCGTTTTCGGATTCGCTTCAAACGCGCCGTGGCGCTGACATAGATAGGTATCGGTCAGGGTCAATGCCGGAATTGTCTGACGACAGTGGGGACACTGAATCTCCGGGCCGAAGATTGGGTACTGTAGAGCTGGATTCATCATGAAATCGCGACCCGCGTAGTCTCCATCTAGCATCAGCAAGGCTCTATTATAACTTTGGCTTTTTTCTAGGCTTTTTTTCTAGGCTCTTTAAAAGCAGAATGCTAGAAACAATTCTACGGGTATTCGCTGGAAGCAACGGTGTGAATCACCAGCAATCTTAAGATATTTGACCGGAGTTTACAGCTTGTCTACAGGTTTCACGGAAAATTCACAGCAAAAGGATACTTTTCCCTGGCTAAGGCCTGACCTATCCAAGGCGGCGTTTGTGGCACCCGGTGCGACGGTGGTGGGGCAGGTATCTCTGGCAGAAGGGGCGAGCGTTTGGTATGGCGCGGTGGTGCGCGGTGATGTAGAGCAGATTCGCATCGGGCGCTGTACGAACATTCAAGACGGCGCAATTTTGCATGGCGATCCGGGACAGCCGACGGTGTTGGAGGACTACGTGACGGTCGGACATCGAGCCGTGATCCACAGCGCCCATATCGAGCAGGGCTGCTTGATCGGCATTGGGGCGATCGTGCTGGATGGGGTGCGCGTCGGCGCAGGCAGCATTGTGGGCGCGGGCGCGGTGGTGACGAAGGACGTGCCGGGGCGATCGCTCGTGGTGGGCATTCCTGCCAAAGTCGTGCGATCGCTCAGCGAGGCAGAAGCCGCCGACCTGATCGACCATGCCAAAAAGTACGAAAAGCTGGCCCGGGTTCACGCGGGCACGGGCAGTGATCTGGGATTTGAGCGTAAGTCCTAACCTAAATACCTGTGAGGATAACGTAGCCGCCCCAAAGCGCAGCGGCGATCGCCACGATCGTAGACCAGAGGGGGTGTTCGCTGCGGCAGGTTGCGCCCTGGGTGGTTTGAATGGTTTCGATGTCGATCCAGGGCGTTGCGCCCCGGCGAAACCAGCCCGTGACGGTGACGGGGCGGCCGATCAGCCCGCTGGGGTGGCGACTGGGAGACAGCAGGCTGCCCAGCGGTCCTAGGCGCGGCGTGTGGTGCAGCCGAATTAGCCCCGTTTCGCACTGGAGCAGCAAATCCTGGCTGGGCAAGGCGCAGATGCCGCGCTGGCCGAGCAGCGTTCCGCGCAGGCGCAGGGGTTGCCCCGGCAGCGGAATCGGGGCGGGCGATTGCATTAAATCCACCAAGGACAGATCTGCCGGAGCCGTGCGGGGAATGTCACGAAAGAAGGGGTTAATGCGGCAAAAGGTGCCAAAGCTAAAGCCCAGCAAGCTGCAACCCAGCAAAAGTGGGCGATCGCCCCACATCCAGATCAGCCCTCGCCAGTTGAACTGGGTGGCAACGCCGCCGATCAGCCAGAGGAGCAGGGCGATCGCCAGCCCAATGCCCAATCCCACGTATGGCGCAGCTTGCAGCAGCAGCGGGCGACGCTCTTTCCAAGACAGACGAGGCGGGGTCGCAGGCGGCAAGTCTAGCTCGGAAAACAAGCGCCAGTGCTGGGCATAGCGGCTGAGGTGCTGGAGGCGATCGCCCAGCGGCGGATGAGCATTGCTGACAGAAAGCCAGTGGCGATGGGGGTTTTGGCAATCCCACTGGAACAGGTCGGGGCTGGGATGCTGGGCGTAGAGGCTGCCCAGGGTCAGCGAGGTTTTGATGCCGACGGGCATGAGCAGTTCCAAGCTCTCCAGCAGCGGGCTGGTGTGGCGTTGCTGGGCGACGGCTTGCGACAGCCCCAGGCTGCATTTCAGCAGGGCGCGGCTGAGTCCGTTGGGATTGCCCGTCAAGTTTGCCGACGTGCGATCGCTATAGACCAACCGCCGCCGCGAAAACCACAGCCCTACCGCCCGACACAGCCAGAAAATGCCGTAGCAGAGTAGCGAACCCGTCATTGCCAGCGTCCGTAAAATCGAATTGCGCTGGCAATCGCCCCATTGGCCCAGCGCTCGATAGGCCAGATGGGGCAGCAGTCCCACCAGCACAACAAGCGACATCACGCCCGATGTCCAGTGCTGCAAATGCCCGATTTCGCCAGCTACTAGCGCCGCAATTTCGTCATCCTGAAGCTGCGCCAACAGTCCCCGACTCACGACCAAGTGCGACAGGCGGGGCAGAGAGCCGTAGGTCAGCAACAGCGGCGCGTCGGTGGGCAATAGCGCCAGCTTGGGCAAGGGTCGCTGCTGTTGTCCAAAGATTCGCTTTAGCACGCGGGCGGCTTCGGGGCTGGCTTGTTCTAGGGTTTCTATGGCCAGCGGCTGCATCTGGTAGGCCCAGCGAAGTAGGGCCGTCATCAGCCAAGGCAGGGCGATCGCCAGTCCCAGCAGCCCCAGTAGCACCATCGCCGCTGGGTCGCGGTAGATGCCGTAATACCGCAGGTCGATGGGAAAGGTGATGCGGGCGAGGGTGTGGTTAAACAGCCAAAACGCCAGCAGCAGCAGCCCCCGCAGCAGCGCAAACAGGGCGATCGCCGTTCCCAGACCCAGCGCCCACAGTCCGGCTCGATCGACCATTGGCAGCGGCGACCACTTTTGGGCACGGCCGGCCAGCCGCCAGTCGATAGGCGCGGTTTGGACGGGGATAATTGCTGTTTCACCTGGCGGAGGACTGGCCGATGCAGAAATAGGACGACGGGCAGGCTGCGGCGGGCTGCGGCGGGGGCGACTGCCAGAAGTGCGAGTTAGCCCCGCAGCGAGGTCATCGTCTGCCGCAGGGCCGGCAGCAGGCGGCGAGGCTTCTAGGGACTGTGCCGATGCCGCAGCAGGTTCAGCCGCTTCGGGATGACGTTGGGCGATTTCGGCCAGCGCTTTGGCAGCCCAGCGCCGCGTTTGCAGGTGGGAACTGTTGCTGAGGGTTTGGCAGAGGGCGATCGCCTCCTGCACGTTGCCCGATTTTTCGTAGGCCATCACCAGCCCCATTCGTGCCTTAAGCTGCACCGAGCGCTCGGCGGGCGTGCGAAACAGGCTCTCCAAATGGGCGATCGCCGTGCCATATTCCTGCCGCTTCAGCGCCGCTAGCCCCGCATCCAGCAGCGCCCGCGCCGCTGCGCCCGTGGAACCGGACGATACAGGCAATCTTGACCGCTCGCTCATATCCGCTCCTCGCTGGCATAGCTCAAAGGATCATCCAGCCCAAAGGCTGATTCAAGCTCAAAGGCTCGTCAAAATGCTGCGCTAATACTGCGTGATGTCGATTCTTGATTTTGGATTTGCGATTTTAGATTGCCAGTCAAGCGCTTACGGGCTTCTAGCAACTTCATTCGTAGCTCCGTTCAGAAGAATCAACGTTAGAGAAAGTTACACAGTCCCTAACCCAAGCATAGGGGCTATTCGCAAACGGGCCCAGAGAAAAGCGCAACTTGCCTCTAAGCTTCCCAGAAAATACGGAAATTGCACCCAATCTTGCCGGAATCAGGCAGCGATCGCCCTGCAACACTGCTGTAATACTGCTGCAATACCGCTGCAACTACACCGCTGCGGGTTTCTGACCCGACGCGACCGGGGCGATCGCCCGCAAATCTAGCGCCGGATGCTCGCCTTCCACCTGCTGACAGTTCCACTCGTTTTTGAACAGCAGCACCGGGCGGCCCCAGCTATCTTTCACCGTCACCGTGTTGAACAGGCGACCCGCTTTTTCCAGCGCTTCCCAGCCGCCGCCGACCCAGCGAGCGACGCTGTAGGGCAGCGGGTCGAGAATACTGTCTACGTTATATTCATTTCGCAGACGAAACTGCACCACTTCAAACTGGAGTTGCCCGACAGCGGCGAGAATCGGCTCCCGCTTTGACTCATCGGTGGAATACATGATCTGCACTGCGCCCTCTTCCCGCAGTTCGTTCACGCCCTTTTGGAACTGTTTGAACTTGCTGGGGTTGGGGTTTCGCAAATAGGCAAAGAGTTCTGGCGAAAAAGACGGAATGCCCTCATATTCCAGCTTTTTGCCGTTGTAGATGGTGTCACCAATGGCAAACATCCCAGGGTTGTTCAGACCGATCACGTCGCCAGGATAGGCCTCGTCGAGCGACTGTCGCCCCTGACCAAACAGCTTTTGCGGATGAGACAGGCGCACCGTCTTGCCCGTGCGGGCATGGCTCACCACCATATCTTTTTCAAACTTGCCAGAGCAGACGCGAATAAACGCAATGCGATCGCGGTGTTTGGGGTCCATATTGGCTTGCAGCTTGAACACAAATCCCGAAAAGTCGGGGTAGGTCGGATCAATTTCGCCCTGGCTGCTGCGGCGCGAACCGGGCTTTAGCGCATAGTCCAAAAATGATTCTAGGAATAGCTCCACGCCAAAGTTGGTCATGGCGCTGCCAAAAAATACGGGGGTTAGCTTGCCTGCGTGAACCTGCTTTAGGTCAAATTCTGTGCCCGCTGCATCGAGCAGTTCCAGTTCCTCTTTGAACTGGTAATAGAGGTCTTGCTCTAGCAAATCCTCAATGCGCGGATCGCCTAGATCCACCACCGTATCTTTGGCTTCGCGGCTGCCGTGGGCCGTGCGCTCAAACAGGTGAATTTGCCGCTTGCGACGGTCGTAAACGCCTTTGAAGCGATCGCCCATGCCGATGGGCCAGTTCACCGGGTAGGTTTGCAAGCCCAACTCCTGCTCGATTTCGTCCATCAGCTCCAGCGGGTCGCGCCCCGGCCGATCCAGCTTGTTGAAAAAGGTGAAGATGGGAATCCCCCGCATCCGGCACACCTCAAACAGTTTGCGGGTTTGTGGTTCCAGACCCTTAGCCGCGTCTTCTAGCATCACGGCGTTGTCGGCGGCGGCCAGCGTGCGGTAGGTGTCTTCGCTAAAGTCCTGGTGGCCGGGTGTGTCTAGCAGGTTGATCGTGTAGCCGCTGTAGTCAAATTGCAGCACCGTGGAGGTGATAGAAATGCCCCGCTGCTGCTCCATTTCCATCCAGTCGGAGGTGGCGTGGCGCTGTGCCCGCTTGGCCTTGACCGCACCCGCCTCGTGGATTGCACCTCCATACAGCAGCAGCTTTTCCGTCAGCGTGGTTTTCCCTGCGTCGGGGTGAGAAATAATTGCAAAGTTGCGCCGTCGGTCAACGGCAGTAGCGATTTCGGTTTGGAGGTCGGTGGTCATGCCAGCAAAGACTCAAAAGCAAATATCTAGAAGCAAATAAGAAGCAAATACAGCAAGCAACCTTCATCGTAGCAAGCTCATCCGAATCGTGGGCGATCGCCGGAAAAGCCGTCTCATCTGGTGGAGCTAATAGTACCCCTGACTCGACTCTTCACACCCATGACTGATTCAGAAAAACGAAAGCTTTACTCTGTTCTGTGTCACGGATCGCAGTTGATTAGCTACTCGTTGGTATCGGTTGCTGTGCCGATTGTGTTTCTCTTGGTGTCCGAAGATCCCGTCGTGCAAGGCAACGCCAAGGAAGCCATCAATTTTTATCTGACGGTGCTGATTTGGGGAATCATCTTCTTTGTGCTGTCGTTTGTGCTGATTGGCATTCCGCTGCTGATCGGGCTGATTATCGTGAGCATCATTATGCCGATCATTGCAATGGTGCAGTCTGCCACAAACCTAGAGCGTCCCTATCGCTATCCCTGCATCTGGCACTTTATCGAGTAGCCAAGTTGAGCAATGGGTCACGCTGACGCTAACCCAACCTACTGGTCTGACAGGGCTTGAATGATGGATGAGCAGGGGGTGCTTTGACTTCGCTCAGCACGCAATCGTTGCGGGGTTGAGCGGAGTTGAACCCCGG